>JBAZGW010000069.1:0-7554 GCA_041652635.1 Candidatus Omnitrophota bacterium | reverse complement strand
CATTCAGCGGAGACAGGAATATTTCAGGATATGGACGGAATTTCGTCTATGACGCGAGGATGCTTTCCGGGATGACCCCGCCGTATTTCCCGTATATGACGAATTTCACTTCTTTTATTTCCGGCCTTGATACCCGTCCGGTTTGGCAGGAGGAGTAAAATATGAAAAATATTCCGGCTTTAAGGCTGCTTATCGTTTTATTCATGATCTGTTGCTTGATTTCCGCGGTAATTGTGATTATGCTGGTATCAAGATATGAGCGCCAGGCGGATAGGGCCGAGGTCAGGGGAGATGTTCCCGTTGATCCGCCGGTTGAGAAGATATTAAAGGTTATTGATCAAGGCGCGGCAAAAGATATTCCCGATAAAGAGAAGGAGCAGCCGGAAAAGGAAATGCCGCTCAAAGAAGGTGAACCGCTGCTTTTTTAACGAGTCTCGCCAGAGTTCCAGTGGCGGACGAGTCTCGCCAGAGTTTCAATGGCGGACAAGTCTCGCCAATGTTTCAATGGCGGACGAGTCTCGGTAAAGCTTTAGTGACGGGCGAAGCCTCGCCAGAGTTTCAATGACGGACGAGTCCGTCAACGTATCAGTGACGGACCAGTCTCGCCGACGTTTTGATGGCGGACGAGTCTCGTTAGAGTTTCGGCGGTTGGCTATAAAATCGTTCATCGGTTACGGTTTTCGGCAGTTAACGAGTTACAATCATAGAGGCGCAATGAATATCCCAGGGTTGCTTAATATTCTTAAAGCCGGACGCGGCGCCGTTTCTTTGGGAATAGATATAGGCGCAGGGCAGATAAAAGCGGTCAAGGCCGTGTCCGGTACTTCCGGGGTAAAGTTCTCTAATGTGATCAAAGAGAATATCGTCAATGGTGACGCGCAGTCCGCATTTTGCAGGATAACCGCTGCTTTTCCGGAAGTGAAGGAAGTGAATTTGTCCATATCCGGTTCCAATTCAGTGGTTATGCGTTACATAACGATGCCTCAAATGGATAAAAAAGAACTTTTTCAGGCGCTGAAGTTCGAGGCGTCGAAATATGTGCCGTTCCCTTTGGAAGAAGTTTATTTTGACGCCCAGATAATGTCCGCCGGAGCGCCTTCCGATAATAAAATGCAGGTGCTTTTAGCGGCGGCCAGGAAGGAACTGGTAAATCAGCGCCTGGAGATGGCTGAACGGGCGGGAGTGAAAGTCAAGTGTGTAGATATAGATTGTTTGGCTGTATTCAACGCGTTTAACGCGGCCTGTCCCGATGTCCTTCAGTCTTCCGGCAAGAGAACTTTCGCGTTGTTGAATATCGGCGAGCAGAATAGTAATCTTGATATTATTGAATCCGGTAATCTGCGTTTGAGCCGCGACCTGCATCAGGGAGCGGCGAAGATAATAGAACGCATATCCGTTGTTTCTTCTCTTAACCAGGCCTCCGTGTCTGAAGCGCTGGCGAACGGCCGGCAAGAAACACAGGATGAATTCGGCAGGGCTTTTTCTCAGGCGGTATCGGAACTGGCCATGGAGTTAAGGGTTTCCTTCGATTATTACGAAAGCCAGAGCAGCGCGGCGGTTTCCGGTATCCAGCTTAGCGGGGAAGCTTCCGGGTGGCAGGGATTCGTGAAACAATTATCGGAAGTCCTGGGGCTTACGATCGAGGCCTGGGAACCTTTGCGTAATTCCGGGATAGATGCCCTTTCGGCGGTTCCCGACGGAGGCAAGGGGTTCGCCGTTGCCGCCGGATTGGCGTTGAGAAAATGAAATTCCGCCGTCTTCCGGGGCGGAATACCGCGATCCCCTTTGAAAGCGCTGAAGGAAGAAAGCGCCCGGCCCGGGGATGTATGAAGGAGAATGTTTTATGATAGAAATAAATCTTCTGCCGCAGGAACTGCGCAGGGCGCGTTACGGCAGAGAAGAGAAATTAATTATGATTTTGTCGTGGCGGTCGCTGGCCGCGCTATCCGCCGTCCTGATCGCGGGTATGTTCTTCTTGAATATTTTGCTCGCTTTCGCTTGTATTTCCAAGAAAGCGCAGGCCGTTACATTAGAGCGCAAATGGGAGCAGATGCTTCCGGCGTTGAAGGCCTTTGAACAGAAAAGGAAAATACAGGAATCGTTCTCGCGGGACAATAATACGGTAGCGGTTCTTTCCGCTGCCGGAATGAATTGGTCGCTGAAGATCTCCAAATTAAGCGAATTATTGCCCGCGGGGATATGGTTCAACGCGCTTACCTGTTCGGATAAGGGGTTGCTGCTTGAGGCTTCTGTTTTCTCTCCCGGCGGGGGGGAATTGGAGCTTTTGAACCGGTTTATATCGGATTTGAAGGCGGATGCCGATTTTTCAAAAGATCTCGAGGATATCGAACTGGGCGCGGTCAGCAGGGAGACCGCCGGCGGTTACGAGATAATGAATTTTTTGGTCAACGCAGTCTCTAAAAGGACAACGCGTAAATGAAGACTATCCTGCGGAGAATAGACTGGGATGCCAGGCCGGATATAAAAAAACTGCTTTTGGCGGCGTTGTTTCTGGTTATAATAGTATACGCGGATTGCGCCTTTCTGCTTCTGGGGCAGGTAGAGCGGCTTCGCCAGGTATGCGTTAAAGTGAACGCGTTGAGCAAAGATATCTCACTGAAAAGCAAAGAATTGCTTTCTTCGGGGGCTTTGCCTCCGGCGGCGGGAGCTGCCGGTAAAGAGAACCGCGGGACCCGGCAGATACTGAAGTTTGATGATCTGCCGCTTTTGCTAAGAGATATTTCCGTGATTTCCCTGCGCGATAATCTTAAAATAATGCGGATACTGCCGCAGGGAGAGTCGCGGGTCAAGGATTCCGCTTTACCCGTGAAGTTATCGGCGGTGAATATATCCCTGGAATTATCAGGAAGGTTCTTTGATGCCGTCAGGTTCGTTTCCGATCTGGAGAATTACCGTTACTTTCTACAGGTCCAGGATATTAAGATCCGCAGGAATAAGAAAGATTACACTTCGCAGGACTTCAGCCTGATGCTGAAGGTCTACGCGAATAAACGTTGATCTGTCCTTTGGGGAGGAATATGCGCCGTCAAAAACGCGTGTTTTTTCTGATCGGTCTGTGCGCCGTTATTATGGGCCCGCTTTCCGGTAACGCGTCCTCCGGCAAGGGACGCGACCCTTTTATCCCGTTGGTAACCCCGGAAGGCAGGATAATACAGCCGGCAGTTCCTTACGGGGAGGGGGATATCAGGCTGGAAGGGCTTATTTATGACGAGAACGGGTCGTCCCTGGCGATAGTCAACGGCGCTGTCGCTCGTATAGGCGACACTGTCCGCGGGTACCGGGTGATCAAGATCGAGGAAAATAAAGTCGTATTGATGAAAGACGGTGAATTGAAAGAAATACCGTTACAAAAGAAAAAGGAGGAATCCTTTGACCGCGAAAGAAAACAATAAGTTTAATCGAAACGCAGAATTCCCCGGTTTTCAAACCGGGGATGAGTGCGTGGAGATTACCCGTCAAAGTACCAGTGGCGGGTTGTATAGAAATGAACCTCCGGTCTTCAGACCGGAGAGATTCAATTTCAGTTCGTTGTTAATAGTGGGTTTTTTTGTCTGTTGGCGTGTTTTTGCCCCGGGGGCCGCCACAGCCGCGGAGACTCAGGAAATGCCCGCGGTCGCGGCCGCCGTCGCCGGTAACGTTACCCTGGATTTCAAAGACGCGGATATACGCAATGTGTTGAAGATCATTTCCTACAAGTCGGGCATGAATATAGTGACCACTCCAGACGTTATGGGGAATGTTACCATTCGCCTCACGGAAGTCCCCTGGGAAAGGGCGCTTGACGTGATCCTGCAGACATACGGTTACGGCTATGAAAAGAAAGCCAACATTATTTTCGTGGCTCCGATAGATAAGCTGACCGCGCAGAAAAAACAGGAGGTTGAACTGGCCCAGGTCCAACCCACGGTATCCCATGTTTATATGATGAAGTATCTTGACGCGCAGGACGCCAAGAGAGCGTTGGAACCGCAGCTGTCGGCGCGCGGAAAAATAACGGTGTTGGAAATGACGGGGCAGGCGGGTTGGGAATTCGGCAGCGATGCCTTGGGTAAACGCAAGCGCGTTTCGGAAGAGAAACTCGGGCGGTCCAAGACTTTGATAATAAGCGATATTCCGCCTGTCCTGGACAAGATAGATGAAGTGATCACCCAGATAGATGTCATGCCTCAGCAGGTGATGATCCAGACGCGTATCGTGGAAGTCAGCCGCGATACATTGCGCGATCTGGGTATTGACGTGGGCACCGGCACTTCCGGAGCCACCGATCCAGCTTTAACGACTGTTTCTACCGGCAGTTCTACGCTTGCCGCCGGGCATAGCTTGAGTTCTCAGGTTTCGCCTTCAGGTTTCAATCCGCTCTCCAGCGGAATAAACGGGAATATCAGTGCCGCCTCTTCGTATTACAATACCGGGTTGCAGCTGCTTTTTCAGAAATTGAACGGCACGGAATTCGAGGTTATGCTGCACGCGCTGGAAGAGGATTCACGCACTAACACGCTTTCAGCGCCGCGTATCATGGCCTTGAACAACCAGGAGGCCACGATCCTGGTAGGCACCAGGTATCCGATACTGAAACAGGACACTACTTCGTCTTCTTCCAGCGCCACCGTTACCACGGTAACTCTGGATTACTATCAGGATATCGGGATACAGTTGAATGTCGTTCCGCAGGTCGGCGCCAATAATTGCGTGAATATGGTTGTTCACCCGGCGGTAACTTCTTATACCAGCACTCTGGGCGGGACCGGGGTGGCCCAGTATCCGATCATCGAAACCAGGGAAGCGGAAACGCGCATACTTATGCGCGACGGTGAAACGATCGTGATCGCGGGGTTGCTTAAAGACGTAAAAATAAAGACCAGGCAGGGCGTGCCTTTTTTAAGCAAGATCCCTTTGCTGGGGCTGCTTTTCAGCAGAGAGACCTTCGATACGGCAAAAATGGATTTGCTAATTTTCATTACCGCGAATATAATAAAGGAAAATGATTTTTCCCAGGAAGAGATACTCAGGCTTGAAAAAAGCATGGAAATGGACGGTATGAATAAGGAACCCGTGAAGAAACCGTAGCTTCCGCCTCCGAGGCCCTATATGGTTCGTCTGCGGCCACATTGGTTCCAGCCGGCCGGATGTTGTCCCGAAAAAAGGTAAAGCGGTATGAATTACAAAATTAAATTTATTTTCAGCAAGACGGGAATGATACGTTTTATTTCCCATCTTGACCTTATGCGCCTGTTTATGCGGGCTATGCGCAGGGCGGATTTTCCGTTGAAGATGTCGGAAGGATTTAATCCTCACGTTAAGCTTAGTATTGCCAGGGCCCTTAAATTGGGGCTTGAGAGCGAGAATGAGGAAGCCACGGTCGTACTGACGCTGTTCGTCAGAAGCGATGAATTTTGCAGGAGGCTGCAGGCGCAGCTTCCTGAAGGTATTAGGATAAAGAACGCAGTCTTGGTCTGAGATGGGATAGCCTGCCCGGGATCCTTTGTCGCGGGAGGGAGTGCTTTCAAGAAGGCGAAACGGATATTGCCCCGAGAGCCGCGCGCGGCCGCCCATCAGAAAAAGAATCCAATGTTTTCACCGCTTTATGTTCGTTAAATAACGTGAGCGCGGAAGACGGGAAGAAAGTTGAAAGGTAAAATGCCTAAAGATATTTTGATCAACGCGGAACCCCAGGAAAAACGGGTGGCTTTGGTGACGGACGGCAAACTCGATGAATTCTATATCGAAAGGCCGCAGGATAAAACTATAGTCGGCAATATCTACAAGGGCAGGATAGACGCCGTTCTGCCGTCCATAGGCGGGGCTTTCGTGGATATCGGACTGGCAAAGAAAGGGTTCCTTTATTTATCTGAAATAGAATATTCTTTTGATGTCCTGGAATCCGATACTCCCACCGCGTCCGAGCCTGAGCCGCCGCCGCAGCAGCCGCATAAGAGGCGCGGAGGCAGGCATAATAAACATCGCAGCAATAAGAATGTCTCCACTCTTCTGGGGTCGATCAAGAAAGGCCAGGAAATACTTGTTCAGGTGGTGAAAGAATCTTTCGGCAACAAAGGGCCGCGCTTATCATGCCACATCGGCGTGGCCGGGAGGTTCCTGGTGCTTATGCCGCAGGAGGCGTTGATCGGCGTGTCGCGCAGGCTGGTGGATGTTCCGGAAAGAAAACGGCTGCGACAGGTGCTTTCGGAAATAAAAGAGAAAGAGAAGGTCGGTTTCATCGTCAGGACGGCCGCTTCAGGCAAATCGCAGCAGGAACTTTTGAAAGACGCCAATTTCCTGATAAGGCATTGGCGCAAGATGGAACAGAATATCGCGTCAACACCGGCCCCGGCGCTCATCCATGAGGAATACGATTTGATCTTCAGGACGATCAGGGATTCTTTTACCGAGGAAGTCAATAAAGTCATCGTTGATTCAAGGAACGAGTTCTTCCGTCTCCAGAGATTTATGCGCACATTCATGACTTCTCCCGGCAGAAAAATAGAATTCTACCGCGGGGATGACCTTTTCGCTGATAAGGACATAGAGCGCCAGGTGAATAAAATGTTCGAGCCCACGGTTTATCTTAGTTCCAAGGCCTATATCATTATCGAGCCCACGGAAGGGCTCGTTGTGATAGATGTCAACAGCGGCGGGTTCAAGAATAAGAACCTTAATCAGGAGGATACCGCTTTTAAAGTGAATTGCGAGGCCGCGGTGGAAGTCGCCCACCAGTTGAAATTGCGCGATCTGGGCGGGATCATCGTTATCGATTTCATAGATATGATGAAGGAGCACCACCGCAGAGAAGTCCTAAAAACCCTGGAAACGGCTTTAAGCAAAGACGGCGCCAAATACGATATGCTCGGTATATCCAAATTCGGCCTGATCGAGATGACCAGGGAACGCGTTCATAATACCGTTCAGACCCTTTCTTATCAGGTTTGCCCGTATTGCCAGGGGCGCGGCAGGGTTAAGTCCGCGGTGACCGTGGCGATAAAAGCGTTTAAGGAGACTAAAAAACGCCTGAAAGAAACCCCGGCGGCCGAGACTAATATAACGGTGAATCCGGCGGTGATCGAAGAAATGATGAAAGCCAAGAATACGCTCGCTTTTATCGAGAGGAAGTTCCGCACGCGCATAAATTTGATCTCCAATCCGGCGGCGCACGTGGAGGATATCAAGTTTTCCTAAGGGCTCCTAAAACTGTGGACTGTGCTCTAAAACTTGTGTCCCAATTAGAATGTCTTTGCCGAAGTAAAGACAATTAGAAGACATGATTTTCGCTTCGTCACTCTGAAGCCCAAAAGGCTGAAGAGTCTCGACTAACACAGATTCTTCGTTTCTCCCGGAATGACTGGATTTGACAGCAATGATCGGCCATGGATTTCTTCTAGAAGCGAGAAGAAGATACCCGGAGTCCTATTTAGAAATGGTCTATCGACGGAAACGACCGTCCTGATGGGTGAAAAATCTATCTCGTCGAGGTCTCGACGAGCGCGAAGTTTTCTAAATAGGAATTCGGGAAGTGAGAATTGTAATCGTAAGTGCGAC
>JBAZGW010000068.1:0-7572 GCA_041652635.1 Candidatus Omnitrophota bacterium | reverse complement strand
AGTAACGCCCGATCTCCGCGCTATCTTTCCAATAACCACAGGCAAGACCGGCCAGGTAAGCGGCTCCCAAAGAAGTGCTTTCGATCACCCTGGGCCTGACCACTTCGATACCCAGAATATCCGCCTGAAACTGACAAAGAAAATTATTGGCCGCGGCCCCGCCGTCCACCTTCAAACTCTTGATCTTATACCCGGAATCCTTCTCCATCGCTATAAAAACATCCTTACTTTGATAACACATCGCCTCCAGCGCGGCCCTGGCAAGATGATCGCCGGTGGTAGCGCGGGTTATCCCGCAGACCGCCCCTCTGGCCTCCGCGTCCCAATATGGAGCGCCCAGGCCGGTCAACGCCGGGACAAAATACACGCCCTGGTTGTCCGGCAGAGAAACCGCCATCCGCTCGGACATCGCAGAGGACTTCAGCAATTTTAATCCGTCGCGCAGCCACTGGACAGCCGCGCCGGCGATAAAAACCGCGCCTTCCAGCGCGTATACCGGCTCGCCCTGCGGGCCGCAGGCCAGAGTGGTGATCAAACCGTATTTTGAGACCGGGCGCTTCTTCCCGGTATTTAAAAGGATAAAACAGCCTGTGCCGTAGGTATTCTTCACCGTTCCCGGATAAAAACACGACTGCCCGAATAACGCCGCCTGCTGATCGCCGGCTATACCGCAGACGGGAATGCCGGCCGCGAGCCTGCCGACCCTGACGCTTGCGGCAAACTTCCCGCTGGAGCGCCTGGCTTCCGGCAGGATCGACGCCGGGATGCGGAATTCTTTGAGTATCTCCGCGTCCCATTCCAGCTTTTCGATATTGAAGAGCATCGTGCGCGAGGCATTGGTAAAATCCGTGGCGTGCGTCTTCCCGCCGCTGAGATTCCACAGCACCCAGCTGTCGGTGGTGCCGAAGAGCAGTTTTCCCTGCCCGGCCCTCTTTAACGCGCCGGGCACGTTCTTCAGTATCCATTCTATTTTTGTGGCGGAGAAATAAGCGTCAATGGGCAAGCCGGTCTTTTTAGAAAAGAACTCCGCGGCGCCTTTTCGTTCTTTCAACGCCTCGCAGCGCCGCGCCGTGCGCCGGCATTGCCAGACAATGGCGTTATAAACCGGCTTGCTGGTCTCTTTGTCCCAGATAACGCTGGTTTCGCGCTGGTTGGTAATGCCGATAGCGGCAATCTTCGCTTCCGGCACCCGCTTCAAGACCTTCTGAATGCAATTATTCACGCTGCGCCAGATATCCAAAGGATCATGCTCCACCCAGCCCGGCCCGGGAAAATACTGCCTGAATTCCTCGTAAGCCATAGCTGCTTTACCGCCGCGCTTATCGTATAATACGGCGCGGCTTCCGGTAGTCCCCTGGTCGATGGCTAAGATATATTTCATCATACCCTTTCATCCACCCAGTTTAAAATATCGTTAAACACCTCTTCCCTGCCCAGATCCACGGAAAGTGAATGCAGCATCGACGGATAACGGAGCATTTTCTTGTCCGCTGTCTTCAATCCGCGAAAAACTTTCTCCGTTCCCCCGGGATCCACGAAATTATCAAGATCCCCGGCGGCCTGAAAAAGGACCGGGCCGGTCAATTTTTCTTTCAAAGAATTCACCCGCGCCTCCGCGAGCAGAATATTCACTAACAATACCGGAGTGGCCGACCGTATCTCCCGTTTATCCGTGTCCATCACCTGCCGGTAGCCGGGATCGCGCGTGCACATTCCCGCGGTGAACGGCAGGCGCATCTGTTTTTTGGGATTGAACACACGGTAAAAGAACATACGCAGATAATCAGGATAACCTACCTTCAACCTGTTCTTGAAAGCCGGGGCAAGGCAGACAAGCCCGTCGAATAAACCGGGATTCAGGCAAGCGGCAAGAAAAGCGATCAATCCGCCCATGCTCTCTCCGGCAAGGAATATCTTCTTCCCCGGGTATTCTCTACTTATTATCGTATGCAGGGTTTTTATGTCGTTGAAATACGTGTCGAATGAATCAATGTGGCCTTTTAATTCAGGGGTTTCGCCGAAACCTCTCAAATCAACGGCGTAAGAAGCGACATTGCCGCGCTGAAGGAATTCAGCCAGGAATTGCCACCTTCCGCCGTAAGAACCCAGCCCGTGCACCAGCAGTAAAACGGCCCGCGGTTCGGCGGCTTCCCACTTCCGGTAAATTATACCTGTCTTGTTATCGATGATCGTCATAAGGGGACTGGTCGGTTTTTCTCTGTGATAGCAACAGGTTACACCTGAAGTGCCCCCGCGTCAAGTATCTCCGGGCACCCCGCTTTTTAACCCTTATTTTTCAATGACAGCCGTGCATCCTGCAGGCGTTCTCCGCGGTTATCTCTTTTAGCTCTCCGGTCTTATATTTATTGACCACGCCGGAAACGGTCCCGCCTAACGCAAGAAACGCCTTGATGCCTCCTCTGTTCAACTGTTCCACAGCTCTCATTCCCATACCGCTGCAGACAACCGCGTCTATGGAGAGATTCCCCAACGCACCGATAGGATGGCACATCCCGTGCGAATGATGGGCATTTTTATTCTCGATAGTATTTACCGTTCCGTTCTCTGTATCACATACGGTAAAATACGGCGCGCTGCCGAAATGCTCGCAGACTGTCGCTTCCAAACCGTTCTTATCCACTGTGGGTATACATATCTTCATTCCCAGCTCCTTTTCTCCGCCACCAGGACGGTATGACAACCCCCTCTGTAAGTCTTAACTTTCATTCCCATATTCTCCAACAGTATTTTGACCGCCCCCAACGAGACCTTCGACACGGGATGGAGACGCCCTTCCAGCCGGTGTATCCTATCCATGATCAGCGTCCCTCTTTTATTTAAATCCGCGATCACCAGTTTCTTGGCGGCAACTCTGGCCATCTCCCGCAGGCATCTACGCGTTGCCCCGGCATGATGAGAGAAATCCACTGAAACGGCATAATCGAAAGGCCGAAGGGGATTTTTCGTGATTTTCAAGGTAGGCCTGGATAAACCGCGGCATAAGAGAAACATCGCCAAGTTCCGAAAACATACTCTCGCAAGAGAGAACGTCGGCGAACAGATTGGCGTAATTGAAATAATCGTCGGCGTCGCATAACACATCGAAAGCGGCATCATCGTCTTCGCAAACCGTTTTACTGAAGGTAACGAGCGAAACCGCAATAAGGCAGGCTAAAATCGATCTTAAGGGGCGCTCTTTTCATTGTTCCGTCCGCGGACTGCACGCGTGTTCTAAGAACACTATTGAATAAAACCCCGCCCCGGCTTTAGACCGGGACAGGGTTATATGCAATGCCGCGCCGTAACGCCGTGCGGACTGATTGAGCGCTGAAGACCCCATTCCCTTTTATGGAAAATGGCGCGCGAACTGAGAAACCGTATTAACGGCCTTCGTTCTTACGCTTTGAATAACAGTCTTTACAGTATATCGGACGGTCATTCCGGGGCTTAAAAGGGACTTCGCATTCTTTCTTGCATTCCGAACAAGTCGCCTTATGCATTTCCCTGGGACCTCCGCCGAATCCTCCACCACCACTTTGCTGATAACCCATTCTGCCTCCTGTTGTTGGTTATAACACCTCACCTGCTTCTAAATTAGATACTATACACCTTTATCTGACAACTTCAAGTATTTCTATTACTTCTTCATGGGAAAGCCGCGGCCCCCGGTTTTGCTTAAAAAACAATATTTTTCGGCATTATTCGGCCGCGGCCGCTAAAAAATCTACTTTTTCTTAGCCGCGGCAGCCATATCCCTGGCGTGCTCAAGCGAAATACGGCTTTCTTTTTCCCCGCTCATCATCTTAGCCATCTCTTTAACGCTGGCGTCCTGGTCAAGCAGATCCACGATCGTCGTTGTCCGGTTATCGGCGACCTTCTTGGAGACTTTAAAATGCCGGTCGGCGAACGAGGCGATCTGCGGTAAATGAGTAATAAGAATAACCTGCCTGTTCAACGACAATTCTTTCAGTTTCCTCCCGGTGACCGTCCCCAGGCGTCCGCCGATCTGGGCGTCGATCTCGTCGAAGATCAACACCGGGACCGTATCCACCCTGGTCAAAGCTTTCTTCAGGGCCAGCATCAGCCTGGCGGCTTCTCCGGAAGAAATGATCTCCGCCAGCGGTTTCAACTCCTCGCCGGCGTTCGGGCTAAGGTAAAAAACCGCGCTATCCGCTCCCTCCGCGTTAAACGGAGACTTCTCCAGGCGGCATTCAAAACGCGCGTGGGCGATCCCCAGCTCAGAAAGCTCTTTTTCTATAGTCTCTTTAAGGAATTGGGCGGTCTTCTTTCTCAGACGCGTGATCTTCGCGGCGACGTTTTCAAGCGTTTTCTCCAGGCCGCTTAAATCCGCGCGCAGGATTTCGTCGTTATGCTCCAGATCAACCAGGGTATCGTATCTTGACCTGGCTTCCCGAAAGACCTTATCCGCATCTTCCAGAGTCGGGCCGTATTTTCTTATGATCTCCTCGTAGACATCGCAATTCTCGTTGATCGAACGCGACTCTTCCGGCTCGAAAGAAAGCCCATCCTTGTATTGAGCCAGGCGCCTGGAAAGCTGCTCAGCTTCCTCCTGCAGACGGCTGAGGGCCTGCGCCAACTCTTCCGTGGAAGCGTCAATACGGTTCAAACAGCGCATCGGCCCGAAAGCTCCGGAAAGCGCGCGGCTGATACCCGTTTCCTCATTCTCAAAAAGGCCGATCATTTCATTGATCTCTTCAAAAAGTTTCTCCACATTATTAAGCTGGACCCGTTTCTGGCGCATCTGCTCGTAAACCGCCTGATCCAGAGGCACCCGCTCCAGTTCTTTCAATTGATGCGCGAGAAAATCAAGATCACGGTCTCTTGACTTCCGCGCCAGGACGATCTCATTTATCCGGGAGCCGATTTCCTTGAATTTAGAGAAACTTTCCCGGTATTCGCGCTTGAGCGCGCAGAAATCGGTCAGCCGGTCCAGAATGGCAAGATGCGAATCAGCGGAAAGGATCAACTGATGGTCGTGCGCTCCGTGAAAATCCACCAAATGATCGCCTACAGCCTTTAACTGTGAAATAGTTACGGAATTACCGTTGATCTTTACTTTTTTACGTCCGTCGGCGGATTGTTCGCGGTGTATGATCAACGCGGTTTCCTCCGGCCCGGTCAAAAATTCGCCGATCAAAGGATTACGACGGAGTTCTTCGGAAAGCAGTTCAAAAACCACCTCGACCACGCACGGTAATTCCGGAACGCGCACCTGCGACTGGCCAAGCGGCTCACCCAGCCCGAAACGCAAGGCGTCGATAATGATAGTTTTACCGGCACCGGTCTCACCGGTAAGGATATTCAATGCCGCGCCTAACTCAAGAGAAAGCTCGTCGATCAGACCGAAATTACGGATATTCAGTTGCGTGATCATTTTCTACTGCCTTTTCAAGCCCCCTCGCGGGGATAACTTTGATTATATGACTTCCTGAAAGCAAAGTAATGCCTTTTCCCCTCTAAAAGGCATTACTTTAGAGCCTCACCAGCAAAGTCGCTAAACAACTCCGGGGTATTGAACCGCTGGCGGTAAAGTCCATATCCTGGCCTAAAGAATCCCTGCGCCGGATCTTACGTTTCCCTGCCGCGCCCTCGACCATAGCCAGAAGGCCGTCGCTGCTCATTCCACTGAAGTTAGTCGAGACAAAAAGGTCGCCGCCCGGTTCCAACGCTTTTATCGCCAGCGCCACAAGCTCAGGCATATCCTTCTTAACGCTGAAGGCCCTGCCTTTATACCTTGAAAAAGAAGGCGGATCAAGGATTATCAGGCCGAAACTGTTCCCTTTTTCCGGCGCCCGTTCAAGATATTCAAAAACATCGGCACGGATCATTTCGTTCCTTGCCGGTTCCAGGTTATTCAGGCGGTAATTAAGCCGGCCTCTTTCGAGGTATTTCTTGCTGACATCCACATTCACCAATTCCAGCGCTCCGCGCGCCCGGCAATAAACTCCGAAGGAACAAGTATAGGCGAAACAATTAAGGACTCTTCTGCCTTTGGCCGATCCTGAAACGATCTCCCTGTTCCCGCGCATATCCAAAAAAAGTCCGCTATTGAGGGTGTCGTCAAGGTCCACGGAAAAGTTAAGGCCGTTCTCTCGGACAACGGTCACGGAAGAACCGCCCTTTAACCAAACCTGCTTCTTAAAATCTTCGGGGGAGGAAGCTGCCGATCCGGTCCTGTCTTTGACTATGAAATACTCCGCGCCCAGGCTGCCTTTTAAAAAATCCGTCAAAAGGTCTTTTTTAGCCAGCCAGCGTTCATCGAAGACCTGCGCGCTGAAATGACGACCGTATTGCTCAAGCACAAGACCTTCCAGGCCGTCGCCTGCGCCGTCGACAAGACGGACGGCGTCGGTGATCCGCTTCAGCGGCCCGCGCCTGCTGATAGCCGATCCCAGCATTTTTATAGTATTATTATCGGACATTGTCAATTTTTCCGGAAGAATAGTCGCTCCGCGCGCTGTTACCCCTTCAATGTAACGCCGGAAAGTAATTCGCTGTTGGTGGGGTATTTACTAAGCATCTCCACAAGTTCCTTGCCGCTCTCGATAGTGTCACGCTCAAGCAAAAAACGCCGAAATTTATCGGACGCGTCAAGTTCCTCGGGAGAGAGTAAAAGTTCTTTCTTTCTGGTATTGCTGGCGGCGATATCTATCGCCGGGAAGATACGCTGATTGGCGAGATCGCGGGAAAGGACTATTTCCATATTTCCGGTGCCTTTGAATTCCTCGAAGATCACCTGATCCATACGGCTGCCGGTATCCACCAGGATGGTCGCCATGATCGAGAGCGAACCGCCGTCCTCGATCTTGCGCGCCGCGCCGAAAACACGGCGCGGCACCTCCAGCGCCCTGGCGTCCACGCCGCCGGACAAAGTCCTCCCGCTGGAAGCGCTCCCCGCGTTATGCACGCGCGCGAGCCTGGTCAGGGAATCTATCACCACCATCACGTTTTCACCGGCCGCGGCCAAAGAAAACACCTTCTTCATCAATTCATCGGCGGTGCGCAGATGATTCTCATAAGTCTGGTCGGAAGACGAAGCGTGAACCTCGGCGGTAACGTTACGTTTGATATCGGTGACTTCCTCCGGGCGCTCGTCGATAAGCAGACAATACAGTTTCATCTCCGGACGGCTCGCGGCCACCGCCCTGCAGATATGTTTCAAGAAAGTGGTCTTTCCGGAACCGGGTGGAGCGACTATCAGGCCGCGCTGGCCCATACCTATCGGACAGACCAGATCCATGGCCCGCATCGTGAATTCTTTACTGCCGTCTTCCAGGCGTATGCGCGGGGACGGATCAACGGCGGTGCCGGCAAGGAACTTGCGTTCCCCTTCGTCTACCTGACGGGAAACGCACGCGGGAGAAAATCTGCGCGCTTGATTGGACTGCCCGTTCTGACGATAACGATTATTAAGATAATTCAAATTTTATGATATTGGCGATGCTGCGGGAAAACGTTTACGCAGATAAGATTACCTATTTATTTCATTATTATATACTTATTCCTGCTTTTGACAAATATTTTTATGAAAAAAATTGTCAATCGGCAGTA
>JBAZGW010000067.1:0-7620 GCA_041652635.1 Candidatus Omnitrophota bacterium | reverse complement strand
ACGAAAAATCCTGGGATACAAGACAGCAAACCAAGCGGCGAAGGATTGCTTGCAAAGTAACAATATGGTCTAAAGCTTGATTTTGTCGCACTTAGAGTTACAATTCACCGAGGCAATTCGCGGGGGAAAATCTTCTTGCGCGAGAGCGTTTTTGTGATATACTTTATCTCTCCGTTAAAATCACGCCTTTAAAACGATATTTCAGGGCCATTAGCTCAATTGGCAGAGCAGGACACTCTTAATGTCAAGGTCGGTGGTTCGACTCCACCATGGCCCAGTTCAATTACATTCATAGAATGTAATTGAACAGAGCAATTGAACAATAGACAATAGAGCAAGTAGACAAAAGAATGTTCAATTGCAGTCTATTTTCTATTGTTCTATTGTTCAAAAGCATTTAATCTCTTATATCCCGCTAAATCCATTCCCTGTTAACAGAGCAACCGAGCAATAGATAATAGAACAAACAAAAGTTCAATGGAGCCTGCCCTGAGCGGATTCGACTTCGCTCACCACAAGTAGTTCGACAAGCTCACTGTCGTTACCCCTGCCGAAGGAATCTAATGCGCTATTGTTCCATTGCTCTGAGCTCTTATTCTTATACGTAACCTAATATTCCCCTACAGATAGCACATTTTTATTATTACCTTAGTTGTAGTAGTCCATTCTATATAGTCCTTGTTTAATCATCTTTAAAGCATTATAATTAGGCAAAAGTGAGGATGTTTTGATGGAACTAGTTATAATAATAAGAAGTTATAGAAACTGAATATTTGTATATTACAAAGTATTGAAATCGGAGGATATTAATGAAAATGACAAGTAGAATTACGACTGGGAGTCCAATATTGGATAATATTATTGCTGCAATTAGTGTAAGTGTAACGCAATCTAAAAACATCCCATCCCTAGGTTTTTCCTGAAAGCAAAGCTAAGTTATAATGCACCCCATTAAGCAAGAGAAAAATGTCTATTAGTATTGATTTTTCCTGCACTATTTCCTCTTCTTTTATGGTAAAATATCATTCTACAATATGGGGGCAGGTATGGCGGGCAGTAATTATGATTTGCTGGAGCACACCGCGGACGTGGCGATCCTGGTGCGGGCGAAAAGCCTTGAGGGACTGTTCGTAAATACCGCCGCGGCGATGTTCGAAATTCTTGCCGATCCCCGCCGGGACAAGGGAGGAGCGCGCGTATCCACGCACATCTCGCAGAGCGCCGCTGACCGCGAAGAGCTCCTTGTTAATTGGCTTAATGAACTTCTCTTCTTTTCCGCCTCGCAGGAGGTGGTCTTTCGCGATTTTAAGATAATCAGCATTAATGAACATTCTCTGGAGGCCGAGGCTTTCGGGTTTCCCGTTGCTTCCTGTGAGATACACATAGAGATCAAAGCCGCGACTTTTCACGAGCTTTCTATTTCCGGAGACGGCGAGAATTGGCAGGCGAAAGTTGTTTTTGATGTTTAAATGCAGCCGCCGGTTTTTAACCGGCGTAATTATTCTCCTACGCAGAAGACCACGGGTTTTTAAGGTGGTTGTACCCTGGTCAATCGGAAGGCCAGGTATTCGCTTGTGCGAAGATGAATGCGCAGGATGAACGGGAACGTATCGTTGCGCAAAGAGGAGGATTGCTTCGGAGGAATTCCGCTCAATTAACAGAAAAACCCCTGGCGCCTGTCCTGAGCAAGGCCGAAGGATTAGCCCGGGGCGCTTCATTCATCAGGAGGGATTTATGAAACGTCTTCTCGGCATTCTGATCGTGCTATCATTGATCCCGGTGTGTTCCGCTCCGGCGGCGGAAAAAGAAGGTGTGGAGTTGACTGTTTATAACCAGGATTTCGGCCTGGTTAAAGATAAACGTTTCCTGGAAATAAAAAAAGGCGTCTCCAATTTTCGTTTCGACGACGTGGCCGCTTCCATAGAAGCAACTTCTCTGCGTTTTAAGAATTTAAGCGATCCGGCCGGCTGCCTGATCCTGGAGCAGAATTACGAATATGACCTGGTCAGCGCGGACAAACTGCTTTCAAAATATCTCGGCAATACCGTGCACCTGCTTAGCGGGGAAGGCAAGACTTATGACGGGACGCTGCTTAGTTATGATCAGGATAACGTAGTCCTGCGCACAAGCGCCGGGATCTCACTGATCTCGCGCAGCGATAATATCAGAGAGATATCTTTCCCGGAATTGCCGCAGGGGTTGATCAGTAAGCCCGCTTTGAGCTGGATACTTTCCAGTAACCGGGAGGGGAAGCAGTTGGTGGAGGTCTCATATCTGGCGCGGAACATCAACTGGCTGGCGGATTACATCGCGGTAATAAACAGAGACGATACCGCGATAGACCTCTCCGGCTGGGTGAGCATAGATAATCGCAGCGGCGCAGATTACCGGGATGCCGTGTTGAAGTTGATCGCCGGGGACGTCAACCGCGCCGCCGAAGAAAGGCCGGCCGTGATGTATGACGCCGTGCAGATGAAAGTCGCTTCCGGGGCGCAATTCGAGGAGAAGGCATTTTTCGAGTATCATATTTATTCGCTTCCCAGGCCGGTCACCGTGCGGCAGAACCAGACTAAACAGATCTCTTTGCTTTCCGCCGGGGATATCCCGGTGAAAAAGACTTTCATTTTCGAGAACGGCGGACAACCTTACCCGGGGGCCGCGGAAGGTGAACGGAAGATAAGCGTTATGCTGGAATTGCGCAACAATAAAGAAAGTAAACTCGGCATTCCTTTACCTAAAGGCCGTATTAAAGCCTATAAGCAGGACGCGGACTCCAGCCTGCAGTTCGTCGGGGAGGATTCCCTCGGTCATACTCCGGAAGACGAAGCGGTGAAGATCAAGCTCGGAGACGCCTTTGACGCCGTGGGGGAAAGAAAAGTCATTAATTCCCGCCAGGGCGAGAACTGGTCGGAAGAGAGCATTGAGATATCCCTGCGTAACCATAAAGAAAAGAACATTGAAGTCAGGGTAATTGAGCATTTAGAGCGCGCCGCCAACTGGAAGATCACCCAGAATTCGCATAGTTTCAGCAAAAAAGATGCCGGGAGCGTCGAGTTCAATATTTCCGTGCCGGGCAAAGGCGAGACTAAACTTAATTATACCGTAAAATACTGGTGGTAGGCTTATGGCGTTAAACGAAGGGACTCAATTAGAAAAGATAGACGATTTCCGCTGGCGCCTGCCGCAGAGCGCCAAGCCCGGTATGCGCGTGCCCGGGATCATTTACGCGGACGAGAAACTGCTCAAGGATATTTTGAGGGATAAAGCCGTGGAGCAGGTTGCCAATGTGGCGTTCCTGCCGGGGATCGTCAATGCCTCGCTGGCAATGCCGGATATCCACTGGGGGTATGGCTTTCCGATCGGCGGAGTGGCTGCCACCGATCCTCTGGAGGGAGGAGTGATCTCTCCCGGCGGCGTGGGCTTCGACATAAATTGCGGTATACGTTTGCTGAAGACCAACCTGTTTTACGAGGATATCAAAGACAAGAAAGAAAAATTAGTTTATGCTTTGTTCGCCGATGTGCCTTCCGGCATAGGTTCTAAAGGCGATATCAAGGTCAGCGCGCACGAAGAGAAGGATATCCTGCTTAAAGGCGCGGGCTGGGCGGTAGGCAGGGGATGGGGCACGGAAGAAGACCTGGAATATACGGAGGAGCGCGGCGCCATCCTGGGGGCCGACCCGGGGGCTGTATCGGAGCGGGCCTACACCCGCGGCAAGGCGCAGTCGGGCACGCTCGGTTCCGGCAACCATTTTATAGAAGTTCAGGTTATCGACCAGCTCTACGATAGCAGGGCCTGCGATGAATTGGGGCTGGACCTTGGCCAGGTTACCGTAATGATCCATTCCGGCTCGCGCGGTTTCGGTTATCAGGTCTGCGAAGATTATGTGCGGCAGATGCTTCAGTGTCTGCAAAAATATAATATCAGCGTTCCGGATCGTCAGCTCGCCTGCGCGCCGGTGGATTCTCCCGAAGGCAGGGCATATCTTGGGGCGATGCGCTGCGCGGCGAATTACGCTTGGGCCAACCGGCAGTGCCTGATGCATCTGGTGCGCCTGGCTTTCGGGAAGGTCTTCGACGTCTCCTGGCAGAAACTCGGGATGTCCCTGATCTACGACGTGGCGCACAATATCGCCAAAATAGAGGAGCATCAGGTAGGGGGAGTGAATAAAAGACTTTGCGTCCACCGTAAAGGCGCCACTCGCGCTTTCGCCCCCGGCCATCCGGACCTCCCGGAGAAATATAAACATATCGGCCAGCCGGTGATCATTCCCGGAGATATGGGCAGGAATTCTTATTTGTTGACCGGCACTGAAAAAGCGATGAACGAGACTTTCGGGACCACCTGCCACGGGGCCGGAAGAGTAAAGTCGCGGTCTGAAGCGACGCGGACCATAGACCCGGAGATTCTCTTGAAAGATTTGGAATCTAAAGGTATAATGGTCAAAGCTTCGGGCCGCGGTACTCTGGTCGAAGAAGCGCCGCAGGCTTACAAAGACGTAAATGACGTCGTGGATGCGGTGCATCGCGCCGGGATTTCAAAGCGCGTCTGCCGTATGCGCCCCGTGGGAGTGATCAAGGGGTAGTAAAAGAATACGAAGGACGAAGCACGAGGCATGAAGGACGCAACTGCTAAAACAGACCATAAGTTACGAAGCACCTAATTCCGGGGACACAATACTTAATTCAATCCTCTTTTAATCCGTGTTTAAAAAACATGCTGGATATTAAATTCATACGAGAAAATCCGGATCTGGTAAGGAAGGCGCTGGCGGAACGCGCCTCGAAACTGGATATCGGCCCGCTGCTTGAAGAGGAAGAACGCAGGCGGGTTGTTTTGCTGGAGACTGAAGGCCTGCGCGCTCAGCAGAACGCCGCCAGCTCGGAGATCGGCGCGTTGTTGAAGAACAAGCAGGATGCCTCCGGCCGTATCGCCGCGATGAAAGAGATCGCCGGTAAGATAGACGTGTTGGAAGATGAATTACGCGGCCTGGAAGAACAGGTAAACAAACTGATCTTAAATATCCCGAATATCCCGCATCCTTCTCTTCCCCGCGGCGCCCCGGAGAATAAACAGATCGTGCGCACTTGGGGAGAGCCGCCGAAGTTCAGTTTCAAGCCGTTGAATCACGTGGAGATCTGCCAGAAACTGGATATCGTGGATTTCGCCCGCGGCACCAAACTGACCAGTTCCAACTTCCTGCTTTTCAAGAATGCCGGTGCGCGGCTGGAAAGGGCATTGATAAATTTTATGCTGGATATGCATACTACCAAACACGGCTACGGGGAAGTCTCCCCGCCGTTTTTGGTGAACCGCGCTTCTATGACCGGGACCGGCCAACTGCCTAAGCTCGAAGACGATATGTACCGGCTTAAAGATGAGGATCTATTCCTGATCCCTACCGCCGAAGTTCCGGTGACCAATATCTTCCGCGATGAGATACTGGACGAAGAGAAACTGCCGATATATTACACCGCTTACAGCGCCTGTTTCCGCAGGGAAGCCGGCTCTTACGGCAAGGACACAAAAGGCCTGACCCGCGTGCACCAGTTCGACAAGGTGGAGATGGTCAAGTTCGCCAAGCCGGATAATTCTTACGATGAACTGGAGTCGCTTGTCGGTAACGCGGAGGAAGTATTGCAGGCGCTCGGGCTGCCTTACAGGGTGGTCGCTCTTTCCACCGAAGACCTGAGTTTCTCGGCCGCTAAATGTTATGACCTGGAAGCTTATGCCGGGGGAGCGGACGCCTGGCTGGAAGTTTCCAGCTGTAGTAATTTCGAGGCATTCCAGGCGCGCCGGGCAAACATACGTTTCCGCAGGAAAGATTCAAAGAAAGTGGAGTTCGTGCATACACTTAACGGGTCGGGGCTGGCTATGCCGCGCACGATGATCGCCATCCTGGAGAATTACCAGCAGGCGGACGGCTCAATCCTTATCCCGCAGGCCTTAAGGCCATACATGAATAACTATGAACGACTTACCTGAACTTAGCGGCGACCCTTCTGTTTCCGAACCGGTATTAGAGCCAGGCATTGGCGAAGAGGGCGGGGCAGGCGGCGGATTCAAGCAAAAACTGGCGGAACTGGGACAGAAGCTTTTCGGCATAACCAAATTCGTCCTTGGCTTGCTGCTTTTGCCTTTCGTTTACACCGTTTCCGCGGCCTTTATCAACGAACTCTCTCTGATCGACAGCGCCGACCGCGTTTACTTCTGGTCGGGCGTGCTTAGTTTGTTGATTGTTCATCATTTTGTCTGGGAACCGGCGGTGATCTACCGCGGCGGCTACAAAATAGTGGAGTTCCTGTTCAGGTTCTTTAAACCGCTGGTCCGCGTCGCTCCGTATCTGCTTCCTGTTTACACGCTGGTATTGTTCATGGCTTACCCTCTGGTATCCATTTTTTGGAAGGACTTGACCGGATACGTGGTATTCTTGAGCGGTTTCACCCTGACGCTGCATTTGATCTTCAGCGCCAAGACCATGCGCGCCAAGAAAGGCGATTTCTTAAAAGGCAACTACATCTTCGGGTTCTCGTTCATCTATATGATAAACATCTTTTTGCTGGCCCTGATGTTCAATTTTATCTTTGAGAAATTCTCTTTCGTGAATTTCTGCAACTATTCCTACCAGGTGGCGAGCAATATCATCACCCGTATCTTTACGCAGCTCTTCGTCCCGGCGTAGAGATTGGGCCAGGTTATGAAGGACGAAGCATGAAGCGCGAGGGACGAGTAATACAGGATAAATTGTTAATTTGTCGTCATCTCCTCTGGCATTCTATGCGAAGCAATCTTTGTATCGTCTTTCTTGCCTCGTCCTTCGTGTAATGTTTCGTAAACGGTAGTTCATTGACGATAGAAGGGAAGCCCGGATTTCGTATTAAAGAATCCTTGGTCTCTCATTAGCAGCGTCCTTCGTGCTTCGGGTATATGGAGATGGGCCGACGGAGAGATTAGAAGGGCGACTTCTGTTTTTAAAGAATTTTCGTCCTTCATGTTTCGTGCTTCATGCTTCGTGTATTTATGGAGAGGTGGCTCAAGCGGTTGTCCCGTATCTTTAGAATAAAATAGAGAGGAAGACGGGATTTCCCTATTAAATAATTCTAAGGTATAAAAAGCGGCAGACTTAAATGGCTTTGAGATAGCATCACCGTAGTTTTGCGAGTGTAGCGCTGGAGAGGTGGCTGAGCGGTTGTCCCGTATCTCTAGAATAAAATAGAGAGGAAGACGGGATTTCCCTATTAAATAATTCTAAGGTATAAAAAGCGGCAGACTTGCCTTTAGAGAAATTAAAGAAGAGACAGAAGAGAAGCGATAAAACTTTGTTTTAAGGGGAATTGTCGTCTTTCTTGTTTCGTGCTTCATGCTTCGTGTATTTATGGAGAGGTGGCTGAGCGGTTGTCCCGTATCTCTAGAATAAGAACTCAGAAGGATACGGGATCCCGCCGCAAGTAAGTTTTGAATAAGCGGGCGGGAAAAGCGGCAGTCTTAAATGGCTTTGAGATAGCATCACCGTAGTTTTGCGAGTGTAGCGCTGGAGAGGTGGCTGAGCGGTTGAAAGCGGCAGTCTTGAAAACTGTTGTGGAGGTCACTCCACCCGGGGTTCGAATCCCTGCCTCTCCG
>JBAZGW010000066.1:0-7719 GCA_041652635.1 Candidatus Omnitrophota bacterium | reverse complement strand
CGATCTATACGGTAAGCCCGTTTACGGCGGGATAGACCCTTCCGGGCTGCTGGCGCCGTTCTTTTTGCTTTCCTTCGGATTTTGTATCGCGGATGCCGGCTACGGTTTGCTTATTTTGACGGCGGCCGCGTTCCTTTTTGCCCGCAGGCCGCCACCGGCGGAGAAACTGTTTTTACGCCTTATGGTTTGGATGGGAATATTCACCGTGGGCGCGGGGCTGGTTACCGGAAGTTTCTTCGGCGATTTGATCAGCCGGCTGCCGGACTCCTTTTTATGGTTAAAAACCGTCCAGCGCAGATGGATACTTTTCGATCCGATCAAAGATTCTATGCTTTTTCTGGGAGCGACGTTGATCTTTGGTTTTATTCAGGTGGGAGCCGGCGTGGCGATCAAATTCTTCCGGGATTTAAAGCGCGACAAGTTTGCCGCTTTCGCGTTGGACCTCCCGTCTTTGTTGGTGCAAGGCAGTATGTTAAGCCTGTGCGTTGTTTTCACCGGGCTTGCCCCGGCATGGATATCTAAATACGCGTTGTATTCGTTAGGCGCCGCCGGCGCGGCGATCATTTTTTATAACTGGCGTTCCAATACCGATTTCAGCCTGAAAATATTCTGGTCTGTATTCGGGCTGTATTCGATCATTACCGGCAATTTTCTTTCGGATACGCTGTCTTTCAGCCGTATTTTCGCGCTCGGGCTTACCGGCAGCCTGTTGGGCACCGCGGTCAACACCATGCTTTTTCCTTCCGGACCGGTAAACGGGGTCGGCGGTTTTCTGGGCGCGGGGCTGGCCCTTGGGGTGTTGTTCGCCGCGCATCTTTTGAATATGGCGATCAGTCTGCTGGGCGCTTATGTGCATACCAGCAGGCTGCAGTATCTGGAGTTCTTCGGGAAGTTTTTTGAGGCCGGCGGCAGGCCGTTCAGGGCGTTCCGCCAGGAAGGGAAATACACATATATAACTACGGCAGATAATGCCTCCCGGCAGGGGTAATGCCGGGCGTAATCCCCGGCGGCCTTCGGTTTTATTGTCCGCTTTGCCGGCCGGGTACAATCCAATAACGGAGGTGTAGGTATGGAAATGGGAATTTTTTACGTTTTACTGGGAACTGCGCTGGCGGTTTTTTGTTGCGGTATAGGGTCAAGCGTGGGCGTGGGAACTGCCGGAGACGCCGCCAACGGGGTGCTTTCGGAGGATCCGGAAAAATTCGGCAATATGCTGCTTTTGGTGGCTTTGCCCGGGACGCAGGGTATTTATGGCTTTGTTGCCGGTTTTTGGGCAAGCATTATTAAACTCAATCTTTTAACCGGCGATGTCCCTCACGTGACCTCCGCGCAAGGATTGCAGATCCTGGCCGCGTGTCTTCCCATCGCTATCTCCGGAATGTTCTCCGGCATTTACCAGGGGAAGGTTTGCGCGGCAGGTATCGGCGTCGCCGCCAAACAGCCGCAGGCAAGTATGCGGGCGCTTATTTACGGGGCGCTGGTCGAGACTTACGCCATTCTCGGCCTGGTTATAACCCTGTTCCTTTTAAACGGCATCAAACTATAATTATATGGCTATAGAATCCATAATCGAGCATATTTTAAAACAAGCCCGCCGGCAACGCGAACGGATAATCGCGGAGGCAATGGAGAAAAAAGCCGATTTCGCGCGCAGGTCCGCTGAGGAAGCCGCGGTCTTGTTCAGTGACGCGATAAAGGACGCGGAGCGTGCCGCGGAGGCGGAAAGAAACCGGATAATGATCTCCGGCCGGCTGGAAGCTAAAAAACGCCTGCTGGAAGCCAAGAGGGAGATTCTGTCCGCCGTTTTCGCGGAAATGGAACCGGTATTGATGGGGAAAGGGTTGATGAAAGAACAGGTTTTATCCGATGGTTTCAGACGAGTTCCGGAAGAAAGAGGGTTTTACCTGGAAAAATTGCGGCAGGATTTCGAGAGCGAGATCGCCGGAGTGCTGTTCTCCTAAAGATATGATCAAGAAAAAAACGCGGGGCGTGAATATTAATTGGGGGCTTTTATCGGGCGACGAAGCCGTTGCCCGCGGGGCTTACGAGAACGGCGTGGCTGTGGCGGCGTCCTATCCGGGGACCCCCGCCACGGAAATCGCCGAGAGCCTGTCGCTTTTTTCCGAGGTTGACTGTCAGTGGTCGGTCAATGAAAAAGTCGCCTATGAAGTGGCTTATTCCGCGGCTGTCGGAGGACTGCGCGCGCTCTTCTCGGCCAAGCACGTCGGGTTGAACGTCGCGATGGACGCGTTGATGACTTCCGCTTATACCGGGGTTAATGCCGGTTTTGTCGCGGTTTCCGCCGACGACCCCGGAATGCATTCTTCCCAGAACGAGCAGGATAACCGGTTGATGGCGCGGATGGCCGGGATCCCGGTCCTTGAACCGGGCAGTCCGGCGGATGCCAAGGAGATGGCCGGCGCGGCGTTCGGGATCAGCGAGAAATTCGATATCCCGGTGATCCTTCGTTTGACGACCAGGGTGGCGCACAGCAAGGAGAATGTCCGCCTGGGCGCGCGCCTCCGGGTTCGCCCGAGGGCGTTCGTTCCGGACATCCCAAAATATGTGATGGTTCCGGGTAATGCCCGCAAAAGGCATATTGATCTTCTGCGCCGGCTTTCGCTTCTTAAGGCGTTTTCCGAGCAGAGCGCGTTCAACCGGATCGAGCGCGGCAAGTCATCCCTGGGCATAGTCGCTTCCGGAGTATCTTATCTTTACGCCAGGGAGATGTTTCCGGACGCCTCTTTCTTGAAATTAGGCTTGGTTTATCCTTTTCCGGCGGAAAAAGCGTCGCGTTTCGCCGCTTCGGTCAAGGAAGTGCTGGTCATAGAAGAATTAGAGCCGTTCCTGGAGGACGAAATGCGCAAGGCCGGGATAAAATGCCGCGGCAAGGCGTATTCTTTCCGTCACGGAGAATTACGGCCGGAATACATGCCGTTGCTGCTTAAAGGCGAAGAGCGTCCTGACGGGAAAACAATCGGCCGGTCTCCGGTCATGTGCGCCGGATGCCCGCATCGCCAGGTGTTCTGGTTATTAAAGAAGATGAAGCTTACCGTGGCGGGCGATATAGGCTGTTACAGCCTGGGCGCCTCGCCGCCTTTGTCCAGTCTGCATACCTGCGTATGTATGGGGAGTAGTCTGACTTTCCTGGAGGGGCTGCGGAAATCCACAGGCAGGGATACAGTGGCGGTGATCGGTGATTCCACATTCGTGCATTCCGGCATAACCGGGTTGATCAATATGGGTTATAACCGTTCGCCGGGGACGGTGTTGATCCTGGATAACGGCACCACGGCCATGACCGGGAATCAGCCTCATCCCGGCACGGGCATAACTTTGCAATCCGGACCCGGGAAAAAGCTTTCGCTTGAAGCGCTTTGCCTGGCCTGCGGCGCGGATAACGTGGATGTTATTGATCCTTACGATATCGTCGGGCTGGAGCGCCTGCTGCTGCTGCGTATCGAGGAAGAGAAACTATCGGTGATAATCGTCAGGTCAGCGTGCCTGTTGTTGAAAAAAGAACGGGGCGCCCCGGTTTTTATAGACGCCGGCAGGTGCAGCGGATGCCTGCTTTGCCTCGGGGCCGGATGTCCCGCGTTGAAAAAAGGCATTGAAGGAAAGATCCGCGTGGATGTTTCGCTTTGTAATGGTTGCGGTTTGTGCGTTTCCATCTGCAGGATGAGCGCCATCAGGAAACAGGAAAAATGAAAACCAGGGAAACGGTAAATATAATTTTCTGCGGCACGGGAGGTCAGGGTGTGTTAAAGGCTTCCGAGATCTGCGCCTGGGCCGCTTTGCTAGATGGTTACCACGTGAAAAAATCCGAGGTGCACGGTATGTCGCAAAGAGGCGGATCGGTGGAATCCCACCTGAGGTTCGGCAGTAAGGTGTATTCTCCTTTGGTGCCCAGGGGGCAGGCCGATTTTCTTATCCCCTTGCATGCGGAGGAAGCGGCGGCCCTGAAGGATTTCCTTTCTCCCTCCGGCAGAGATTATTCCCGCGAATTGGAGACGGCGGGTTTACTTCCGCAGGAGAGGCGCTATTTGAATTCTTTCATGTGCGGCAGGCTGGCCGTTGATCTGCCTTTGAAAAAGGAGAGTTGGTTGAAAGCGATCGGCATCGTGTTCGGTAAAGGGCACGCTCCGGAGAATAGAAGGGTATTC
Organism: Candidatus Omnitrophota bacterium; assembly: GCA_041652635.1. Taxonomy (GTDB): domain Bacteria; phylum Omnitrophota; class Gorgyraeia; order Gygaellales; family Profunditerraquicolaceae; genus Undivivens. The sequence goes on along the minus strand of JBAZGW010000066.1, from coordinate 3,556 downwards.
TTGAACGGTTACAGGGGATCGGGATGATCTGGAACGAGAGAATGGAGTGTATGCCGGCCGGACGAATGCAGGACCTGCAGTCGGAGCGGCTGTGCAGGATCGTGGAATACGTGTATTCCAATTGCCGGCCATACCGGGAAAAGATGGACGCCAGCGGCGTCGGCTCAAGGGATATAAAAGGGATCAATGATATCGCAAAACTTCCTTTTACCGTCAAGGACGATATGCGTAGGGGCTATCCTTTCGGGCTGTTCTGCGTGCCCCAGGAAAAGATATCCGAACTGCATGTTTCCAGCGGGACGTCGGGGGATCCGATAGTAGTCGGCTATACCGCGGCGGACATAAAACTCTGGGGTGACGTGATGGCCAGGGCGCTTTGCTGCGCCGGAGCCGTCCCCGGGGACATGGTGCAGGTTGCGTATGGTTACGGTTTGTTCACCGGCGGTTTCGGGATGCATTACGGAGCCAGGGAGGCGGGTTTGACGGTCATCCCTGCTTCTTCCGGACAGACTAAAAGGCAGTTGAAGCTTATGCAGGATTTTCGTCCCCGGATCCTCGCTTGCACTCCAAGCTACGCGCTTTATATGTTGGAAGAAGCGCGCGAACTGGGCGTGGACCCGCGCGAGAGCAGCTGGCAGATAGGGATATTCGGGGCCGAGCCGTGGAGCGAAGCAATGCGCGGCGAGGTAGAGGCGAATTGGAATATGCTGGCAACCGATATTTACGGGTTATCGGAAATAATCGGTCCGGGTGTGGCACAGGAATGCCCGCGTAAGGACGGACTGCATGTTTGCTGGGATGTTTTTTACCCGGAGATCATAGATCCGGTCAGTGGACTGCCGGTCCCGGAGGGCACTGCGGGGGAATTGGTGATCACCACGCTGACCAAGGAAGGTATGCCGATGCTGCGTTACCGCACGCGCGATATCGTCAGCCTCGACCGCGGAGCTTGTCCCTGCGGCAGGACCTCCCCGCGGCTTTCCAAGATCAAAGGGCGCACCGACGATATGATAATCGTCCGCGGGATAAACGTCTTCCCTTCCCAGATAGAGCATGTTCTCCTGCGGATCGAGGGGATACAGCCTCATTATCAAATCATAGTGGACCGTAAGGCCGGCAAGCTTGACGATCTGGAAATAGACGTGGAAGTGGAAGAGGGGATATTCTTCGATGAGATCAAGAAACTGCGCGAGATAGAAGAGAGAATATGCCGGGAGATAGAATCTGTGCTCGGGATATTCGTGAAAATCAGGCTGGTGGAGCCGAAAAGCATAGAGCGCAGCGAGGGTAAGGCCAGACGGGTAATAGACAGGCGGACTGTGTAACCGGATACGGCGAGGAGAAAACATGAAGATCACGCAGATCTCCGTTTTTCTGGAGAATAAACAGGGCAGGCTTCACGAGGTATGCGCGCTGCTGGGCAGTAATAACGTGAATATCCGGGCATTGACCGTTGCCGATACGGAAGATTTCGGGATATTGAGGATCGTCGTGGACAGGCCGCAGGAGGCCGTGGCTATTTTACGCGGCGCCGGCCTTACCGCGAATCTGAACGAGATAGTGGCGGTAGAGGTGGAAGACAGGCCGGGAGGCCTGTCCGGCATATTGAAGATCCTGTCCGCTAACGGGGTAAACGTGGAGTATATGTATGGGTTCGTGGAGAAATTCTCGGAAAAGGCCTTGTTGGTGTTCAAATTCGAGGAACCGGACAAGGCTATAGGGATCCTTGCGGACAATAATATCGGGATCGTGGGCGGGCGGGATATCAAATGCATATGATAAAGAAAAAAATGTCCGTCAAATCGCGGGTTTTACCGGTTATTCTGGCGATCCTGGCGTTGTCGTTCAGCGATGCGTTAGCCGCTAAGATCATTTTGAAATCCGGCAAGGAGATCGAATGCAGGATCATCGAGAAGACCTCGGATTATGTGAAGGTGGATTTTAACGGGGCCCAACTTTATTATCAACTGAAGTATATTAAAAGCATCAACGAAGAAGAGTCTATAGCAAAAGACGCCGTTGCGCCTGTTAACGATACCCGGAAGGCCGCTGGCGGCGGGAAAAGCTTTTTTCTTGCCGCGTTGAGCCTGGCCGCCGAAGGGAAATTCAGCGAGTCGGCCGATAAATTCCGGGAGGGCTTAAAGCTGGACCCGGAAGATTATAATCTACAGGAAGGATTGACAATGGCGGAGGACGCGGCCGCCGGCAGGGTGCCGGCAGATTATGCCGCGCTGGTTTTTCGCGGGACAAAGAATATGGCGGAAAAAAAGTACGCCGAAGCCCTGGAAGTTTTTAAAGAGGCGGTGAAATTAAGTCCGCAGGATGCCAACCTGTATTATTATTTGGGTGTTTCCGCTTATTTCACCGGGGACGCTAAACAAGCGGTGGATCATCTGCAGAAAGCGGCGGAATTGAATCCGTCCGATCCGGAGATCTATTATAATCTGGGAGTGAATCAGTTTTCTCTGGGTGAGTATAAGAGCGCGGTTGAGTCTTTACAGAAGGCGGTCGCTTTGAGTCCGGAAGACGGGGAGATAAACAGTCTTTTGGGGACCGCGGCTTATTTGAGCGGAGATTTTACGGTGGCGCGGAGTAATTTAAGCAAAGCCAGGGAAATATTCGAGAAAAACGGCGATACGGATAAAGCCGAAAAAGTCGGCGCTTTTTTGACAAGAGTGCCCGAGCTCGGGGATAAATCTTAAAGAAATGCATAAAACAAGTTATTGGTATAGCGTGGGCAAGATCAGGGTTTTGGAAAAAAGGCTGCTGGGCATGATGTTGTTCCAGCAGGCGGCGGAAGGCGGAAGGCAAGACGCGCTTAAGCTATTTGCCGAGGTTCTGCCGGAAGGCGATAAACTCCTGCTGGCGAAAGAAAGTTCCGGAGTGGAGAAATTCCTTGTCGGAGAGCGGGAGAACCTGGAACGGTTAATACGGCAATTGCTGCCGGATAGGAATATTGCCCGGCTATTGGAGCCGGAGAGCATGCTGCGGCTGGATATTCTGTTAAAAAACGTCAAGCCCGGGCTGATCACGGATTATTTCCGGCACGCGGCGGATCTGTATAACGCCGCGGTATTTCTCCGGATGCGCGTCTGCGGCAGGCCGGAACAGGAACTGCTGCCGGAATTAGCGGCAGGCGGGTTTCTGGAAAGGAAAGATTTTCGCCGGCTCTATACCCGGGAAACGGCGGCTTTTCTGCATCTGTTGTCCAATGTGCATAAGCGCGGCCGTATCGTTGATTATGCGATAGCCCTGGAAGACGGGATACGCAATCTGGAAAGCGGGCGTTCTTTTATCCTGTTGGAACGCCGCATAAAAGATTTTCTGATCGAAATCCTGCGGCCGGCAAAGTATATCAGCTGCGGCCCGGAACCGCTGGTGGCTTATTATTACGCCAGGCTGAATGAAATTGAATTGATACGTTTGGTACTGCTCGGTAAATTTTACGGTTTCGAAACCGCGGCAATGAAAGAAAGGATCAACGCCGTTTATGTCTGAAGATAACACGCAAAAACCCCTGGCGATCCTCGGCAGGGAAGGGAATATCTCCGGCTTC
>JBAZGW010000065.1:7451-7745 GCA_041652635.1 Candidatus Omnitrophota bacterium | reverse complement strand
TGACGACTGACGAAACGTCCGCCATTAAAGCATTGGCGAGACTTTGCCCGCCACTGGTGCGTTAGCGAGGTTACTCCCGCCACAAAGATTGGCGAGGCTTCGTCCGCCACTGATGCCTTGGCGGACTTCGCTTTGCGCATTCATCCCGAAACTCCTGGTATTTTGTTTTAAGACATTCGGGAATTCTGCGCTCCGATTAAAAACTTCGTATTTCGTATTCAACCTTGGCCGTAACCGAGGTCTAATCCCGGGTCTCAAGCCTGAAGGATCTACCGCATACCGGAAAAAGAGACG
>JBAZGW010000065.1:0-7441 GCA_041652635.1 Candidatus Omnitrophota bacterium | reverse complement strand
GCCCCGCGAACGGTTAGCGGGGCGCTCTCTCGATCCGGGTGCAATAACGGACTATTTACCGAAAAGCACCTTTTCCGCTTCTTTACGGTATGCGTCCATTACGTAAGGTATCCCGGATATCTTCTCGGCTTCCTCACTTAAGGTCATCAAGTCCTTACGGGATATGCTGCTTAAGCTGAAATTACGCGAACCGGCCATAAGCTGCTGTAACCCGACCTTGATGCGCTGACTAAAAGTGTATATCCCCACGTCCCCAAGCGGGATATCTTTCATATCCTTGCCGTATTTCTCGGCAAGCTCTTCATAGCATACGAATATTGCCTCGGGGTTCGCGCCGAATTCCGAGACCGTAGGCGGCACATTACCGTTCTTTATCCATTCCTGTATGTTCTTACCCACAAAACCGGGGATCATTAAAGCCCGCCCCATACAGACGGCCTTGACGTAAGGAGCTCCCATGGCCAGCACTTTAAACACATGATCCTCAAGCGCGAAACCTCCGGCGATGGCGATATCCGGCACGCGCATCTTTTTCTTGCTCATCTTTTCGCAGAACTCATAGGCAAGCGACTGCAGGTAAAAAGTGGGAATGCCCCACTCCTGCATCATCTTCCACGGGCTCATGCCAGTCCCGCCCGAAGCCCCGTCTATGGTCAAAAGGTCTATCTTGGCGGCGGAGCAGAACTTCAAGGCCTGGGCAAGTTCGACCATTGAATAGGCGCCGGTCTTAAGGGTTATCCTCTTGTAACCGAGATCGCGCAGCCTCTTGATCTCCTTCATAAAGCCTTCCTCGGAAACAAACCCCAGTCTGGAATGCCTTTCAAATTCCTTAATGGCTCCGGCCTTGAACGCCTGTTGTATTGCCGGCAACTCCGGATCGGGAGTGACAATATAGCCTCTTTTCTTAAGCTGTATCGCCCGCTCCAGAGTCTTCACCTTGATCTCCCCGCCGATACATTTCGCGCCCTGGCCCCATTTCAATTCAATGGTCTCCATATTATGCTTTTTACGCATATATTCGGCGACACCCAAACGCGTATCTTCAACGTTCATCTGCACCAGTATTTCCCCGTATCCGTCATAAAAACGTTTGTAAAGCTGGATACGCCTGTCCATATCGGGCGCTTTGACTATTTTGCCGCGGGAATCCAATTCCAACTGCGGGTCTATTCCGCAAACATTCTCGCCGCAGACTATCGTGATGCCCGAGATAGCCGCCCCTACCGCGAAATGTTCCCAATTCTTCCTGGCGATTTCGGTGGAACCCAGCGCTCCGGTAAAGATCGGCACGCGCATTTTTACTTTCTGCGTCCAGCCGTACTCCGTGCCCGTATCAACCGCCGGGAATATGGCGGTATCGGAATTACCGGTGATCCCCTTCGGAAGCCCGTTGGCGCCTTGGGCGTAGCCTTGGATATTCAAATGAGAATAATCGACCGGGTATTCTTTGTCCCCTCCGGCGGTAACCTCTCCGAAAGGTCCGGGATAGATAACTTCCCTGCCCCTAAAAGAAGATTTAAAGACCTCACAGTTGCCGCGGCATGAGTCCAGGCAACGGGAACACAACCCGGAACAGTTGACGACGTTCTTGGAACGGTTAAAAGTGCGTGTAGCGTCATTACCTCCCGCAGTGCTGAGATTCATCTTCATCTTTCCTTTCTTCAGCCCGTTAGTTTATCTGCCCAAGCGCGGCCGGCTTACCAGGGCCGAAAAACACGCACCGACCGCCTATATTTTAATCATCCGCCGGTAAAAAAATAGACGCCCGCCTTTTATAGCGGACGTCTTTGTCCTGATCATGGATTATACCCCAAAGTGAAAAAGCTTGTCAATAAAAAAACTCGCCCGGTAACGCGGAACATTCAAACGTCCATATCCCGCATTTTCATAAAACTACATAAGTTTCTGGTGGTCGAAAATCGAAATTAGATCCCTGCACTACTCACTTCGTTCAAATGCAGGGCAAGCGCAATCGAGAACTTCCATCAAATCAAATCTCAATTTTCGACTCTCGATTACTCTGTGCGCTGTTTAAAGAACTTATTTAACAGCGCACTATTCTGCCGGCAGTGGCACTGAGCAGACTGAATATCCCTTCAGCTTTCTCCTCATCGAGACTGCCCAGCCCGCAGCTGGGGCTGATGATCAACCTCTCGGAAAGTTTCTCCGCGTCCACCCCTTTTCGCGCGAACATCTCCATTCCGGACCTTATCTTCCCGGCCAGAAGGCCGGGGTCCTCCTCTCCGGTGAATTCCCGGGTAGGCGCGATGCCCCAGCAAAGTATTCCTCCACGCGCCAGGAAAAACGAGACATCCGGCGCGTAAAGAACAAGCCTGTCCATAAAATTAAAAGCGTCAAAACTGATGATATCCACTCCCGCAGCCTCCGTCAGAATAGACCAGTCGGTATTACCGCAGCAATGAACCCCTGTCAACGCGCCCTGGGTCTTGATATCTGAACATAATTCGTTCAACACCTCCACCGCTTTAGAACGGGTGATCGGAGTGTATGCGGAACCGAAACAGCCCAGGTAAGGCTCATCAACGAAAATGATCGCCTGCCTGCCGAACTCTTTCAGGAATTCCACTTGCCATTTAGCCTTGCAGGCCAACCCCTTGATCACGGCCTGCATCAGTATTTCGTTATGCAGGAGCGCCACGCCTTTATCGTCGGTAACCGCGGCCGCGAAAGTGAACGGGCCGGTTATATGCCCTTTTACGAAATCCACGCCTTTAGCCCCTGACTTACGCAGGCGTTCCCGGTAAGCGTAGATCCCGGGAGCGAAATCCGGAGTGATCCCGAAATAAGAGTTATCGCCGGCGATTATCTTCTCGTAAAAGATCTCTAGTTCCCGCTCCGGGGCCTCCGGATCCAGATAGACACTGCCGTCTTTGATCCGCAGGCAAGGCAGATTCTGGGAAAACTGCGCGACCATACCTTCGCAGGCGTTCCTTTTCGGAAGCTGCGGCCAGAAAGGCGCCCTGGGAGTGTGCTTAAAAATAAGATCCAGCGCGTCTTCCGCGTTACGGTAAGGCAGACTGCCGATACCTGTAGCCAAACCTTTGAAATCCACCATTTTACTGTCTCCCGTATATGGTCTCAACCTCTGAAGCCGCTAAAGAACCCGCCGACTCCGCTATTCTTAGTCTTTTTATCGCCGGTCACCGTTCCACAGACCGCGCATCTGTATTCATAAAGACACCCGTCCGGCAGCACCAATAACAGCCTTTCCCTGGCTGGAGTGGAACGTCCGCAGGAAGAACAAAAAAGACAACTGGCATTCAAATCGCCGAATTGTTCCCGCCGGCCGCCGGGATTCATTACATCAAACCCGGGAGATTCAAACCGGTGATTTCCTTCATCTTCTGCGCCGCCAATTCATGAGAATGTTTTATGGCCCGGTTATAAACATCTTTCAAGGCCTTTTCCAGCCTGATTTTAGCGTCGGCGCTCAATCCCTCGCATTTAATAACCACTGTCTCCACCTGCTGGGAACCATTCATCGTGATCCGCGCAATGCCGTCCTGACTTTCCGTATCGAATACCGTTTTATCCAGACTATCCTTTATTTCCTTGGCCTTCTTCTGCATATCCATTATAGACTTAAGTTTATCGAACATTCTCTCTCCTTACGGATACTGTTAAAGTGAATGAACAGCTTCGCCTCTATAAAAACCGCTACTGCCGGCTTATTATCTGACCGCTGCCCCTTTACGAGCGGTAACACGCAACACGGATTTATATTCTTTTGAGGGGAATTCATTGCTCTGGAACACTATCCTCCCCTCACGGTCGACTAAAGTATACGTCGGCACGCCGATCAGCCTATATGTATCCGCCACGGTGCCGTAGCCGTCCATAAGAGACGGCACATTAATACGGTTACGGCTCAAGAATCTAAGCACTTTTTCTTCACTCTCTCCCACGTTTATCGGGATAACTTCGATCCCTTCCACGGACATCTTGGCATATTTCTCATTCAGTGTCTTCATCTGCCTGACACAATAAGGACACCAGGTAGTCCAGAAGAAAAGCAATACCGGCTTTGTCCCCCGGAAAGAACTTAAAGAAACTGTCTTACCGGACGTGTCCGTCAAACTAAAGTCGGAGGCGGTATCCAGAGCAAAAACATTGCCGGCGCAAAACAGCAGCAACGCCGCGGCGCACACAATACTGGCTTTGATCTTATTCATACGCTCCTCTTTAACGCCATTCTTTTCCGCTTCCTTAGGGACAGGCAGCGTTTCAAAATGACAATTATACTGCGCTACCTTGTTAACCCCCTGACGATAAAATATACCCCAATAACGCACAACAGTAAAGCGCAACCCTTATTTATCCATTCAAGCCACTTACCGGACTTCGGCAATCTGGAAAGGATATGCCCGGATGTCCCCGCCAAAACGAATATCAATCCCATCCCGTAAGCAAACGTAAGAAGCAGAACAGCGCCATACGCGACATTCCTGCGCGAGGCAAGATAAACTAATATTGAACCGAGCACAGGAGTTACGCAAGGGCTAATCAGTAACGCCGAACTGCAACCAAGCAAAAAAGCCCAAAAAATACTACTATGGGCTTTACCCGCGGGACGGATCCTGAAAACCGCCATTACGGGCAATTTCAACGCTCCGGACATACTGAACCCGAACCCCAGGATCACCAACCCGGAAATTATCCCGGTCAAGGGCGAAGCGGTTATGCTCCCCATGGCGCGTCCGCCTAACGAAGCCAAAACCCCAAGCAAAGCATACACGAACGCCGTGCCGCTGGCATAAGAAAAACTCAAGCAAAAAGCCCTGCCGTGGGAAGCGCAGGAAGAAGCCCCCACATAACCGATTATAACCGGCAAGAGCGGATACACGCAAGGGGTAAAACTCCAGACCACCCCGCCCGCAAAAGCTATAACGAAATCAAACGGCGTTCCCGACAGATTCATTTATCCAGGCGAGGTATTTCTTTTCTCCCGCGACAATAGGCAAAGCGATGATCTCCGGCACTGAATAGCTATGACAGGATCTTATTTCTTTCACCAAACGGGGGAAAAAAGATTTCTTGGTTTTAATCACCAACATATGCTCCCGGCAATTCTCCACGCGCCCCTGCCAGCGGAAAAAAGAATTTACTCCGGGATTAACGTTCACGCAGGCGGCCAGTTCCTTCTCCACAAGCCGGCGGGCGATCTTCTCCGCCTCCCCTTTTTTCTCCACTGTGACAAGCACTACTATATACACGGGCTACTTTCTCCTTTAACCGCAGCGCGGGATTTCCGAATGCCGAGATAAAGTATCGCCATTCGGTTACGATACCCTTATTTTAGTCTCGCCAATCCTTAGTGGCGGACAAGGTCTCGCCAAGTTCCATTGGCGGACGTTTCGTCAGTCGTCAAGCGAAGTCCGGCAAAGTCCCAGTGACGGAAGGTTAGGGTTTTAAAACGTTACCGTGACCGAAAACCGATACGGGCTTCGTTACCGCGGCCGTTGCCGAAAGAAGGATCTCTTTCCGATGCAACGGGATTCATTATCCGCTCAATGAGCCAGCGTCTTCACCAACTCCGCGACCCGCCCCCCCAGCCTGAGGCACTCGTCGGCGGCACGCTCATCGCAATGCCCGACCGCCACGGGGCCGTAATGATCGCCCTTGGGGTCGCCGTGAATAATCATACCATGCACAAGCAGAACGTGCAATATATCCAGGATGGTGCTTTCATTGCCTCCGGCAAGGTTCGCGCTGGAGGCGAACGCCGCTCCGACCTTGCCGTCCAATTTTCCATGCAGCTTTACGGATTCGTCTACCAACTTCTTGATCTCCGAAGCCATAGTCCCGTAATAAACCGGTGAACCTACGATGATACCCGCATAATCCGTCAGTTCATCGACACGGACGGAGCCGACTTCCCGGGCTTCGGTCTCCACTCCCTGGTTATTAGCTCCTTCAGCCACAAGTTCAGCCATACGTCTGGTGGTGCCGCCGCGAGAATGATAGATCACTATTATCTTCCGCATATTCACCTCCCGGATACCGTGGTTTCTTCTATTTTAGCCGATCTTATCCGCCCGTATTGCGAACAAATATCGAAGACGAGTTCCGGGTCATCCGTGCCCAGAGAGACACATATCCTTAACTCATCTTTCAATTCTTCCTCCCCGGAGCAAGGGGACATTTCAATATCTTCGCCTATGCCTTCCAGAGCCCGGCGCAGCATATCTTCCGAGACGCCCCGGCTGCCGAGAATGAATTCCATCCTGAATTTTCTTAACAGGAACATAGGACTCCTTCTATAATTATTTAAGCATGACCGCGGAAAGCATTCTCCCCGCACTATTGTTTTCCCTGCGGTAAGAAAAGAAATCCCGCTTCAGGCAGAAAGTACAAAGGCCGCTGTCGTTTATCCGCCGCGGCTTCACCCCGCACTCAATCAATGCTTCTTTATTAAAACCTGACAAGTCGAAGAACAGCCCCCCGTCACTACCGGAAACATACCCGGGAAAGATACCGGAAAATTCCCCGGAAACCCGGTAACAGCATTTCCCGATACATGGCCCCAACTCCGCAAAAACATCTTCGGGCCTGGTCCCGAAGCTATCCATCATTAACCGCAGAGTATTGCCGATTATTCCCCCGCGGCTGCCGCGCCAGCCGGCATGGATGGCCGCGACCGCCGGGGTCAACTGATCAAATATCAATACCGGCAGGCAATCGGCGGTAAGCATTCCCAGCGGCATCCCCGGGACATCGGTGATCAAAGCGTCCGCGGATCTCACAGAAGACTCGAACGACAACGCCCCTTTTCCGGCATCCGCCGCGGTAACCTTTACAGCTCTCGCGCCGTGCACCTGTTCCGCGCAGACCAGCCGCTGGTAATCCGCGCCCATATTGAACAGAAATCCCCTGCGGTTATCCAATACTTCCGCCGGGCTTCCGTGCCTGAATGACATATTCCTGCGCAGGCGGCTGAAGGACCAGGAAAACCCGGCCCCCGCGTCACTCATCGCTATCCTGCCTGTCGACAGACCCTATCTTTTCCGCGAGCTTGTCGAGTTTCTTGGCGCTTTCGTCGTACTTGCGCCCGGCGTCCTGAAGATGCCGCCCCACGAGCTGATAATCATCGCGGAATTTATTTATATCCCCCGATAAAGAAGTAATGGTTTTCAAGATACGTTCCGCGTTCTCCTCCACGCGCAAACCTTTCAATCCCAGGCAGATTATCTGCAGGTAAGCGTAAAAAGTCAGCGGCGAGACCGGATAAACCCTGCGGGAAACAAGATACGAGAGCAGGTCTTCCGTGGCAATGATCTCGTAATAGACATTCTCAGCCGGAATATACATAAACGCGAAATCATAGGTATTTTCCGCGGGAAGAATGTATTTGGACGCGATCTCGTCGGTCCTGTCTTTCACGTCGGAAATAAATCTTTTCTTCAAGGTAACGCGCGCCTGC
>JBAZGW010000064.1:0-7992 GCA_041652635.1 Candidatus Omnitrophota bacterium | reverse complement strand
GCAGAGAAAGGGTTGTTCAATTATGATAAGGCCGAAGAATATCTTAAATCCCATACGGATAGAATGGATTTAGGCTTGTTGGTATTGTTTTCTTTGGCGCTTTATAAAGTATTAGGTTTAAAATTCTCCTGGGCAGAGAATCTACTTGTGATGTTTAAGAATGAAGATGCGCAGAAGCAATATGGAAATTATCTGGAGGCCTTGAAAAACAATAGTGATCTGTTGGTCGGTAACAGAGTTATGTCTATGCAAAGAGTAAAAACGACATTCGATAATTATTTTAAGCGGAGCCGTGAGGATCTTAATGATCTTCTTTCCGTTAAAGATGCGATGGGGCTTGAATACGCGCTTTCGCAGGTGTTCTCTCCTAAACAAAAAGAGTTATTCCTGAAGAAGCTGCATAATGAAAAGCTTACCAAGACGGAAAGAGAATATTTTTCGCGTGTAGTGAGAAAGCGCGTTGCCGCTCTCGCTAATCAGGAACTAAACCGCTTGTCTCAACGCTTGTTACAAGGTAATTGATCGAGACGCTGAATTGCCGAAGGCCGCACCGTTTTTTTTAGGTTCCGCTCTACAGCGTTTAATAAAAATCCCTTGACTTTTGTTCTCAATCTGAGTACAATTGTTCTCAAAGAGAGAACAATATGTTAAAAAATCTTATTTCTTCCAAAACACGCAGGATTGTATTGAAGACTTTCTTTGAGTCTCCGGACTCGGAATATTACACCCGCCAGTTATCGTCCCTATATAATATCTCCGCAGGTACGCTCCACAGGGAACTGAAGAATTTGATCGCCTCCGGAATGCTGAAAGCACGCAGTATAGGCAATATAAAACTCTTTTCTTTAAATAAACAGAATCCTGTCTATGAAGACCTGAAAAGCATTTTTTATAAGACAGAGGGTATAATAAAAATCATAAAAGAGTCTTTATCCGGTATCCAAGGGATTAAAACCGCGTTTATTTACGGCTCTTTCGCAAAAAAAGAAGAGAGGCAAGATAGCGATGTTGATATTTTCTTAATAGGCAATGATATCGATGAGGGGAATTTAGTTGTAACTATAAGCGATATAGAGAAGAAATTCTTTAAAGAAATAAACTTTACTATATATACGGAAAAGGAATATAAAAAGGAAAAGAAGAAAAACAATTCATTTATTCTGGAAGTAATAAGAGGGAAGAAGATATTTATTGCCGGGAGTGAGAATGACCTCTGAGGATTTCTTGAAGGAATATATTGAGAAGAAGTTGATAAAAGCGGAAAAAGTCGGTTTTGATCAGATAGAAAAATTAATTAAGTCCGCTGAAAATGATCTTAAAGTTGCGGGAAAACTGCTCTTGATAGATGAAGGTCATGCTTATGAAATAGCTTATACTGCGATGCTCCACGCCGCCAGAGCGTTTGTTTTTATCAAGGGCTACAGGCCGACTACTAATTTTCAGCATAAAACCGTTGTTCACTTCGCGGCATATTTCCTGGGGGATAAATATAAAATACTGCTTGAGAAATTTGATTATATGAGAAAAAACCGGAATAATTTTCTTTATGAGCCTTGGAAATTCCATGTTTCCGGGACCGATGTAAAAAACGCGCTAAAATCAGCAGGGGAATTTATCGGCATAATAAAGCTTGAGATTCAAAGAACTCATCCGCAATACCGTTTTAAGTTTTAATTTTATCGGTCCTGGATACGATATTCCATAGAATAAGCGCTTCTTTTTGGGGCCTATCCCAGTAATCTTATACTACTTATTCTTGTTACTACTGCGCTGTCATACTAAAAACTAACAGTCTGCTAAAAAACCCTATTTTCGTCATCCTGAGCGAAGCGAAGGATCTCATCTCCGTCGGAGATTCTTCGGCCTTCGGCCTCAGAATGACGCAATTGGGACTTTTTCAGCAGACTGCTAATTTTACAGCGCACTACTGGCAGTTTAGTTTTGCTTCACCCATAGTCTATCTTTTACTATGGATTGTATGTGTTTTTCCAGAACCTAAAACCCAGCACCCAGAACCCGTTTTTGATTGAAATCTCCGCCTAATATGCTATGCTAACATAAATGTATTATATATAATATAAGGGGATAGGGATGCGTTGTCCGTATTGCGGGTATAAGGAAGATAAGGTGGTGGATTCGCGCGTTACGCAGGAAGGATCGGCGATCAGACGCCGGCGTGAGTGCCTTTCCTGCGCCAGGCGTTTCACCACTTACGAATACGTGGAAGACGTCTCTTTGATGGTGATCAAGAAGGACGGCAGGCGCCAGCTTTTTGACCGCAAGAAGATACTTACCGGGATCATGCGCGCCTGCGAAAAACGCCCGGTAGGCCTGGAGGAGATGGAAGAGATCACTTCCCAGGTGGAGCGGGATATCCATAAAAGCGCTTCCAGGGAGGTGCCTTCTTCGGAGATCGGCGAGATGATCATCCGCCGGCTCAAGAAGATCGACGATGTGGCTTACGTCAGGTTCGCCTCCGTCTATCGCCAGTTCAAGGACGTCGGGCAATTTATGCACGAGTTAAAAAGCCTGCTTGACGACGGTAAGTCTTCCGGCCAAAGCCGCAAAGGCGGCAAAAAAAGGAGAACCTCCAGATGATCGAAGTCGAACTCAGCAAGCTTATCATAGACGAGAAACGCCACGACCAGTTGATAGTGTTGAAGGAGAAACACGGCCGGCGCCTGCTGCCTATCGTGATCGGCCTGGCGGAGATCTCCGCCATAAAGATGAAGATAAGCAACCTGAATCCTCCCAGGCCGCTGACGCACGATCTGTTCAAAGATACCATAGACAAGCTGCGCGCCGTAGTGGAGAAAATAGTCATTGACCGCGTGGAGGAAAGCACTTTCTACGCGAAGATATACCTGAAGGACGCCTCCGGGGCGGAACTCGTGCTGGACGCGCGCCCTTCCGACAGTATCGCGCTGGCGGTCAGGACCCATTCTCCTGTTTTTGTGGAAGAAGAGGTTTTGAATAAGGCCGACACGTTCCCTAAAGAGAATACCTGAAATGAAGATCGGCGTCCTTTCCGATACGCACGACAACCTGACCAAGATCGCCGCCGCCGTGAATTTATTCAACCGTCTTAAGACCGATTTCGTTATCCACGCCGGGGATTTTGTGGCACCTTTTTCAGTGCCGGAAATGAACAAATTGAATCGTCCCTGGCAAGGAGTTTTCGGCAATAATGACGGCGAACGGAAAGGGCTTTCTTCAGTTTCTAAAGGGAAGATCGTAGAGGCCCCACTGCGGATATCCTTAGATGGCAGGAAGATCTTAGTGGTGCACGATATAGCTTTGCTGGAAGGCCGGGACCCGGAGGCCGATATCCTGATTTACGGGCACAGCCATAAGCCGCTGGTAAAGAAGGAGAAATCGTTGTTAACGCTCAATCCCGGGGAATGCGGCGGCTGGTTGACCGGGGAATCCACGGTGGCGCTGCTGGATACCGCGGAGTTATCGGCGGAGATCATCGGATTATAAAGGCGGTTTTATCGCGTTCAGTTATGAAAAAGCCCACTCCCGAAGACATTAAATTATTCAAGCTGGTCGCCGCGCAGGCAAAAAAATCCGGCCGTAAAGTTTACTTGGTCGGCGGTTTCCTGCGCGATCTTTTTTTAAGCAGGAGAAAAGAGAACCCGGATATGGATTTTGCCGTGGATAAAGGCGCGGTATCTTTCGGCCGCGCGCTTAACGTTTCGTTGAAGGCCGGGTTCGTCGTGCTGGACCGGGAACGCGGCTGCTGCCGTCTGGTGAAGAAAACGCGCTCCGGTATCACATACACACTCGACTTTTCCGATTTTCGCGCCGCAGGCGGCATAGAGCAGGACCTGGGGAAACGTGATTTTACCGTTAATGCACTGGCAGTGGAGAGCGGCTTTATCGCCGCCGGTGATCTCCGCGGGCATATAATAGACGTCTGTGGTTCCCTTGCCGATCTGCGCGCCGGGAAGGTCGGGCTGGTCTCTCCGGAGAGTTTCGACGACGATCCGTTAAGGATAATGCGCGCTTTCAGCCTCTGCGCGATATTCGGTTTTAAAGCGGATAGAGAGGTGCTCCGGCAGGCGGCCGCGAAATGCCCCAGTCTTTCCGGTGTTTCCGGGGAACGCGTGCGGGACGAGCTTTACAAAATACTTGAGTCGAAGGGATCTTATGCGGTTTTGAAGCTGATGGACGATAAGGGAGTGCTGCGGCAGGCGCTTCCTGAAACAGATGTGATGCGCGGGGTCAGGCAGGGGCCGTATCATCATCTTGATGTCTGGAAGCACAGCCTGGAATCAGTAAGACAGCTGGAGTTGCTGCTGGCCGATCTCGGCAGGCATCCCGGACTGAAGGCATACCTGCTTGAAGAGATCATCTCCGGCCGCCGCAGGCTGGGATTGCTTAAACTCGGGACGCTTCTGCACGATATCGGCAAACCGGCGGCCAGGAAACGCCGCGGACGCAGGATGATATTCCACGGGCATGAATTGCTCGGCGCGCGTATCGCCTGCAGGATAGCCGAACGCCTGAAACTTTCCCGCGTCGAGCAGGACGCGCTGCGCAAAATGGTGTTTTGCCATTTGCGGCCGGGTTATCTGGCGGATAATGAAGTCGTCACTGCCAGGGCCAAGTTCCGTTATTTCAGGGATACCGGGGCGGAAGCCGGCTCAATTTTACTGTTGTCTATGGCCGATCAGCGTTCCACCCGCGGCCCTTTGACAAGCGATGAATCGCGCGCGCAGCACGAAAGGATCTGCGGGCTGCTGCTGAAAGAATATTTCAAGGAACTCGGACGCAAGGTACTGCCCAGGCTGGTGGACGGCAATGATCTGATGCGCAGGTTCGGGCTTGCGCCTTCGCCGGTCGTAGGAAAACTACTTGCCGGGCTGGAGGAATTGCGGGCGATCGGCAGGATAGGGACTCGCGAACAGGCCTTTGGCGCCGCCGCGGCGATGCTGGAACGGAAGGCGTTCAAAAAAATGACGGAGAAAATATATGGCGCAAAAGAACAGCGGAAACTATAAAAGGCGCGGCAGGACGCAGGTAGTATTATTGGCCGCCGCGCTGGTCATTGTTTTAATTTATGCCGCAGGCGCACTGCTGGCGCGCAAGGCGATCCTCGGCGGACTGTCTATGGCGTTTCCTTCCGCGGGCTGTTCTTTTAAAGAATACCGCGTTAATCCTTTCGGCTATATCAGCCTGAAAGGCGTTTTGTTGAATGTCCCGGGTAAATATATTTTATCCGCCGATGAGGCGCGCGTGGAATACGACTTTACTTTTTTATTCTCCGGCAGACTGCGGCGGGTCTATCTGGATAATCCGTTATTGCTTTTACAGGGGCCCTCGGCAGGTAACGGCCAGGAGGCGGTGACGGCGGGCGGCGGTTTTAAGCTGCCGCGTTTTATGCCGGAGCGGCTGGATATTTACGGAGCCGAAATTAAACGCGCAGGGGATCCTGCGTCTTTTGAGTTAAAAGGATCCCTGCACGCCGGGTTCTCCGGCAGCGCGTTATCGGAGTTGTTCATCAGCGCGGATACTCTGCGCTTCGGGCAGTTTGCCGCCGGAGGAATATACGTGTATTTCCCGGGAGAAGGAAAAGAAGGCCGGGTCACTCTGGAAAAGTTTTCTTTCAAGGATGTTTTGCTTGAAGATGTTAAAGGGACATTGTGGATGAATAAAGATAGGAGAGCGCAAGTCCTCTTCTCACCGGTAAATTTATGGGGCGGGTATTTAGAGGCCGCGGCTGATATTTACGGGGAGGGGAGCGGGATAAAATATAAATGCCGGTTTAGACTGCGGGACACTAACCTGGAAATAATCTCGCGGGAACTGGGGTTCTCGGAAAAGGTTTCGCTAAGCGGGATAACCGCCGGGGAAGCGACACTGGACGGCGGCAGCGCCGGCCTGGGGGAGGTAAGCGCTTCTTTCGGCACGTCTTCTTCCGGCGGAGTAATGAATATCAGGGATAGGAGAATACTGGATTATCTTGCGGTGCAGAGCGGCCGGCCGCTGCAGACTATTTACGACAGTTTAAGGGATTATCATTACCGCAGCGCCGTCCTGAACGTGACTACCGCCGCCGAAGAATTGCGTATCTACGCCGTTTTTGAAGGCGGACAGGGAAAGCGGATGTTCGACGTGCGCCTGCACGGTGCGATAAATAACAGGACTCTAAATCGTTAACTGGGAGGGATGATATGGGAAAAACATTATTGGTGTGTTTGTGGGCGGTAAGCGTAGCCTCCGGGGCCGGATGCGCGAGGTTAAGAGTGGAAGCGCCTAAAGACCCGATCAAAGTGGATATTTCTATGCGCCTGGATATTTACCAGCATTTGGAGAAAGCCATAGATAAGATCGAAGATATGGTATCTCCCAATGCGGATCAGGCTCCGTCAGCCGCCGGAAAACAGAGTTTTCTGGATGTTCTGCTGCCTAAGCAGGCTTATGCCGCCGACGCCGCCTCCGATCCGGAAATAGATACCGCAGTATCCAGAAGAAAAGGCCGGCTTGCGGAAATAGTTTCTCTGTTGAGAAAGGGTGTTGCCGGAGAGAACAGACTGGGGCTTCTGGAATTGCGGCGCTCTGCGTCGGGCGGGGAACAGGAAATTATTAAATCGGAGAACGCCGACAGGCTGACGATATACAGAAAGCTGGCTTCCCAGAACGGAGTCCCGCTGGAAGAGATAGAAAAATTATATGCCAAACGCCTGCAGGAAAGTATTCCCGTTGGCTCGCCCGTGGAAGTATTCGATACGGATAAGGGCGCTTATGTATGGCGTATTAAGTAACCGGTAACGGTTAAGGTAACGAAGCCCGTATCGGTTCCCGGTTACGGTTACGTTCAAAGCCGTAACCGTATGACGATTGACGATACGGGTATCGTTACCGTAGCCGATAGACGAGTTTGAATGAGGGGATCAAGTAGTCGTGGGAACAAACGGGGAAGCCGATTATTCTGAATATATGTCCTGGCAGGAATCTCGTTGGGAAGGGCTTTGCCGCAGGTGCGGTGCCTGTTGCGGAGTATTGGAAGATCCCTGTGAGCATTTGGCCGGAGAGGGAAACGGGAAATATCACTGTGATATCTACGGAACGCGGTTCGGCGCCAGGCGCACGGTTTCCGGGAAAGAATTCAACTGTGTCCCTTTGCGGGATATACTGCATAAACACTGGGCGGGAGATCATCTTTGCGCCTACAAAGAAAACCTGAAGCTGCCGTGGCGGGGCATTATTTAGAGACTTACCGGTTGGTCCGCCGGCAGGCCGCGGGTTTTCGCCTGCCCTCGGTGACCGAGATCTCCGCGGAGAACGATCCGTACCTGGTTTTGGTTTCCTGCATTTTGAGCTTGCGCACGAAAGACAATGTGGCGCTTGAGGCTTCGCGCAGGCTTTTCGCGCAGGCGGATGGTCCGCGCGCTATGCTGGGGCTGACGGAAAAGAAGATCGCCGGAATCATCTTCCCGGTCGGGTTTTACCGTACCAAAGCGGGCGTGATCCTGGGCGCCAGCCGGCTTATCCTGGAGCGTTTCGGAGGCCTGGTCCCGCGAACGCAGGAAGAATTGTTAAGTATCAAAGGAGTCGGCAGGAAGACCGCCAATCTGGTGCTTGGGTTAGGCTACGGGATACCGGCGATATGCGTTGATGTGCACGTGCACCGGGTCTCCAACCGTCTGGGCTGGGTGAGTACGCATAAGGTGGAAGAGACCGAAGCCGGGCTGCAGAAGCTTTTTCCGCGCAGATACTGGATAGAACTGAATACCGTTATAGTGGCGTTCGGCCAGAATATCTGCCGGCCGGTGTCGCCTCACTGCGGCAGCTGCGCGGCAGCCGCGTTATGCCGCAAAGCGGGAGTGGGGAAGAGTCGGTAAATAATTGAAGCATGAGGCACGAAGCACGAAGCACGAAGCACGAAGCACGAAGCACGAAGCACGAAGCACGAAGCACGATATAGAAACACGAAGAATAAATAAACAGTTTCGTCCCGCTGAGTTAAATAAGGAGATAATATAA
>JBAZGW010000063.1:0-8101 GCA_041652635.1 Candidatus Omnitrophota bacterium | reverse complement strand
GTGTTCCCCGTTAAATATCTCAAATTATTGATGCGAATGATCCCTTCAGCAGGGTTTTATAACTTTTACGGGCCCACTGAAACCAATGTCTGCGCCTATTACGCGTTAACATCCGCGCCGGAGGGTGATGATCCCGTGCCTATCGGCGCGCCTTATGCCGGGCAGGAAGTATTTATTTTGGATGAAAACGGCGCCCTTGTCAAAGAAGGGGAGAAGGGGGAATTGTATGTGGGGGGGCCGACTCTTATGGAGGGATATTGGAATGACCCGGTAAAGACCGGGAAAGTCTTGTTGAAAAATATATTCTCCGGAGGAGCGAAAAAAATATATAAGACCGGAGATATCGTCAGCCTCGGTAAGGGGGGGTATCTCTATTATCACGGGCGGAATGATCTTATGATAAAAAGCGGCGGGTACCGCGTGGAACCGGGTGAAGTAGAAGCGGTGTTATCGGTTCATCCGATGATCAAAGAAGCTGTTGTCTTAGGGGCCGCCGATACGTTCATCGGCAGGAAGATCAAAGCGGTGATCGTTCCGTTACCCGGGGCGGCGCTTTCTCAGGAAGATGTTAAAGCGTATTGTGCCGTTAAATTGCCGCGTTATATGGTCCCGGAAACGGTTGTTTTCGCAGATGATCTTCCCCGGACGCGTAATGAAAAGATAGACAGGGCGCTGCTTGAAAGAATGTGATATGGAGAATAAGAATATTAAGTTATGCGTGAAATGCGTGTTGCCCGAGTATAAGCCGGATATCCGGCTTAACGCCGATGGCGTCTGCAATATTTGCGCGCGTTATCAAGAAGAAACCCTTATTTCTCGCGCGGAACGCCCCCCGCTGGAAACCGATCTTATTAAGGCCTTAAGCCTTAATAAGAGAACCGGAAAATATCAGTGCCTGGTGATGTGCAGCGGAGGTAAGGACAGCACGGCCGCGTTGTATTACATGAAAAAAAGGTATAAATTGAATCCTTTGGCGTTCACTTTTGATAACGGTTTCGAGCCGCAAGGCGCGCTGGAGAATATAAAGAACGCCGCGGGCGCGCTGGGGGTGGACCTGATGATGTTCAAAAGCGACTTTATGAAAGATATGTTCGCTTCGATCGTAAAATCGGGATCCAAGGCGGTTATTTGCCATGTTTGTTCTATTTGGTATATGGATCTTGTGTTTCAGACAGCCGGCAGGTTTGATATCCCGTTGATCATCGGCGGGTGGACCAAAGGGCAGTTAAAGTGCGGTAACCCGGGAAATCCTGAATTCGTTTCCATGGCAAAAGGCACCGCTGATTTTCTGCGGCATTACGCTAAAGAGAATTCAAAATACAAGGATTTTCCCGCGAGCGTTGAAGAGGTGATCAAAAGGCATTCTAAACAAAAACATAAATGCAGTGTTATCTCCCCGCATTGGTTTCTGCCGTTCGATCCCGATTCCTATGTGCAAATAATAAAGCGTGAGCTTGGCTGGAAACCAGCCGCTATTAGTTATCCGGCTCAATCGACTAATTGCCGACTTAACTTTCTTTCCGTGTTCTTGTCTATGAAATATTTCGGCTATTCACATTATCATGTGGAGATGAGCAAAATGATCAGGGCGGGGTTGTTGACAAGGGAAGAAGCTCTTTCTAAGCTGGAGATCGATTTCGGTGAAGAGGCCGTGCTGCCGGTATTGGATGAGTTGGGCTGCGCGCGTGAAGACATATGTTCCTGAAAGCCGCAAAAAAGTCTATCGGCGTGTATATTAAAATAATACAAAGGGTATTGCTTTTTGTTTGTTTGGCCGTGGTTTATTTTATAGGCGTGGGTTTTACGGCTCTGGTTATGGCGGTATTTAATCGCAGGGCTTTTTCCGGGAGCGGGAGGAACGATGATACGTTCTGGGTCAAGGCCAAGGGGTACGATAAGGATATCGATGACGGTAAGTTCCAGTCGTAAAGGGGATATGATTTCGTGAAAGGCCCAAGAATGCTCATAAAAAAGTCAGCCGCTTTTTTATCGGGAGGCATTCTTTTATTTTTTCTGCTGGAGGTGTTTCTGCGCCTGCCCGGGATGATAATGCCCAGGCAAGGCTCACCCGGCGATGGTAAGGCGGCAAACGGGGCCTATCGGATATTCTGTATAGGTGATTCTTTCACTTATGGAATGGGGGCCGGGTATTCTTTCGACTATCCGGCACAACTGGAGCGAATGCTTAATTCCGTATGCCGTGATGATAGGTTTGAAGTGA
Source organism: Candidatus Omnitrophota bacterium (assembly GCA_041652635.1). Classification (GTDB taxonomy): domain Bacteria; phylum Omnitrophota; class Gorgyraeia; order Gygaellales; family Profunditerraquicolaceae; genus Undivivens. The sequence goes on along the minus strand of JBAZGW010000063.1, from coordinate 5,880 downwards.
TAAATCACGGAGTGTGTTCTTACAATACCGCGCAGCTCTTGTCGCGATTTAAAGCTGCGCTGGAGAATGGAGATACACCCGATTTAATCATTTTTTTGGGAGGAGGGAGTAATTATTGGAATTTTGACGGCAGGGAGAGGGCAAGTCCTTTTTCACATAGCCGTGTTTGTAAATTAGCAAGATCGCTATTCTGGGAGGCGAAAGAAAGGAAGGGGGGCGGCGATTATCGCCGCCTAAGCGAAAACAGTTATTCTCCGGACACTTTTTATACTGAACCGGAAGGCGGCACGTTAATGAACATAAGTATCCCTGGTCCGAAAACCGCGATACCGTTGCTGAAAGAGCGTATATGGCGCGGCCGTTCCGATAGCCGTTATTATGCCGGACTCGGAGTTGCCCTGGCTGAACGCGGTCAATATGATGAAGCGGAGAAGTGCTTCAAAAAGGGTATGGAGATATATCCCGGGGAAAGCATTTGTTACGCGGAAATGGGCGGGTTGTGTGTTTCTCTCGGGCGTTATGATGAAGCGATGAAATGGCTTGAACAGGCGCTTAAGATCGGTCCCGGCTTTATCGAAGGTTATGTCAATATGGGATGGCTTTATTTTCAACAACGCCGTTATGCCGAAGCTGTCGGCTGGTATGTGAAAGGATTGGAGATCGATTCCAGTTCAGGCGTCTGTTATTTAAGCATAGGGGTGGCTTACGCAAGGCAGTTCCTTTATGATGACGCGTTGGCTTGGCTTGAAAAGGGGATACGATCCGATCCCCTTAACAGTAACTACTATCGGTGTATTGCCGGAATCTACAGGGATAAAGGCGATATCGGCAAAGCCCGGGAATATATACTGAAAGCCGTGCGGTTAAACCCGGAGGATATGAATAATTGGTCGGATATGTTCCTTATCCACGGCAATTTACTGAAGGATAAGGGCTATGGCCGCATTTTAAGCATTCTGGCGGAGAATGATATCACTCCCCCTAAAACGGTATTGGAGTTTCTAAGAAAAAGATCGGCCGCGAATAAAGTGGAACAAGGGATCATTCGCGATATCGAGGATATTATAACCGTTTGCCGCCGCAAGCGTATACGGGTTATCCTGATGGATTATCCCGGCAACCGGCGATTCTCGGAATTAATGTCGGAGATCGCAAGGGGGCATTCAATACCGTTTTTAAGTAATTACCTTGTTTTTTCAGGTTTCGGGGCGCGGTCCGGGGATTATTTTGCCGCGGACGGGCACTGTAACGCTAAAGGCTATACCGTTATCGCGAGGAATATATTCGACTTTCTGAAGAGGGAAGGAATATTCATCAATGGAAAATGATTTATCAAAGGTGAAGAAAAAAACTGCCGCGCGGAATATGACGTTGTTTATCTATAAGATTGTCCTTGTGATGTCCGGGATATTTTTCAGCTTTTTGCTGCTGGAGTTGTTACTGCGTTTGGGCTGCGGCGCGTTGTCCCTGGCGCAGGAATACCGGAATTCGCGCTGTATGAAGCAAAAAGGCATATATAAGATTATGTGCGTCGGAGAATCCACCACCGCCATTGGCGGCGATAATTCTTATCCCAGCCAGCTTGAAGAAATACTTAATCAACGCGGCGCCGGGTTGAAGTTCCGCGTTATCAATAAAGGTGTTTCCACTATAGATTCTAATTATATACTCAGGCATATTGAGGAGAATGTAAATAAATATAAGCCCGATATGGTGGTCAGTATGATGGGGATAAACGATAAATACGTTAAATATTACCAGGAAATACCTGATGCCGGTTCGGCGTTGTTCAGGTATTCGGCTGCATACAGGTTCTTTCGGCTCGTGGCCGTGAATATCGGCAAGAAGATGAAGACACGGCGGGGGCTGAGAGGAACGGTTTCTTCCGCGGCCATTGATTATGTCCGCGAACAGGCTATAAAAGAAGAATTGTTCGATAAAACAACTTTGGGAGAAGGCGGCGAAGCCGATCATATCAGGCTCGGCAGGAGATATCGGGATAGAGAACAGTATGCGTTGGCAGAAGAGGAGTTTAAAAAAGCCCTTGGAGATGACCCGGAGAACGCCTCGATATATGTTGATTTAGGTTGGTTATACACACAGTATAAAAGATATGCTGACGCAAAGGATAGTTTCTTAAGGGCATTGAAGATCGATTCTTCGGATAAAGGGGCGTTATTCGGATATGGAATGTTTTGTTCTTCAAGAACGTCATATCGGAAAGCCGAAGAGATGTTTAAGAAAATGGTGGAAATTGACCCTGGGAATGATAAGGCTTATGTTGAGCTTGGCTGGATCTATATGAGAGTCGGCAAATATTCCCAGGCAGAGGAGATATTAAAAAGATTCTTAACCTTTGATCCCGAGAGCATTAAAATAAACGCCGCATTATCCATTCTTTACCGTGAAACAGGCAGGCGGAAACTCGCCCAAGAATTCGACGGTAAGATATATGCGTTACAATGCGATCCTTACAGCGCGGTGACCATTTATAATTATAGAAGATTAAAGAATATATTGGAGGCGAAAGGCATAAAATTGGTGTGTGTGGGATATCCTTTGCGTGGCGTTGAAACGTTAAAGAATATGTTTACCGGCAGCCCGGGGGTCATTATCGTCAGCATTGAAGATGTTTTTAAGGAAGCATTGAAGTATGGCAGATACCGGGATTATTTCCTGGATATGTTCGGGGGTAATTTCGGGCACTGCCGGAGGAAGGGGAACCGGTTGATCGCGCAAAGCATCGCGGATGCTATCCTGCGTTCGCGATAATGAGATCCGGGATTATCCTGTTTTTTTTTCGTGGCCGCGCGCTCCGGACAAACCAAAGATAAAAGTAACAATATGGTCTAACGCTTGATTTTGTCGCACTTAGAGTTACAATTCACCTTTATCCTTTTGGCGGGATATTTCACTTGCAATTAAAATAGCTTTCATATAAAATAAAATTCCACGGGTTAAAAAGGTTTCGATTAACTAAAAGTCCTTATGAAACATAAATACTTTATCGCCATAGATTTGGGCGGGACCAACATAAAGGCCGCCGTTCTCGACGAAAAGTTCTCCATTTTAAAAAAGATCACTCTGCCTACGCCGGCGGCTTCGGGCAGAAAAGCGGTCGTTGCCGTTTTGGTTTCGGCCGCTAAGGCCCTTACTAAGGAACTCAGTCTTAGTTTAAAGGATATTTCAGGCGTGGGGATCGGCGTTCCCGGCCCTGTGGATTTTGAAAAGCAGATCGTGCATTTTCTGCCGAATATCCCCGGGTGGAAACGCGTCCCTTTGAGCGCTTTATTCACCGCTGCCTGCGGCATATCCTGCGTGGTGGATAACGACGCTAAATTAATGGCTCTGGCGGAATACGAACGGGGCGCGGCAAAAGGCAGCCGTAACGCTATCTGCCTTACTCTCGGGACCGGGGTCGGGGCGGGATTGATACTCGGCGGCAGGCTTTACCGCGGCAGTGATAATGCCGCCGGAGAAGTCGGCCATTTGCCTTTGAATGAAGACGGGCCGCTATGCTCCTGTGGAGGGAGGGCCTGTCTGGAACGCTATGTCGGCAATAATACTTTGCTTAAGGAAGCGCGCGCCGCCCTCGGCGCGTCAGTGACCCTGGAACAGGCCAGCGCGCTGGCCGCACGCGGCGATACAAGGGCGCTGGCTTTTTGGCGGAAGGCGGCGGAGCGTCTCGGTATCGCGTTCGCCGGGTTAAGCAATGTTCTTAATCCGGATATGATCGTTATCGGAGGCGGAGTTTCCGGGGCCGGCCGGCCGCTTTTTGACGGGATAAAAGAAACTTTACGGCGCAGGGCGATGCCTGTGCAGGGGCGCAGGGTTAAAGTGTTGAAAGCGGCGCTGGGCAACGACGCCGGCTTGATCGGGGCGGCATTAGCGGCGGAGAGGGCTTAAAATGAAGATATTTCTGGATACGGCGAACACGGTTGAAATAAGAGAAGCGGCGGCATTGGGCCTGATCGACGGGGTAACGACCAATCCGACTCTGATGGCTAAAGAAAAACGCGACCCGCTGGAAGTTTTGAAGGAGATCTGTTCCATTGTCCCCGGCCCGGTCAGCGCCGAGGTGCTCAGCCTGGAAGCGGACGCTATGGTCGAGGAAGCCTTGAAGCTTTCCCGGATCGCCGGCAATATAGTGATCAAGGTCCCTCTGATAAGGGAAGGGCTTAAAGCCGTGGGTATCCTCTCCAAAAGAGGGATAAAAACCAACGTGACGCTCTGCTTTTCTTCCGCGCAGGCTTTATTGGCCGCCAAGGCCGGGGCCGATTATATTTCTCCGTTTATCGGCCGGCTGGACGATATCTCTCAGGCCGGCATCGAATTGATACGGGATATAAGGTTGATCTACAAAAACTACGCTTTCAAGACGCAGATCATCGTGGCTTCCGTAAGGAATCCGGTACACGTTACCGAAGCGGCGAAGATCGGCGCGGACATAGCGACCATACCCTATCCGGTCATCGAACAGCTTATAAAACATCCATTGACCGATATCGGGGTGCAGAAGTTCCTGGGGGACTGGAAAAAGATCGCGCGGCCCAACCCGGTAACGCTTTGAAGAGCGCCGGCGGGAGAGAAGTGAAGATAAGGATTATCATAAAAAAATTGGTTTGTTTATCGCTGTTATCGGCGTTTTTCTTTCCGGCGGCTTTCGCTCAGGACCCTGACCAGGGGGTCTCGGTCAACGGAGACAACGTCGAGTATTCCACCGAAGAGAAGAAAGTTTCCGCTTCCGGGAACGTTGAGGTTAAGTATAAAGACAGCACAATGACCTGCAACAGCCTGCGGGCGGATACGGTGACAAAGGACACTGAGGCGTCGGGCAACGTCAAGGTCAAAGATGCCCGGGGGATAATCGAAGCGGAGTCGTTCACCTATAACCTGAAGACCAAGACCGGCGAGGCTTCCAACGCCGCTTTTAATTCCCCTCCTTTTTTCGGCAGGGCCGCGTCGGTGCGGAAGGCCGGCGAGAAGGAGATCATCGCCAAACGGGGGTATTACACCACCTGCGATTACGACGTCCCCGATTACCGTATCAGCGCGGAAGAAATAGATTTTAAGACAGGGGAAAGGATCACCGCCAGGGAGAACATCTTTCGTATTTGGAATCTGCCGTTCTTCTATCTGCCGTATTTTTCGCATTCCATGGGGGATCCTTTTATGCACGTTCAGATAACTCCCGGCACCAGAGGCGGGTGGGGGCCGTTCCTGCTTACCACATGGCGCTGCGATATCAGCGATAATGTCGACGGCAGGATATACCTGGATTACAGGTCAAAACTGGGAACTGCCGGGGGGGTCGGCACGAATTACGATACAAAAGTAGCCGGCAAAGGGAATTTCAAGTTCTATTATACACACGAGAAAGATACCACTCTCGAAGAGGGGACCCCGGACGAGTTCGAAAGGTATTTGATACGCTGGCGCCATAAGTGGGATATCGACCGTAATACGTCCTTGATAAACGAGTATTACAAGATAAAGGATTCCAAACGCGCTTTGCTCGACACGGAACACAATATTCTCAAGGATTATTTCTACAAGGAATACGAATCGGATTCCCAACCGTTATCTTATTCATTGCTGCATCATTCGTTTTCCGGTTCCAGCCTGGATGTGCTGCTGCAGAAACGCACCAACCGCTGGTATGAGCAGCTGGAGAAACTGCCGGAAATAAAATACAACCTTCCCGATACCCCGCTTGGGGACAGCCCTTTTTATTTCGACAACAGCAGTTCATAGGTGAACTTAAATTATAAGAAAGCCGTGCCTTCTTCTTCGTCCGGCGATCTGTCGGTCAACCGTTTGGACACTTTTAATAAGGTTTCCTTGCCTTCCAAGGTGGGGTTTGTGGAGATCACCCCTTTT
>JBAZGW010000062.1:0-8406 GCA_041652635.1 Candidatus Omnitrophota bacterium | reverse complement strand
TCCTTCGTGCTTCATGCTTCGTGCTTCATGCTTCGTTCCTCGTGCTTCATGCCTCGTGCTTCATGCCTCGTGCTTCATGCTTCGTGCTTCATGCTTCGTGCTTCGTGCTTCATGCCTCGTGCTTCGTCCCTCGGTAAAGGCTATCTCTCCAGCTTTAATTCCGTCTCCCTGCCTCCGTTCTCCAGGATAACCCTGTCCCTGCGGATCTCCTTGACCCTTACGCCGTCCACTTCATCTCCCGGGCCCGCTATCCTGCCGTTAATTATCGCACGCGGTTTATCGGAATCCCAGAAAATACCGGCAAGCGACACCCCGATCACCCCGTTATCTCCGGCGCCGGCTCCCGAGATCTGTGTCCCATAGAAAGGGTCGCGTTTCAAAGAAATCCGCGCTGATTTATCCTGCAAACTCACGAAAAGATGATCTCCCTGCCCTGCCGGAAGCATAGCCGAAGGCAAAGGAACGGCCGCCCCGCCGGCCGCGGCTTTTCTGCCGGAACTGCGCCCGTGCATTCTGGTAGCAAGAAACGCCGCTAAAAAAACCAATAGCAATACTCCGGTTATCGCCCACTCGATCTTTTCTTTTCTGCCGATATTCATAATAGAAGAAAAATCCTGATGTTCATTTCCGCCGCGAGCATTCCCGGACGGCCGTTATCCTTCAAAAACCTTAAATCCTGGACATTCACCAACGCCGGGGCGTTATCATAAAGGTATTCAAGGAAACGATAAAACTCGTAAAAAGTCCCGTTGGCCTTAAAAGAAACCGCCACCGTGTAAACTTCCCGGCCGTAAAAAACCGTCTTTTTAGCGGAAGCATCCAGATACACCTCTTTCTCCGCCGGGCTCACCGATACTACTTCCAGGCCGATCTTCCTCGCGGCCAGGGATATACCGGAAAGAGCCGCCGTTTCGTCATCGGGGAGACGTTCATTAAATCCGGCGACTTCCGCCGTCAACGCCCGCAGGGCCGCGCCGGGGTCACCGCCGTAACGCGCGGTGATCGCGTCCATCTCCCGCATAGATTCCCTGCCGGCAGCAAGTTCCCTCCGGAGGCGCATCATATTGTTCCGCTGAGGGAAGAACAGAGCCGACCAGAACGCCAGAAAGAACAACGCGGCCGCGCAAATAAGATACAACCTGTGATCACGCAGCAAATTCAGTTTATTCATAATGCCTTTTTTAAGAACCGGCAGGTTATCTCGAACCCCGAAGTCTCCTGCCCTCTGGAAGAATATTTCAAGGATATGTCCGGGAACATTCCCGTGGCCTTAAGGGCATCCGCGAATTCCGCCAGCGACCTCTGGGCATCCTGCGCGGAAGCGTTAACCGTCCCTTTCAATACAACTTCCCGCTTTTCGGAACCTAAAGAGAGCTCATCCAGATAAATATTACCGCCGGCCGCGGAACTGACCGCCTTCATTACCGCTTCAGGAGGGACGTTGTCGGCGCGCATATTACTTATCAGGGCATTGCCAGCTTCAATGACCGATCTCACCGCCCTGATGCCGTCGAGGCTCTGCAGGCGCGCGGCGTATTCGGCGGCCTCTCTCCTGTAAACGAAAACCTTGCCCCTGTCGTAAAGGAACAACACGGCGAGAATTATCAGCAAGAACGCCGTCCCGGCGCAGGCTAACCGGAATTCTTTCCTCAGGCGCAATTGCTTTTTAAGCTGTCCGGGAAGCAGGTCGGCGCTCGAATTATCCTGGATGGCGGCGCCGGCGGCGCTCAAGAACTGCCCCGGGGTCGCTCCGGATAACGGAAGCGCGCAAAACGGCGCCCGCGGAAAGGCCGCGGATCCGATCCCCAGTCCCCTGCTCAAATAAACTCCCAGGTTCTTTATATCCGCGCCTCCTCCGGCCAAGATAAGCCTTTGCGCGGATGACTCCCCCGAGAACGAACAAAAATAGCTGAACGACGACTTGATATCCCTCAATAGATTTTCCAGCGCCGGCCTCATCAATGAAACAATATGACTGCCGCGAACATCCTCGCCTATCTGTATTCCCTCGTCCAGAACAACTCCGAAAGTTTCGTTTATATTCAAAGCTTCCGATAACGAATATTCCACTTTCCGGCTGCCGGCGACAAAACTGGTGGTCAGGGACGCCGCCAGCTTCCGGGAAGAAAAAGGCAGTCTGCGCAGAAAGGCAAGCCTCCCGCCTTTGTAAATGCTGATAAAAGAATCTTCGTCTCCGACATCCAGCACCGCGTCCACCGAAGCGGAAGCGACCGGCCACCGGCGCAGCATCCTGCCGTAGTTGAACGCCGCGTAAGATATCCCCTCGGTCCGCAGGCCGCAGGCTGAAATAATATCCAGATACGCTTCGATCCTCTCTTTAGCGGCGGAGACCGTCGCCAGACGGTATTTCTTCCCCCCGTCCTGCCCGATAAATTCGCCGTTTAATTCCCAGGCTATGTTATAAAGTTCCTGGCCTCCGGGCAGATCATCTTTCAACTGCCACTCCGCGACCCCTGTTATCTTAGCGGCCGGCACTACGGGGATTTCCAGATGCTTAACGAGCATTCCTTCGTTATCCGGGAGAGTCAAATAGGCCCTTTTGCATCCCGGCGCCTGCCTTGCGATAAATTCCTTTATGAAACTCTCCGCCGCAGCCGGATCGGAAACGGTTATTTTAGCCGCGCCGCAGGCCGCGGCCCGGCCGCGGGAAAACAGTATTATCTTCAAATAAACACGGCCGAAGTCCACGGAAACCGCCGGAGCGGAAAAAGCGGCGGTTATATCTTTCAATGTTTTCATTTTAAAGTTATTGATGTGCGTATCCTCTCTCCCGGAGAGTCCTGCCCCCCGGCAATCCCCAACGCGATCTCGATCCTGGCGACTTTAGACGCTAAAGAAACTTGTTTCTCCTTCCCGTCATAGAAACGGAATACTGCGCCTCCGTTCAAAGGCGAGAATTTTATTTCCCGTTCCCCTGCGTAATAAGGCAGGGTCTCCTGATCCTGACCGTCGACTCTGCGGTAAAACTTGCCGTCTCCCGCATCAAAACGCAAGGTTACTCTTTGCCCTCCGGAAGAATTGAAAGTGACAGACTCGCCGGACAGATCAAGCAGACTCCCGCACGAACGCAGACCGGACGCTTTCGCGTCCCCTTCAACGATGCTCTCCACCGCTTCCGAGAGCGCGTTAGCGCAAGACGCCTTTTCACAAATGAATAGCGGCCCGGAGAGGCAATAAAAAAAGACGGCGGCTATCGCGGCGGCAAGCACTCCCGTAACCGACAAGCTTACGCAGAGTTCAATAAGCGTGAACCCGCGCTTATTCCTTCGACACCCGGGCATAAATCCGGAACAGAATACAGATCTCTTAGTCATTATGATCCGCGGTAGGCAAAAGAACCGTCCTTTTTAAGCAAGAACCGGAGATTACTTATTTTCCCCGGTGATATCCGTGGTCAAAACAGCCATTTCCTTATTGTCCCGCCTGCGGGTAACCGTCACCGTTATCCTTTTTACTCCATAAGAATGCCCGACTGAACCGGCAACAAGCGTCACGCTCCTGGATACGGCATAATACTCGTCCTGCGACACTTCATTCTTCAGCGTATCATAGCTTATATTTAAACACTTTTCAATCTCATTCCTGGCAAGATTACAAGCTCCATTCCCGGCCCCGTTCTCAAAAACAGCCTCCATCCCGGCGTTGACCATCATACATAAAGCGGGAATTGCAAGAGAAAGGAATACGATTGAGACCAGCAGTTCGGTCAAAGTAAAAGCGGAACGCCTACAGCGCATCGTTAACCTCCTGCGCTCTTGACAGACTTCCGGAAATAAGATCGTATTCCGCGGAAAGAAGACAGGATACCGGGGAATTTTCAATACCGCCCTCCATCCTCAAATTCAAAAGCACCTTATCGGAAGCTGGATAAAGCGTCCTTTCCACGGTAGAGCCGTCTGAAAGGTGGAATACGGCGCTCAACTCCATTCCTTGCGTATCCGAGTCAAACTGCAGAGAATTTATCAACTTACCAAGGATGGAACCCACCCCCGGATCATTTTCTCCTTGCCGTTTCGACACTCCTCCATTCCGGGAAGACAGATGCTCCCGGCCGGCCTGTCCCGACAAAGACGCCGGACCTTCATCCACGGATTGAAAGCCGCGGCTCCGCGGCGCCGGGCCGGATAATAAGACCGGCTTTATGACGCAGTATGCCGGCGAACGCTGTCTGCCGCTCCAGACGCTCTTGCCTCCGATAACTATCTTGCGCAGGCGTCCGCCGCTGGCCCAGGAAAGATCCAATCTAACGATCTTCACCGGAACGGATGTTACGGCATTATAAAACATTATCCCACCGATGTTGTTTCTTTTTGCGCGGGACTTTTCTACTGAAACAAAACGGGTATCCACCACCAACGAGTCCGCCTGTTGCTGCCGAGAACTAAAGAAAACTTCATTCTCTATATAAGTCTTTTCCGGCAATGTCACGCCAAACTGCCAATGACCTTGCTGACGGCATAAATACGCCGTATCGGTCAGGCCGGCCCTTGCCGCGTAATAACACTTCATACGTTTATGCGCGGCGTCCGAACGCGACACGGATTGAATGACCAGCATAGTCACGGAGAAAACGGTGATCGCCGCGAAAGCCGTTACTACCACCAGGATTGCCAGCACTACTCCGCTTTTGGCTGATCTCATATTGAATGAATCTTTTCGAGGCTTGCGGGCTCTCTTGTCAGAAAGGGATAACTGGAAGTTTTTAGATAAAGAGCCTGCGTTGAATTCTCACGGTAATTACTTTACGAGGAACTAACGACAACCTAAAGCAACCTCTTTGTCATCCTGATCCTGAGCCGGAGGCGAAAGGGAAGGATCTGGTTTTCGCCGGGATTCTTCGTCGTCCAGTTGAAGACGGACTACTCAGAATGACTATACGTTTACGTTGCGTTTAATACGACGGCCCTTCTGCTCCTCATATCAACAGAAGCAAAAGGGCCGTCCGGATATATCAACTCAAGAACTTATTATTTAAAGGAACCGTCGGCAGCTGAATAGCTGTAGCTGGTTCCGTTGGGGCCGGTCCAGGAAGTAGCTCCGGATTTCGTCCAGTCGCCGCTGGTTATCCCTCCCTGTTCAAGAACATTGACAAAACAAGGATTGGTGGTACTGCAGTCTGTGGCGGTGGCTACCCCATCCAATGTCGCCGGCCAATGGCTTGTATTCTGGTCACCGGGATTATCGATGGCGTGCTTTGCGTAATAATTATGAATACCGGCCCTGACACTGCCGACCACACCCAATTCGGCGGATTCCTTTGCCTTGCTCTGCAGATCAAAGAACTTAGGAATAGCTACTGCTGCGAGAATACCGAGGATAATGATAACCATAACCAATTCGATCAGCGTAAAACCATTCTTTTTCATCTTTTCTCCTTTTAAGATATTAACAATTATGGATCATGATTTGTATCAAAACTGCTCTCTGCTAACCGTATTTCCGGAACAGGAAATACGCAACGAACATCACCATTACCGCGACCAGAATAAGCGATACGCCTACCCCGGCGCGCATAGCATAAATACTCTCGTCAATGTGGAAAGTCATTTTATTGACTTTCTCGCTGACTCTGTATATGGCCCTGGGGAAGAACAAAATCAGGACTCCAAATATAAGAGCGACTATGCCGGCAAAAATAAGAAACCCCATCTCTCACCTCCTTCCTTATGTTTACAAAAAAAGGCGCTTCTTCAAGAAGCCCTTCTTACCGTGGTCATCACGAACTCACCGCTGGAGCCGGTATAGGTATAAATTGATCCTGTCGGCCCCTGATAAGTGTATTTGCCTGTCTTGGCCCAGTCGGAAGTAACTCCTTGCTGGGACAAAACCGCTGAAAAACACGGATTGGACGTGGAACAAGCGGCTGTCTTGGCAGAATCCAACTCCGCCGGCCAAACGCCTTTATTGCCGGCGAAATAAGTATAGATCCCGGACCTGACCGCGCCCACCACCCCTTTTTCAGCCGTCTCTTTGGCGTCGTTCTGCAGGTTGAAGAATTTCGGCATCGCGGTCACAGCCAGGATACCCAGGATCACGATCACCATTACCAGCTCAACCAGGGTAAATCCTTTACTGTTCCGGTTAACTCCAATAACCCGCAATAACCGCATTATTTAAATTCTCCGGTGGTTGGATAATAGGTATAGCTGCTTTTCGGGCCGGTATAAGTCGTAGAACTGTTTTTCGTCCAGTCGGCGGTCATCCCGCTGTTAAGCACGGTGCCGAAACAAATATTGCTGGAACTGCAGGCCGCGTTAGTGGCGGAATCGAGGGTCGCCGGCCAGACACCCTTGTTGGCTGCGAAATAATTACTGATACCGGAGCGGACCGCGCCCACTACCCCTTTTTCGGCCGCTTCTTTAGCGTCATCCTGCAGGCTGAAAAATTTCGGTATTGCCACTATGGCAAGTATTCCCAGGATCACGATCACCATCACCAACTCCACCAGCGTAAAGCCGTTCTTCCTTGACATCTCTTCCTCCCGGTTCCTGCTCCCGGAGTACCGCCGGAAAATCATACGGTAAACCCGGACTACTTTGATGGACGGATATGCTCTTTAACTTCGATAACGCATTATACCATTAGCGGTATTTTTTTCCAGAAAATTCTTATGGAGCCCCACGGATTGACAGCCGTGGTACCTTTCAATGCCCTTCGGGGAGGAATCCCCCGAAGCAGAACATCGCGATATTTCAAACGGTTTTAGTGCAAAATCCGCTCGTGCATTCCTCCACGGGTTGACACCCGTGGTTTCCTGCGAAGGGGGATGAAAAACGGGTTCTGGGTGCTGGGTTCTATGTTCTGGGACAAAACCGGTATCGTTATCGTTGTACTTCAGGAACATTTTACCACTAGGAATTTAAATTACCGCGATTTTTGTAATTTCCAAAACCCAGCACCCGTTTTTTAATGCTTTATAATGCTCACCAGGTTCCACATCGGCAGGAATATACCCAAAGCGATAAAAAGGATTATCCCTCCCAAAACCACGGTCAACATCGGCTCGATCAGCGTGATCAGATTATCTATGGTATAATTCACTTCCGACTCATAATACTCTGAAACATGCAGCAGTAATTCGTCAACCTTGCCTATCTGCTCTCCAACGGAAACCATCTGTATGACCACCGGAGGGAACATCCCGCTGTTCTTCATCGGCAGAGCCATACCCTTGCCTTCATTTACGCTTTCCTTAATACTATTTATAGTCACGGCAATGACCTTGTTGCCCACTCCCTGGGCGGTAAGATCCAGGACATTAAGGATCGGCACCCCGCTGCGCATAAGGGTGCCGGTGATCAGGGCGAACTTAGACATCGAAGATTTCAGGGTCATCTGCCCGAAAACCGGCAGTTTCAGTTTAAAAGAATCCCAGAGATATCTGCCGGCCGGCGTGCCGATGGCGCGCCGGAAAATAAAATACGCGGCGCCCCCGGAAACTATCAACAGCCACCAATACTGCGTGATCAACTTATGGATCAACAACAACATCCGCGTCGGCAAAGGCAAAGAAGCCGTGAACTGTCCGTAGATCACCGTGAACCGCGGCACCACCACGGTAATAAGAATAAGAAAAGCGGAAACAATTGCCACGACCACTATCAGGGGATAGCGCGTGGCCGTCTTGATGCGCATCCTGGTCTGCTCCTCCTTCTCACCCAGCTTCGCCAGTTTTTCCAGGGAATCTTCCAGCGTCCCGGAGATCTCCCCGCACTTCAGCATATTCACGTATATCTCTCCGAACACGCGCGGATGGCCGGCAAAGGCCTCGGAAAGGCTCTTGCCTCCCTCAATGTCTTTCTTAATATCACGGATGGTTTCTTTAAAGAACGGGTTCACCGCCTGTTCATACAGCGCTTCCAGGCTGGAGATCACCGGCAACCCCGCCTTTTGCAGGGTATAGAACTGCCTGGTGAACATATTTATATCCGAGAATCTGACCCGTTTAAAGAGCGTCGCTAACGCGGGCATCTTAAAAGCGCGCGAAACCGGACGTATATCTATCGGCAGATAGCCGTTAGCCTTCAATGCCCCTGCGGCATCCTCGCGCGAGACGGATTCCACGATGCCTTCTATTTGTTTTCCCGACTTATCGCAGGCTTTATACGCGTATTTAGTCATCTTCGTCTTTCGTCTTTCGTGCTTCGTGCTTCATGCTTCATGCTTCATGCTTCATGCTTCGTGCCTCGTGCTTCGTGCCTCGTGCCTCGTGCTTCGTGCCTCGTGCTTCATGCCTCATGCTTCGTGCTTCATGCCTCGTGCCTCGTGCTTCGTGCTTCATGCTTCGTGCTTCATGCCTCGTGCTTCGTGCTTCGTGCCTCGTGCTTCATGCTTCGTGCTTCATGCCTCGTGCTTCGTGCTTCGTGCCTCGTCCTTCGTGCCTCG
>JBAZGW010000061.1:3363-8424 GCA_041652635.1 Candidatus Omnitrophota bacterium | reverse complement strand
CTCTTGGGTTAGTAGACCTTGTAACAGGGAACTCGTAACAACACTTTTTACGAACCGCCGTATACGGAACCGTACGTACGGTGGTGTGAGAGGACGGCGGGGGCAATCCCGCCTCCTACTCGATCCTTATTCTCCTACGCGGAAAACCACGGTCTTTTAAGGTGGTTGTACCTTGGTCGATCGGAAGGTTAAGTCTTCACTTGTGCGAAGATAAATGCGCAGGATGAACGGGAAGGTATCATTGCGCAAAGATGGGAACTGCTTCGGAGGAATTTCGCTCAAGTAGCAGAGAAACCCCGGGCGCTTGTCCTGAGCCCTTCGACAAGTTTTAATGGTGAGCAAAGTCGAATCCGCTCAGGATAAACTTCGCCGAAGGATTAGCCGGGAGAGCCTCATTGCCTTATTCTTCGTAATCCGGGGACACTTCCGATGTAACCAACTGCGGGAGTAAGGTTAATACGGACCCGGTCCCGTCTTATGTGGTTTGTTTTAGCAGTTTCGTCCTGCATTGTTCCAGAACTCAGAATCTAACACCCAGAACCGGTTATTGTATTTTTCAGAACCGTTTCGCGCCGGATCTCTTCTCCAGGTCCTGGAGGAATTTGCCGAAAACCTCATTTTGTTTTTTCAACAGCACGGTGCGCGAAAACTCAGCTTTTTCCTGGGCGAATTTCTTTTCATCGATGGTTTTGAACGATCCCGGAGTGACTATGTAGAGGCCGGAAGCGGTTTCTATCACTCCGCTATATTGCCCGGTCGAGAGTTTCTTCGCTTCGTTATAAAATACATCCGATGCCCCGATGCCTTCGATATAACTACCAAATTTGAAGTCGCCGGTCTGCCCGGATTTCAATGATAAGGATTTTGCCAGTTGTTCGAGAGAGACAGGCTGTTTGGCTTCGGAGGCGCTCTTGATCTTTGCCAGGCAACTATCTATCCTTGCGCGGGCTTCCAAGGCCGATTTTTGTTCCAGTATGCGTTTCTTTACTTCGTCTTTGGCCTCTTCCAGGGCCGGGACATAGGGCTCTTTTTTTTCTTTTATCTTTAATATGAATATTCCGGAAGTCGTTTTGACCGGCGGCAGTATCCGTCCGATCGTGCCGTTGGCAAGCCGCGCGGTCAGTTCGGAAGACCACCCTATGCCGGGGACAGGGCCGTTCTCCGGGAAGAACCCGGTTTCTTTAGCTTCCATGTCCATTTTTTTAGCTTCGGCCTTGAAATCCTCCGCTTTGGAAAGGCGGCGCAGTGTGTCGCGTATCCGGCTTT
The DNA here is from genome assembly GCA_041652635.1 of Candidatus Omnitrophota bacterium. GTDB lineage: Bacteria > Omnitrophota > Gorgyraeia > Gygaellales > Profunditerraquicolaceae > Undivivens. The sequence goes on along the minus strand of JBAZGW010000061.1, from coordinate 7,158 downwards.
CCTGGGCGTCGGCGCCGAGCAGGACATATTCAAGATTATACGAAAGCGGTTTTTTGAATCGCAGGCTGTTGGTTGAGAAGAAATCTTTTATTTCCTTGTCCGTTACTGAAAGCCCCGGAGTTATCTCTGCCGGCAGGGCGGCGATGTAGTTGAGATTTAATTCCTCGTTCGCTTTATTGTAACTTTCTTTTATTTCTTCGTCGGTCACTTTCACCCCGGAGGTCACGTTTTCGAAAAGCCTGCCTATGGTCAGGTCTCCGCGCACCTGCTCTTCGAACACGCGGGCCTGCACATGGAATACGTAACGCAGCACCTGCCTGTATTGTTTCTCGTCGAAGTCGCCTTTTTTATTCTGCATAAAAGGATAACCTTGGATCGCCGCCACGACTTCTCTGTCCGATATTTTTATTCTGCGGCGTGATGCCTCTTCCAGTATTATCAGACGCTGCCAAGCCTGTTCATCAAGGTTCAAGTATTGCTGTATTTTTTGCAGGTTCTCTCCGAAACGCATCACCGCCAGCGTTTTTGCCGCCTGGAGCGCGGTTCTATACTCCTGCGAGGTGATTTTCTTGCCGTATATCCTGCCGGCATAGAAACTTTGGCGGTCGGAACGCTTCAGGGAGTCAAAGAATCCCCAGAGCACGAACCCCGGCAATATGGCTATCAGAAGGATGATCCAGACAGTCTTTTTCGTTTTTTTGCTTAACATAGTGTGCCTCCGTAAAGGAATATGCCGGGTTATGGATTATTTAAATAAGCAGTAACTGGACAAGCGCCGCCGCGAACCAACTGACCACCGCGATATAGGCCGGGATATGTATATATGTGCAGACTTCGTTATCAAAGTACATTTCCGGGTTTTTCCAGATATCTTCGCCGTTGGTAAAGGCGGAGAAATCCGTTATCTTGCGAAAGAGGAAGATATATAGATAGTAGAAACAGCAAGCTATGAAAGTTAATGTGAAAATATTGCGAATAATGATGAATAACATACTCCGACCTTGTTTTTTGTCCTGAAGTAGAGGATTTGATTTTTTCCCGCGTTCGGCGCGGGCCGCACTTTTTAATTATACTATTTTTATGCCGAAATGGCAATTAAGTATTGTGTCTCCGGAATTCAAATTACTTGCTTTACAAAAGGCCTTTCAATCTGTATAATTAAGAAACTATTCATGGGCGTTCCCTGAAAGGATACCCATATAGGCCGTTTATTGCGTTTTCTAACCGTATGATTTATTATAGTAGGGAAACGCGTTGTTTTAAATGAAAGTTTTTTAAAAATCTTCGGAGGTTGTATGGCTGTCATTAAACCGCAGAATAAGACTTTAAAACTCGGATTGCCTAAGGGCAGTCTTCAGGAAGCCACTTTCAAAATGTTCAGGAAGGCGGGATTCAATGTTTCTTTGCCTTCGGAGCGTTCTTATTTTCCTTCCACCGGCGATCCGGAAATAGAGGCGATATTGCTTAGGGCTCAGGAAATGTCCCGTTATGTCGAGGATGGAGTGCTCGATTGCGGGATCACCGGCGAGGACTGGATAATCGAGAACGGTTCCGACGTGGTCAGGGTCACCGACCTGGCTTACGCGAAGCAAAGCATGAGCAAGGTCCGCTGGGTGCTCGCGGTTCCCGAGTCCTCCGGAATAGATTCCGTTAAACAGTTGAATAATAAACGCATCGCCACTGAATTGGCCAATGCCACCAGGAAATACCTGAAGGACCACAAGGTGAACGCCGAAGTGGAATTCAGCTGGGGGGCCACCGAGGTCAAGGTTAATTCCGGGCTGGTGGACGCGATAGTGGATTTGACCGAGACCGGCAGGAGCCTTAAAGCCAATAAGCTTAAGATAATCGCCACTATCTGCGAGTCCACGACGCAGTTTATCGCCAATAAGAAAGCCTATAAGGACGCCTGGAAGAACGAAAAGATGCAGCAGATCTCTTTGCTTTTGAAAGGCGCGATCAACGCGGAAGAGAAGGTGGGGCTGAAGATGAACGTTCGCAGGAATGACCTTAAGAAGGTCATCGCGCTCCTTCCCGCGTTGAAAAGGCCGACGATATCCGGTTTGGCGCAGGAGGAATGGTGCGCCGTGGAGACGATCATAGACGAGAAGGTAGTGCGCACGTTGATACCGGGTTTGAAAAAAGCCGGGGCTGAAGGTATAATAGAATATCCTTTAAACAAAGTGATCTATTGAACTCGGATTTTGCATTCGGATTCGAGGGAAATGGCCTGAATCTTTGACGGGACAAGGCCTGCGGGGAAAATCCCCGATGCGGCGCGTTGAGGGAGATTTCGCGAGCAGAGCGTAGTCTTGACAATGAGTTAAGCCGATTTATCGGATCCCAATGCAAATTTATAGTTAAAGGGGGGTAAAAATGCCTTGCGGTAAGAAAAGAAAGAGAATTAAGATACGGACGCATAAGAGGAAGAAGATGCGCCGTCGTCTACGTCACGTGAAGAAGAGAGATTGGAATTAGTATCCGGTAAGCGCGGAGACAAAATCCCCGCGGCGTCCGTTAACGCGGAAGGCCGGGGGGGATTTTGTCTCGCGTTTACATTCAACCCCCCGGGATAAAAATGATTTTTCCGCCGTCATTCAACGTAAAAAGCCTTATTATCCGCGGTTCGGGGGCCGATTCGCGTCCCTGTTTATTCCCGCGTTCGATCTTCGCGGTTTTGTTCTTTGTTTCTTTCGGTATCGATTTATGCCTCGCGGCGGAGAACCCCAGGTCAGCCGCTCTTAGCCATTATATTACCGGGATGGTCTATAACCGCCGCGGCGAGCAGGATAATTCCATCCGGGAATTCAAGAAGGCCCTGAAGATAGACCCGCAGAATGTCTTTATACGCATAAAACTCGCCGTTCGTTATATGAGCGGGGAAGATTATCAGGCGGCTGTCTACGAATTACAGGCCGCCTCTAAACTGCGCCCGGATATGGCGGAACCGCACGCGTTGCTGTCTCTGGTTTATTATCTGCGGGAAGAGCCTGATAAGGCAATGCAGGAATATGAGAACGCCCTGAGCGCGGTCGCGGAAAATAAACCGGATAATGCGGAGATCTCCGGCAGTCTGGGCCGCCTGTATCTTTACCGCGGCAAATTAGAGCAAGCCGAACAGGTGTTCCGCAAGACCATAAAGCTCTCCCCCTCTTCCTGGGAAGCGCATTATTATTTAGGAGATATTCATTACCGCCTGGGAGATAAAAAAGGCGCGGAAGCGGAAATGGTCAAGGCGATAGCGTTGAACGCCGATTGCCACCAGGCGCTGAATTACCTCGCTTATATGTATATTGAGGAAGGCAGGAATCTCAAAGAAGCCGAGGCTATGGTTAAGCGGGCGGTATCTTTACAGCCGAATAACGGCGCTTACGTTGACAGCCTGGGCTGGTTGTATTTTCGGAAAGGGATGATGAAAGAAGCGGGCAGGGAGTTGAATAAAGCCGCTTCATTATTGAGCGATCCGGTAATATTCGACCATCTGGGCGATTTTTACGTTAAGACTGGCAATATAGAAAAAGCCGCGCAGCAATGGCGGGAGTCCCTGCGGCTCGACCCTAAACAGGAAACCGTAAAAGCGAAGCTGGCGGCGGTGGGCGGGCAGGAGGAGAAAGACGGAGAACCTGTTAAAAATGGTAAATGAAGCCTTAGAGATAAAAGAACTCCGGGAAAGATCCAGGCAGGTCAGAAGGACGGTTATTCAGATGCTTTCCACGGCCGGTTCCGGCCATCCGGGAGGAAGCCTTTCTTCCGCAGATCTGGTTACCGCGCTTTATTTTTCCGTGCTCAAGCATA
>JBAZGW010000061.1:0-3353 GCA_041652635.1 Candidatus Omnitrophota bacterium | reverse complement strand
GCTTTATTCTTCGCGGTCTTAAGGCACGACCCTAAAAATCCTAAATGGCCGGAGAGGGACAGGTTCCATATGTCCAAAGGCCATTGTTGTCCGTTGTGGTTCGCCGTTTTGTCGGCCGCGGGATATCTGCCGCAATGCGAACTGGCGAGCCTGCGTAAATTCGGTTCTATACTTCAGGGGCACCCCGATAAGCGCGCCCCGGGCGTGGAATTATCTTCCGGTTCGCTCGGTCAGGGGCTTTCCGTGAGTGTCGGTATGTCGCTGGCGGCGAGGCTCGACTCAAGGGACAGCCGGATATATGTGTTGATGGGCGACGGGGAAATACAGGAAGGCAATATTTGGGAAGCGGCAATGGCCGCCGCCCATTATAAGTGCGATAATCTTTGCGGCATACTGGATTGTAACGGCCTGCAGATCGACGGCAGGACGTCGGATGTGATGAACCTTGAGCCGATAAAGCTTAAGTGGGAGGCGTTCGGCTGGCACGCCATAGAAATAGACGGGCACGATATGGCCGCTATTCTCGGCGCGTATAAGGAAGCCGCCGGCGTAAAGGGCAAGCCGAGCGTGATCATCGCGCACACGGTCAAGGGGAAAGGCGTTTCTTTTATGGAGAACAATGTCGATTTCCACGGGCGCGCCCCCACTAAAGAGGAAACCGAGCAGGCGTTGAAGGAACTGGCGTAATCCGCGGAGATAAATCCTATGGTTGAATTGCAGTATCAAAGGGATGTTTACGGTAAAACTCTCGTGGAACTGGGCGGAAAAAACGAGAATATCGTGGTTTTGGACGCCGACCTTTCCAGTTCCACCAGGACGGGATTGTTCGCTAAGGCGTTCCCGAAAAGATTTTTCAATATGGGTGTGGCGGAACAGAATATGATGGGGGTTTCCGCGGGGCTCGCGGTATCGGGAAAAACCGTTTTTGCTTCCACTTTCGCCATTTTCGCCACCGGGCGCGCCTGGGACCAGGTGCGCAACGGGATCTGCTATAATCATCTTAACGTCAAAATCGTCGCCACTCACGCCGGGTTGACGGTCGGCCCCGACGGGGCCAGTCATCAGGCCCTTGAAGACCTGGCCTTGATGCGCGTGATACCCGGGATGAACGTGATCGTGCCTTGCGACGGGCCGCAAACCAGGGCCGCGGTGACCGCGGCGGCGGAAACCCAGGGGCCTTTTTACATACGCCTGGGGCGGGCCAAGGTGCCGACAATAGAAGGATCGGCGGATTTCAAGATAGGCAAGGCGCAGGTGCTGAGGGACGGCAAAGATGTTTCCATTATCGCCTGCGGGATGATGGTCGGGAATGCCCTGAGCGCCGCGGAATCTCTGGCGGCAAAAGGGATCCAGGCGCGCGTGGTCAATATGCACACTTTAAGGCCTTTTGACTCCGATGCCGTGAAAGAAGCGGCGCGCGCCACGCGCGGCATCGTCGTTTGCGAAGAGCATTCGGTGATCGGCGGGCTTTGTTCCGCGGTGACGGATACCTTGGCAGGGGAATGCCGCGGTAAAATAATGAAGATCGCGGTTAAAGAAAGGTTCGGGCAGTCGGGCGAGCCCGAAGAACTGCTCAAAACCTATCAACTTACCGCGGATGATATAGAAAAAGCCGCTTTTGACAGCCTTAAAGGTTAGAACGTAAGCTGATGTCTCTGAAGAGTATCCCAGCGGGAGCGCGGGCGGTTTTCTGTTCATGCGCCAAAGTGAACCTCTACCTGGAAGTGTTGCGCAGGCGCGGGGATGGTTATCACGATATACGCACTCTTTTTGAACGTATCGACCTGCGCGATAAAATAAGCGTCCGGCTCCGTGATGACGGGATCATTAACGTCGCCTGCGATCACCCGGGCGTGCCGCAGAACGAAGATAATTTAGTTTACAGGGCTGCCGACGATTTGTTCAAGTTCGCCGGTGTCAGGGACAGGGCCGGGGCGGATATCCGTATACGCAAGAATATTCCTCCCGGAGCGGGGTTGGGCGGCGGTTCCGGTAACGCGGCCGCGGTGCTTCTCGAACTAAACCGATTGTCCGGACTGAAGTTACCGTTCAGTGTATTGCTCGAATTGGCCTCCGGTATAGGTTCCGATACGGCCTTCTTTCTTTATGAATGCCCTTTTGGCCTGGGGACCGGCAGAGGGGAAGTGATCAAGCCTCTGCGCGGGCTGAATAAGTTGTTCTTTTATCATGTCCTGGTGTTCCCTTCCATAAGCGCGCCTACCCCTTTAACCTACCGGGAGTGGGATAAACGGCGCTCTCTCCGCAAGAAAGACGTATTGACAAAATCGTTATATAATGTTAAAATAATAAATTCAAGTCATAGCCGGTATGTATTTTCCGGTTATAAAGGCGAGTTATTCAACGGCCTGGAAAGTGTTGCTGTTGACTTGTATCCGGAAGTCAGGCGCGTAAAAGAAACTTTTGCGCGCCTTGGGATAGAAGCTAATGCCATGTCGGGCAGTGGTTCTTGTGTGTTCGCCGTGGTATCCTCACGTCGTGAGGCTTCCAATTTAGCGCGTTTGATGAGCGGCATAAACCGCCGGTGGCGTGTTTTTGCCGCCGGAACTGCGTTATCGCGGAAGGAACAGCACAAGGAGGTAGGCCGATGGAGATCACTGAGGTAAGGGTGTTCTTGAAAGACTCGCCCGACAAGAAACTCAAGGCTTATGCCACAGTAACCTTTGATAACGCTTTTGTGGTCAGGAATATCAAGGTTATAGAGGGTAATAACGGCGTGTTTATAGCGATGCCGTCGCGTAAGCTAAAATTCGCCTGTCCGAAGTGCGGGTTCAAGAATGAAATTCGCAGTAAGTATTGCAATCAATGCGGCGCGCAGCTGCCGTTGACCTCTGCTCCGGTGGAGACGGACGCCATCGGCGGGGCGCAATCGGAACATAAAGATATCGCTCATCCTATTACCCAATCGTTCAGGGAATATCTCCAGAAAAGGATATTGGATATCTATGAGCAGGAAAGGAAGAGGGGCAGCGGGGGGGTAGCCGCGGAGCATGAATTCAGCGCTGAGTAGCCCTGCCGCGGTTTATTCCAATGCCTGTCTTTTCCTGTGAAGGATTTTTTTCGGCGCGCGTGTCCAGCGAGATGGACTTTAGATTTTTGCCAAAGCAAGGTAATGGATCGGATTTCTGCCCGGTAGTGTAATGGTAGCACATCAGAATTTGGGTCTGAGCGTTGAGGTCCGACTCCTCACCGGGCAACCAAATTCGCCAGAGGCGAATTTGGTAGAGCAATCGAGAATCGAAAATCGAGATTAGATCAAAGAGATTCTTGATTGCGGTCAAATTTCGATTATCGAACAGTACTTTGTTAAAAAAAGGATAGATTTGACAGTTTTA
>JBAZGW010000060.1:0-8501 GCA_041652635.1 Candidatus Omnitrophota bacterium | reverse complement strand
TAATGAGCGGGACAAGCTCTCGGCACCGGTTCAAATCCGGTTGGGGACGCTTAATTGCGGCAAAGAGCTTTTTCCCGCAACAAAAGAAGAAACAAGTTGCGGGATCCCGCTAATAAAAGATAATGAGCGGGACAAGCTCTCGGCACCGGTTCTCCCGCTGCGCAAAGGCCGCGTGCTTCGCGGGATCAACTCCGGCCGTTAAGTTACGGAGAAAAGCCCGTAACTTAAGCCGTCGTTAAAAATACGGGTGAGGACGTTTCATTCCCGCATTGTGGGAATCAAGGGAGCAATTGAGCAATCGAAAATAGATATTAGACAGAATAAAAGCACAAGTGCGGTCTATTGATCCATTGTTCAAACGTAAGTTTTTTAGACAGAAAGGTTACGTTGTTTTCGGATGTTGCGGTCCAGAAGGCTGCCGGAAACGGCGTAACCTTTCTACATTTTTCGACAACATAGAGTGAAATTATGTGCGGAATCGTAGGATATACCGGAAATAGAAAGTCTCAAAAGATCCTTCTTGCCGGGTTAAGCAGGCTGGAATACCGCGGATATGATTCCTGCGGCGTGTGCATACAGTCCGGCGCTAAGGGCAGGCTTTCCGTGCGTAAGATGCCCGGCAAGGTGAAAGAACTGGCGAGGATCCTGGAAGCGAAACCGTTATCGGGAACCTGCGGTATCGCGCATAACCGCTGGGCCACTCACGGAGAACCCAACCGTATCAACGCGCACCCTCATGTGGATTGCGGAGGCAAGATAGCTCTTGTTCATAACGGTATCATCGAGAACTTTTCCGTTTTAAAAGAAGAATTGCGCGCCGCCGGGCATAAATTTGTCAGCCAGACGGATACCGAAGTGATCGTGCATTTGATAGAGGATGCCCACCGCAGCCTGCCGTTGGAAGAAGCCGTGAGAAAAGCTTTATTGCGCTTAAAAGGTTCGTTTGCCGTCGCCGTTGTCTCCGAGAAAGAACCGGGAAAGATCGTGGGAGCCAGGCTCGGCAGCCCGCTGGTCGCGGCAACAAGCAGTATCGGCAGTCTGCTTGCTTCGGATATCTCGGCGCTGCTTGATTATACGCAGGACGTGATCTTTCTGGAGGATAACGAGATGGCGGTGTGCGGTCCGCAGGGGATAAAGGTAGTCAATATTGTATCCGGCAGCGCGGTAAAAAGAGCGCCCTCGCGCATTTCCTGGGATATTTCCTCGGCGCAAAAACAGGGCTGGCCGCATTTCATGCTCAAGGAAATAAACGAGCAGCCAAAAGTCCTGGGGACTATGCTGGGGCATAGAGTTTCCGGGAAAGGAAGAATACATTTCGAAGAATTGAGGATCCCCAGGGAGAAACTGGCAGCGGTGGAAAACGTGGAGATCATCGCCTGCGGGACGGCTTATCACGCCGGATTGTCCGGCAAGTACGCGATAGAGAAACTTTGCCGTCTCAGCGTGAACGCCGACGTCTCCAGCGAATTCCGTTACCGGGATCCGGTTATCAGGCCGAATACGCTGGCAATCGCGATAAGCCAGTCGGGAGAGACCGCGGACACTCTCGCGGCCGCCAGAGAGGCCAAGTCCAAAGGCGCGCTGGTATTGGCGATTTGTAATGTGCTGGGCTCGACATTGGTCAGGGAATCGGACGGCGTTATCTATACTCACGCCGGTCCGGAAATAGGGGTCGCTTCCACAAAAGCGTATACGGCGCAGGTAAGTATTTTGTATCTTCTGGCCATGTCCCTGGCGTCTTTGAAGAAAACGCTGCCGCAGGCGCGTATTAACGCCCTGTTGAAAGAATTCGGCAAGTGCCCGGCTTTGCAGGAGCGCGTTTTATCGATGCAGGACGGGATCAGGAAGCTGGCTGGAAGACATTCCCATTTCGGCTCTTTCCTTTTTCTGGGCAGGAATATAAATTACCCGCTTGCCATGGAAGGCGCGTTAAAATTGAAAGAGATCTCGTATATCCCGGCGGAAGGATACGCGGCCGGGGAAATGAAACACGGGCCGATCGCCTTGATCGATGAATACAGGGCGGTGGTCTGCATAAACCCGGAGTCGGCGGTTTACGAGAAAATGATCTCCAATATTCAGGAAATACGCAGCCGCCGCGGACGGATAATCGTTATCGCCAGCGATGACGACGATAAGATAAAGGATCTCACCCCGGAAGTGGTTTATATACCGAAAACCGACGAGTTCTTTTCGCCGATCATCGCCGCCCTGCCGTTACAGTTGCTCGCCTATCATATTGCCGTCAAAAGAGGCTGCGATGTGGACCAGCCGCGCAATTTGGCGAAGTCGGTTACCGTGGAATAAAGGAAATCGTTGTAAAATGCTTTATATCGTAGGAACACCCATCGGGAACCTAAAAGATATTTCCTTCAGGGCGGTAGAGATACTGAAGGGCGTTGATTTGATCGCTTGCGAGGACACCAGGCACGCGCGCATCCTGCTTTCCGCGTATGATATCCGCGTTCCGGTGACCAGTTTTTTTCAGCATAATCGCCTGACAAAAGCGGAGTTCCTCTTGGAAAAACTGCGCGCCGGTCTTTCCATAGCGCTGATCTCCGACGCCGGCATGCCGGGGATCCTCGACCCCGGGTATAACATAATCAATCTCGCGATAGAAAACAAAATCCCCATGTCGGTAATACCCGGCCCGACAGCTTTAGCCACGGCGCTGGTGGCTTCCGGTAAACCGGCGCACCGGTTCTTATTCGAAGGGTTCCTTCCAAACCGCAGGCAGGCGAGGAAAAAACGGCTTGCGGAATTGAGCGTGTTCGATTTTACCGTTGTTTGTTATGAATCCTGCCACCGGATCAAGGAATCCCTGGAAGATATCGCGGAAATATTCGGGGAAAGAAGGATCTGCTGTGCCAGGGAACTTACCAAAAAATTCGAGGAAGTAAAACACGGCAGCGCCGCCGAGGTCGCGGCGTCTTTTCCCGCGGCCGGCAGGCCGCGGGGGGAATTCGTGCTGATATTTTAGAACCGGTAAATTGGTTTTTTGAAAGGAGCGGCAATGTTCGAGCTGATAGTTAAAGGCGGGCCGGTAATGATCCCGATCCTGGCGGGTTCGGTATTCGGCCTGGCCATCATTCTGGAGAGACTTTGGGCTTTCCGCAGGGTGGGAAGAGTGGACGGGTATTCTTTTGTGCAGCAGGTCTATAAAATGCTGAAAAACGGCGAAATACAGGCCGCCGTCGATCTGTGCTCCAGGAATGAAAAGTATCCTCTTGCTTCGGTGTTCAAAGTGGGGATTGAAAGGCGTCTGCTTCCCGCGGACAGGCTGGAGAAGATACTCGAACAGGCGGGCAATAATCAGATAGCCAAGCTGGAACGTTTCCTCGGGTTGCTGGCTTCCGTAGTTTCCATCGAGCCCCTGTTGGGATTTTTAGGGACGATCACCGGGTTGATCAGCGCTTTTATGTCCTGGGAAAAGGCGGGGGCGAACGTAACGGTGAACGCCCTCGCGGGTGGAATGTACCAGGCGATGATCACCACCGCCGCCGGACTTATGGTAGCCATTCCCGCCGCCCTGTTCTATAATTATTTTGTCGGCAGGATAAAACAGATTTCCAACGACCTGACGAACCATGCCATTCAGTTGACGGAAGTCCTTTCGGAAATTCCAGGCGCGGCGAAACCGGAGCAGAAAAAATGAAGATTTCCGGTAAAAAGGCGCACTTTGTCGGTCTTGAATCCGTGGCGATGACGGACATCGTCATGAATATGTTCATTTTCTTTTTTATTTCTTTTAGCCTGCTGTACACGTTCAAACCTTTGCATACGAAAAGGCTGGACGTGAAACTCCCCCAGGCGCAGAATTCTTCCGGGCCGGAAGAGCTTAAACAAATGGAGATTACCATCACGGCCGAAGGCCCGGTTTATCTGGACGGTGATCTGGTCAATTCCGCGGAGTTGAAAGAGAAAGTCGGCCTGCGCAGCCGTCAGGAGAATAATCCTTCCGTGATCCTGCGCGCGGACAAACGCGTCCCTTTCCGCGGAGTGGTTTCCGTTCTCGATATCTTGAGCGGCGCCGGCATAACCCGTATAAGCATAGCCGCGGCTGATCAGAGTTGAGCGTTTTACCTTGACAAACCGCTCTCTGCGGGGTAGACTTTAATAAACCTTTAAGTCGGTTCTTGAGAAACCGGCAAGGATGCCCGAAGATGAATATTAAACTACAAAATCCGCTGATCCGTCTTTCCCTGTAAGGGGGAAGGCGGATTTTTTATTACCGGCTGTCCCGGAGCGTATATGAAAGAAAAAGCCAGAATACTCGATCAAGAGGCGGTCCAACGCTGCGTTATCCGCATCTCGCATGAGATATTGGAAAAGAACAAAGGTGTCGAAGGTGTCTGTGTCGTGGGGATCAGGACGCGCGGGGCGCACCTTGCCAAGAGGATCGCGGATTGTATCAACGAAATTGAAGGTTCCTCCGTGGAACTCGGGGTTTTGGATATAACCCTTTACAGGGACGATCTTACCTTTATCGCCCAGCAACCGGTGGTGCATAAGACGGAAATAGGTTTTGATATCACCGGCAGGAACGTGGTCCTGGTGGATGACGTGCTATACACGGGCAGAACGGTGCGCTGCGCTTTGGACGCGCTGGTGGACTTGGGCAGGCCGCGCACCATACAGCTGGCGGTGCTGGTGGACCGGGGGCACCGGGAGGTCCCCATACGCGCCGATTATGTGGGGAAGAATGTTCCCACATCCCTGGGGGAAACGGTTGAGGTCAGGCTTTCGGAAAGCGACGGAAAAGACGAAGTGGTGCTGAACGAGCGGAACGGATAAGCGGATGATCTGGGCGCGTAAAGATCTATTGGGGCTGGAAGAACTGAGCAGGGAAGAGATAGAATTGATATTGGATACGGCGGAGTCTTTTAAGGAAGTATCCTCCCGCGAGATAAAGAAAGTCCCGGCGCTGCGCGGAAAGACGGTGGTCAACCTTTTTTACGAACCGTCCACGCGCACCAGGGTCTCTTTCGAGATCGCCGCAAAAAGGCTCTCCGCGGACGTGATAAATATCGCCGCCGAGACATCCAGCGTGCGCAAGGGCGAGACCCTGATAGATACCGGCACGAATATTCAGGCGTTGAAGGCGGACATCGTCGTTATCAGGCACAATTTTTCCGGGGCCGCGGTGATGCTGGCCCGAAAACTGGATATCAGCGTGGTCAACGCCGGAGACGGCTGGCATGAGCACCCCACCCAGGCATTGCTGGATATGTTCACGCTCAAGGAAAAACTCGGACGGATAGAGGGGTTGCGTGTCTGCGTAGTCGGGGATATCGCGCATTCGCGCGTGGCCCGTTCCAATATCTGGGGATTGACCCGCCTGGGAGCAAAGGTAACGGTATGCGCGCCCAAGATGCTTATTCCTCCCGGAATAGAACAGATGGGAGTGGACGTCAGTTATGATATAGACGAGGCTTTATCCGGGGCGGACGCCGTCAACGTCCTGAGAATGCAGTTTGAAAGGGACGCCAGAGAGGCGTTCCCAAGGGAGATGGATTATTTCCGGAAATTCGGGATCACGCGCGAAAGAATAAAAAAGACAGGCAGGAATATCATTGTAATGCACCCCGGGCCGTTGAACCGCGGCATAGAGATCGCCAGCGACGTTGCGGACGGGGCGAATTCGGTGATACTTGAACAGGTGACCAACGGTATCGCCGTGCGCATGGCGGTGCTGTTCCTGGTCTCTCAGGCCCATGATAAAAGATTCTCTGCTGATTAAGAACGGAAGGGTGATAGATCCCGCTTCCCGCACGGACGGCATAAAAGATATTTTGTGCTGCGGGAACAGGATCATCAGCGTTGACTCCGGCATCAACGAGAAAGCGTCGAAAGTCATCGACGCCTCCGGGTGCATTGTTATGCCGGGATTGGTGGATATGCATGTGCATCTGCGGGAACCGGGCCGTGAAGATAAAGAAAGCGTGTCCAGCGGTACGGCGGCGGCGGCCAGGGGAGGGGTGACCAGCGTTTTGGCGATGCCGAATACCGAACCGGCCATAGACAGCGCGGAGAACGTGGCACTGCTGAAAAAGATCATACGTTGCGGCGCCCGAGTGAATGTTTTTATCTCTTCCGCGATAACCAGGGAGAGGCAAGGGAAGGAACTGGTGGCGTTTGATCTGTTGAAAAAGAGCGGGGCCGCCGCTTTTTCCGACGACGGATGTTCCGTGGATTCGGGAGAACTTCTATTGAAGGCGCTGGTGAAATCCAGGGATAAAGGATTTCTCATCATTTGTCATTGCGAGGATCGTAAACTTTCCGCCGGAGGGGCGGTCAATCTCGGCCCCGTCTCCACCAGGATGGGGTTGAAAGGGATCTCCGCGGAATCCGAATACCGCAGGGTGGAAAGGGACATTTCCCTGGCGGCCAAGGCAAGGGCGCGCGTGCATATCGCGCACGTCAGTTGCGCCGAATCGGTGGAGATCATCGCCAGGGCCAAGAAAAAAGGGATCAGGGTGACCGCGGAGACCGCGCCGCACTATTTTTCATTGACGGAAGAAGCGGTTTTGGGATATGATACTAATATGAAAATGAACCCGCCCCTGCGCCGCCGGGAGGATCTGGAGGCGGTGAAGAGAGGGTTGCGGGAAGGCATAATAGACGCCATCGCTTCCGACCACGCCCCCCACACGGAAAACGAAAAAGAAGTGGAGTTCCATCTCGCCGAGTTCGGAGTCACCGGTCTGGAAACAGAACTATCCGTTGCCGTAACGGAATTAATTAACGGAGGTGTTTTGGATTGGCGGGGGCTGGCGGAAAAAATGTCTCTAAACCCCTCCTCTATCCTGGGAATAAAGAAAGGGACCCTTTCCGAAGGCGCGGATGCCGATGCCGTGATCTTCTCCCCTCGGGAGGAATGGGTGGTTAATGCGGAAGATTTCGCCTCTAAATCGAGGAATTCCTCTTTCTTGGGAAAGAAATTGCAAGGGCGCGTGCGTTATACGGTTTGTTCCGGAAAGGTAATTTATGCCGCAGAATAAAGAATTCATAGCCGATTTTCATATCCATTCCAAATACAGCCGCGCCACGTCCAAGGATATGGATGTCGCGCATATAGCGGAATGGGCCGCGCTTAAAGGGATCAATCTGATGGGCACGGGTGATTTTACCCATCACCTGTGGCTGGAAGAATTGCGGGGGAACCTGGAAGAAACCGGCAACGGGCTGCTTGTTTACAAGGGGGCGTCTTCCGGCGGCAAAGAGATCCATTTTATGCTTACCGCCGAAGTCAGCAGTATTTATTCCAAGAAAGAGAGGACCTACCGCATACACAATTTGCTTTTCAGTCCGTCTTTTGCCGTGACCGAAAAGATCAATTCCGCGCTGGCGCGGATCGGTAACCTGGCTTCCGACGGAAGGCCGATCCTCGGGCTGGACGCGGCGGAACTGGCGCGGATAGTGTTCGATATCGACGAAAGATGCATGCTGGTCCCTGGGCATATCTGGACCCCGTGGTTCAGCCTGTTCGGTTCCATGTCCGGTTTTGACCGTATAGAGGATTGCTTCGAGAAATACGCGGAGAAGATATTCGCGCTGGAGACGGGATTGTCCAGCGATCCGGCGATGAACTGGAGGTTGTCGGCGCTGGACCGGTTCAGCCTGATAAGCAATTCCGATTCGCACAGCCCGTCAAAAATAGGCAGGGAAGCCAACGTGTTCCGCTGCGAACTGTCTTATGACGCGATCAGGGACACATTGCGGAATAAAGACACATCAAAGTTTCTATACACAACGGAGTTCTTTCCGGAAGAAGGTAAATATCACTTTGACGGGCATCGTCTGTGCGGGGTGCGTCTTTCCCCGGAAGAGACCAGAGCCAACGGAGGGAAATGCCCCAAGTGTTCCAAACCGGTGACCGTCGGAGTAATGAACCGGGTGGATGTATTGGCCGATCGAGCACCCGGATTCAAACCCAAGAATTCGATCCCTTTCCGTAATCTCATCCCTTTGGAAGAGATCATCGCCGACGCGAAGGGGCTTACTCCTGCCGCCGGAGCGGTAGCCAAAGAGTATCGCAGCATCATCTCAAAATTCGGAACTGAATTCGAAGT
Organism: Candidatus Omnitrophota bacterium; assembly: GCA_041652635.1. Taxonomy (GTDB): domain Bacteria; phylum Omnitrophota; class Gorgyraeia; order Gygaellales; family Profunditerraquicolaceae; genus Undivivens. Next base: position 429 of record JBAZGW010000060.1, on the reverse strand, counting down.
CCTCCTGAAAGCCCCCCGAGAGGATATCCTTAGGGAAACACCTCCGCGGATCGCGGAAGGCATAATCAGGATGAGGGAAGGGAAGGTTAAGATCCAGGCCGGGTTTGACGGCGAATATGGAAAGATCTCGTTGTTCGACGAAGAGGATAAGAAGAAAGAGGACGATCGCCAGCTTAGTTTATTTTGATACCTTTGCGGCGCCCAAAGCGTCGCCGAAGTATCCATTTTGCGCCTGTGGCCCAAAGGATAGGGCATCAGCCTCCGAAGCTGGGTGTGCAGGTTCGATTCCTGCCAGGCGCACTAAATATAAATGCCGGAGATTGCGTAAGTGGCCGGCAATGAGATGTTGCAGCAAGAGAACCTGAAGGGGCGTGGGGAGATCGTCCCCACGTTTCCGGGGTTAACAGCCCGCCACGAAGTGGCGAGGCG
>JBAZGW010000059.1:0-8967 GCA_041652635.1 Candidatus Omnitrophota bacterium | reverse complement strand
TCGGAGGCACGCGTGGGAATAGTGGATAAGATATTCACCCGCATCGGAGCGCACGATGAGATCAGTAAGGGGCAGAGCACGTTTATGGTGGAGATGACGGAAGCCGCCGGTATCCTCAACAATCTTTCCGAACGCAGCCTGGTGGTGCTCGACGAGATCGGCCGCGGCACCAGCACCTACGACGGATTAAGCCTGGCCTGGGCGGTGGCGGAATTCCTGCAGCAGCGCAAGGTAAGGGCCCTTTTCGCCACACACTTTCACGAACTCACCGCCCTCGCCGAGGAATACCCGGGCGTAAAAAACTACAACGTATCGGTGAAAGAATGGAATGACCGCATAATCTTCCTGCACAAGATCATTCCCGGGGGCAGCGACCAGAGTTACGGTATCTACGTCGCCAAACTGGCGGGCATCCCCAAAGAGGTGGTCTCCCGGGCGGGCGCGATACTGGCAAAGCTGGAATTGCACGGAAGCCTTCAGGAAACCATCAGGCACGGCCGCAAGTCTCCCGAGCGCCAGTTGGCCATATTCGAAGGGGGCACAGAGGCCGGCCGGTGTTACGAAGAATTACTCCTGGCCCTGGAGGACGCGGACATCGATTCTATGACCCCGTTGGATGCCTTGAATAAACTGCAACAACTAAAAAGGATCGCCGAAAAAAATGACAAAAGTTCACCAGTTACCCCCTGACGTAATCAGCAAGATCGCCGCCGGGGAAGTGATCGAACGCCCGGCTTCCGTGGTCAAAGAATTAATGGAAAATTCCGTGGACGCCGGAGCCCAGCGTATCGAGGTAGAGGTCAAACTTGCCGGTAAAGAGTTGATCTCCGTGCGCGACGACGGCTGCGGCATCGAACCGGAGGATATGGACAACATTTTCCAGCGGCATTCCACCAGCAAGATAGAAAAAGCCGATGATATCTATAAAATCGGCTCTTTGGGATTCAGGGGGGAAGCGCTTTACAGTATCGCCTCGGTATCCGACGTATTGCTGCAAAGCAGGATACGAGATAACGACTCCGGCTGGGAAATACACCTGCGCGGCAATAAACGGCTGAAGTCGACCCCGGCGGGGGTATCCTGCGGGACAATGCTGGAGATCAGAGAACTTTTCTTTAACACCCCCGCGCGCCGTAAATTCCTCAAGAGCGACACCAGCGAGATCAACGAAATAATAGATGTTTTCATTCCTTACGCGCTGATGTTCCCTGCCCGCGTGTTCAAGCTGACCTCCAACAACAAGGTCTTGCTGGAGCTCGGGCCGCAGGAAAGCCACAAGCTAAGGATGGCGGAGGCGTTGAACCTCAACCCCGACAATCTCATCGAAACAGAGAAGGTTTTTCCGCAGGAACGTTTAAACATACATCTGGTGCTGGGAGATATCAACCTACAGAGGAAACGCCGCGATATGCAGTTCATTTTTGTTAACGGCAGGCCTGTATATTCCAAAGATATCGCTTTTCACGTCAATCAGGCTTACCGCCTGCTTATGCCGGCGGGCATCAATCCCGTGTTCTCCGCGCATCTGCGCCTGCCGCAGGAGGATATAGACGTGAATGTCCACCCCGCGAAACGCGAGATCAGGATCAAGGATGAACGTAACATTTTCCTGCTCCTGAGGAACTGCTGCGAACACGCACTGATGAACGTCTCTTCCGCCCGCCAGTTCGGGCAAGTTTCCCGGTTCCATTTTAACGGCGAGTTGCCGGGCACTCCCCAAACTGGGAAACGTCTGCCGGATGTGGATAATAAAAATGAGGCTAATGTTTCGGAACGCGGTAAGATTTACAAAATCAGGAGCGAATTTTCTTTCCCTTCAGGGACGCGGCCTTCGGAAGCCGAACGCCAGTCGGTCTTTTCTAATGAAGAAAGCGCTATGCTCATAAGAAAAGAGGAACTGACGAATGAAAAAAACGAGAACCTGAGATCCACTTTGGAGAAAGCGCGTTTTATCGGCTCTTTAAAGAAGAAATATCTGCTGTTCGAATCGACGGCTTCATTATTGCTGGTCGATCAGCACGCGGCCCAGGAAAGGATCACTTATGAGAAGCTTTCCCTGCAGATAGAAAGCGGCAAAATGGAGATACAGAACCTTTTGGCGCCGGTTACGATCCGGCTCAACAAAAAAGAAATGCTCGCCTGGGAAATATTAAAAGGCAAATTGGAGAAGATCGGATTCTCCACCACCCTTTGGGACAAAGAAACGGTGGCGGTTCATTCGCACCCCGCCCTGCTTTTGCAGCCGGAAGCGGCGGTACGCGATATACTCTGCGACGAAGAGTCCAAGATCTACGATACGGATATGCTGGCAAGAAGAGCGTGCAGACAATCACTGATGTCGGGATACGATATGAAAGAAAAAGAAGCGGAATATCTCATAAAAGGATTACTTAAATGCGCGGATCCGTTCACCTGCCCGCACGGCAGGCCGACGGTAGTGGAAATAACAACACTCTCCCTTGATAAGAACTTTTTCAGGCGTCCTTAACGGGCTTGTTCATCCGCACAATTCCCGCGTCAGGTTCTCCACCCTGTAGGTTGGGCGCTTGTAAATGGAACTCCCGGCGATCTGCAACAACATCCCGACGGTCAGAGGATCAGCCTCCTGCCATCCGATACGGTTTCTGGCTTTCACCTCCCCTTTGCTGATGTAGAACAACCGGGCCTTCCCTATCGCGTCGCGGCAGGAAAGGAACATTATCTGTTCCGCTTCCGAAACCCTGGAGACCATAATATACTGCACTCTCATATCACGCATTCTACTCACCTCCCTTGTCCTGCGAAGCGCGTATCTTAAGCGCGGCAGGATTTATTTGTATATTAGAGGATAATCCCCCCGGATGTTTCCGGGTACGCCTCAATGTAGAACCGGCTCGGCCTCCTTTCTATCCTATCGCGCTCTGCGCATATTCCCTCTGAACGATTTGTTTCAGACGGCCCATCGCGGTATCCGCCACATACAACACCCCGTGATCATGCACGGCCGTGAAATCCTTATATTCTTCAGCGAGATTCCCGGTCTTTATGATCTGCATCGTCACCGCCCAGGTGCGGGTGATGCCTAATTCTGATTTTATTCCCTTCAATTCCTCTCTCTGCTCTTTGCTCGGCATCGTTTTATCCTGATAAGTGATGCCTTTAAAGAATCCCTCCAGCTTGGCGGTATCCCAATTATCATCCGAGAACGCGAACATATCGCCTTTCCTTAGATCAAACACTCCCATCGAGATCAGCGGCAGATCAAAAAAACCTCTACGTCCGTTAAACCCGGGGACAGTGTCGATCCGTTTAGATTCGTCTATCCCGTAATTGTGGGCCCGAATAAGTTCATCTTTCCACTCCGCGTATGTCGCTACTCCTCCGGGAAAACCGTAATAAAGGTCATCTCCGACTTTGATTATGTTCTCCCCCTGGTATCCGCCTTTAGGATGTTCCGTCAGATAATTAGGGTCATTCTTAAAATACCCCCAATCCCCGGCCTTCATCGCGTCAGGGCTCTCAACCGCAAACCATCGGAACAACGAATCATTGCCTATGCCGAGCCGGTCGTATTCCCCTTCATTTAAAGAAGATTCCAGCCCGTGCGCCATAATAAGTCTCGCGGCCCCCAGGCAGTCGCAAATCTGAACAGACTTCTCCTCAATAAAGAAATCGTTCAGCTTCTCTCCGCTTAAACCGTTTATGGAATATATGAATTTCTGGTCGGCAGAAGGAAATTTGGCATTGAAGGTTTCGGCGGATTCCACGATATTCTCCCGGACGTCCGCCTCGAAGACGTCTATCAAAGGTTTGACGTCCACTTCCACGCCCGCGTCCAGGTACCCCGTATCGACCCCGTTTAGCGCGGAATTGTCTTCCTCGTTACCGGTGATCAGTTCCGCCAGTTCCGCTGTCGTGTCGCCTTTCTCGGAGATCACCGCGGCGTGGCTCGCTGTCCAATCACCGGCGCGCACCCACTCTCCCCGCACGTTGTCGTTATCCCTGCCGGAAAGCAGCAATGTCCCGCCGTTGTTCACTCGAACATCTTCCTCCGGTACCAGCGCCTTACCCGTCCAATACTGCCCGTATTCCGCGATGTCGCCGCTGTCAAATACATACTGCCAGTGGTCACCCTTACCGTTACCGTCTAAGTCAAGATTGATTATCATCCCCTCTTTGATCAGGCTCTTATCATTGAACGACTCCGCGTAAACAGTCTCCCCGTAGACGGCGAGCGCCTTCTGGATGTCCTTCAACGAACTGCTCCCGCTTCCGTCAACGTATTCTTTTGCCTCAAATAAACTTTTTACTTCCCCGAGGCTGACATCCTCCCCCTGCCCCTGCAAATACGCGTACGCCGCCTCCACTCCGCAGGGGACTTCCGCCAGGGCCTTGGCCTCCGCGGCATCATAGGACCGGCCTTCGGCATACAACACAGTCTTTATCTCATTGCCGTCATATACTATCTCTTTGATGTTCGTATCCACCGTCGGGGCGACGACCAATGACGCCTGCGAAAAGATTCTGCACAACATATTCGCCAGATTATCAGCGTTTTCTTCGCCTTTGCCGGTAGAGCAGCTCACCAGGATGATCTTACCGTTTTCCTCCAAGCATCCGGATATGCCTGATTTCTTCAGTTCATCTTCATACACCGTAGCCAGTATATTATCCACTGGATTAGAACTGCCGAATACCGAAAGCGTCAGGCTCTGTTGCGACCCATGGCCGCAGAACATAACAACGGAGGCCTGCTTTTGCTGCGTGGCACCTTTCAATGTCTCAACAACCTGCTGCAGGTCGGGAGCGATGAAATACTGCACATCGTAACCGTGCTCGATAAGAGAATGAACGGCGTTCTGGAGGTTTGTGGCCTCAAACGCTTTCTTCTCCTCGTCGGTCTCCAAAGTAGGATAAATGAGGACGGCTAACGGCCTGCCGTCATTCCCAGCACCGTTGAATCTGTTATTGCTGTTATCAATCAGTATCTTTTCGTCGCCCTCGGTAAACCGGTTGGAGCTTATATAAATATCCTCGATCTCAGAAACCTGCCGTTCTTGCTTCTCTTCAAGCGACAACAGCCTTCCGTCCATCCCGACGGCGAGCTTTATTTTCTCCTGCGGGACGGAAAACGGCCTGAGCCCGTCTACCGGCAAAGAGGCGTCGTCTGAATACTTGCCCAACGTAACCGACTCGACAGTAATGGAACGGGAAGAACACAGGATCCCCACCCCTTCCATCATATCTCCGTCCTTCAGGATATCGCTGACCGGTATCTCGATAACATGCTCTCCGGAGCCGAAATAATAGTATTCGCTCTCCCTTATGTCATATCCCCGATTTACGGCAAGCCTCACATCGATAGCCCCGCCCTCCGGAGAGGTCACCGCAACGCGTATATACTCCGCGGCACTTAGATCTTGCGAAATAATTGTCACCCGGGAGCGGTAACCTTCATCCTGATATACTGGGGTTATATCGTACTTATCGAAGATAAAAATGACCGAGAAATCACCGCGTCCAGATACCATCTCCGCCTTGCCAAGGCTTAAAGAATCATAATCCATACGCATAAACCGGTAATCGGCGTTATCCGCATTTGTTTTTACCCTGTTCTCAAACAACAACCCGATGAAATTATTCCCCGCATCGCGGACGCCCCCGGCTTCCTCGATATTGCCGACGAGGCTGCCATCTTCTCCCCAAATGCTTAAACCGGTGCCCTCCGTCGGCAGCTTAACAGAAATGGCTCCCGTGAGAGGCACGCCCAGAGACTCAAGATATTTAGTAAGAGTTGCGTCATTAAAGTTAGAAAAAATGAACTGCCTGAAATCTCTGTCCATCAGTTTTAAGAAGGCTACGCCATTCTCTACCTCAGGGCAAAAGGCGTTGAACAAGGAAGTTATTCCGGCCGCGCTATCCTCTCCGGAGGCTATTATATCTCCCAGGATATCCGCCTGCCTTTGCGCATCCATCTTCTCCAGGGCCGATACGGCCGCGTCTTGAGGGAAATCGGAGATTGTCATTGCGGCATCCGTTGTATCCATACCGAGCACAATCGCATAACCGGCGTTATCCATAAACCGGCTGTAACCGTCCTTTACATTACCGATGATCCTACCGTCTTTAACCCGGTCGTAGAAGTTTACCGTATCCACCAAAAGCTCTTTTTGCTTGTCTTCGGAGAATGAATTGAAGACCTGCATCTGCGATTCCGATGTCTCAAACAATGTCATCCCTCCGGAAAAAATACCCAGCATAAGCGCAGGCACCACATCATCGGAAGATTCACATAGGCGGATCAAGCTCCACAGGAATCCCGCATTATCTTCATAATAGTCGAACAACCTTTCATTCTCCTTAACCACCGAACCGCCGAGTTGCCGGATACCGGAAGCGATATCGTCCAGCGCAAATCCACTGATGGTCTCTATGCCGTCTTTGCCGGATGCGGAGCCGATAAGCGCATTGCCGGTGAATTTGGCTTCAAACGTCTCTTGGCTGTCTATGTGTATGCTTTGCAATGTCCCGCAAAGAGGGCCGACCCAGAGGCCATCATCCAGGTCCGCCCAGATTATGACGCCATCACTAATCGAATATACCAATCCGGCGTTTACGCTTTCGGCTATCCCGTCTTTATCACTGTCGGTTGCCATATAAACTATATCGGACTGTTTTAACTCCGCGAATTGTGTATTTATCTTAAACTGTTCCGGTGATTGCGCGCATTTCTCGATAAATACCGTTTCCTGATTCTTTGCCTGCAGGTGGGCCGCCCGGATCTGCTCGTCGGTAGGATCGGCGATAGCCGACAAAAGGTCTGTTTCCGCCTCTTCGTGGTAAAGCACGTCCGCCAGAAGAGCGGATTCATCGAACACCGCGTTGTTGATCCAGAGGAAACCGTCATACATACAAGCCGTGAAATCCTCAAGTTTAGTGCCGGTGACTATCTGCACCCTGCTCAAGTCCAGGTCAAAAGTGCTGCCGGTCATTTCTATATAGGCGGGAGCTACCACGGTCTGTGCGGTAGTCTTAAGCGTCTCCTGCTGTTCGGCGCTCGGCGCTGAGGTCTTGCCGGTGGTACGCACCCCCTGCGCCCCGTCGATGAACTCCGCGATCTCCGCCGGGCTCCAGCCGTCGTAGGCGATCCCGCGGTCACTCCACTCATAAGTCAGCGGCTTCTGAACATAATCACCATTCTCATAAGGCATTGACGCCATTACCAGGTTATATGAGCTGCTTCCGGCGCCAACGATATCAAGAAGCTCTCCCAGATAATCGCATTGTTCGTCTCCCAACGTCACGAAATGAACCATTTGCTGCAGCGCCTCCTGTTTGGAACAGCCGATCTCCTGTTCCTGGGCCACGTAATAGACCAGTAACGCCCCCATCCCATTCCTGGGCAGTCCGGCATAACCCAGGTTGAAATCCACGTGCCACTGCCGCTCGCCAAGCTTGGTTATCTCCATCACTTGGGAAGGATCCATCTCTTTGAAATCGGTGGTAAAATCCACGTGAAAGACCTGGGGTGACTTCACCCCGAAATCATGGTCGCGGTAATCCCCGGTATATATCTCATAATGATACGCGGTGCGCACACCGGCATAATACAGATCCACCCTGGCAGAAGTCATATCATAATCCGCGGTAGGTATCTGATAATCATAATAATAACTGTTCCTCTGCGTAAATCCCTGCATCGGGTTGTATTCCGTGTCCTGCGGGTTCATTAACCCGTCACGGTCGGCGTCAAGGTAATAATCGTAATTCTCATAAGGGTAAAGCGTGGTCTTATACGGGTACAACTCCTCACCGTCTTTTATCTTTGAATTCCAGGATGAGATGATATCGTAATTCGCTCCGGACAGGCCATCGTTCATTTCCTCCCAGGTATATCCCTCCAACAGCATTTGCATATGCATATTCGGCATTGTATGATAATAAGTGGACGGTTCAGTAGTAGTGATAAAATAAGCGTATTCTCCCATAGCCTGTGTCCATTCCTGGGCATAGAGGTCGGAGGAACAGCAGGAACTAAGCATAACCACCTTATCCCGATCATTTAGGTTGGCATCCGCCCGGTCAAACATCTCTTGAGGAAGGATGTCGTCAAGTTTGCCGTCGTTGAACCGGTAGCCGTTGCCCATTACTGAATGCCCCTCGAAAGCGATAAATTTATAATCAGGGTCGAACAATTTATCCATAAACACCTGCCTGCCCACCAGGCATTCATGCGTATTGGCGGTGACCATGACACTGACGGCCCCGAATTCGGAAGAAGTAACCTTCCCGGTGTAAGTGATCACCCCGGGGATGTTGGCGTCGATTATCTCGCCGATATCCCTGGCTTGCTCTACGCTGTAGGAAGCCAGTGCCATGTTATCTTTGAACGCCTCCGTGACCCCTTTGTAATTCTTAAGTATCCCGCCGTCGGCACTGAGATACCCCATATAAACGAGAACGCTGAATACCCTCTCCGAATCCAGCCCGGCGCCGGCAAAAGCGTCCCGGGCCACCGTTCCCGTGCCTTCCACCTTCTTGAATTCCCCATTCTTGTCAAACATCTGTTCGATCCCTTTCAAATTGGTATCCTCCCCGTGTCTGAAGGGATTCTTAAAGACTTCCCATATCTTGTCCCTTTGCCCGGCATACGCACTTACCAGCTGCATTTGTGAGGCCGAGGTCAGCTTGTAATAAGCGGACTGGATTTCTCCGCTGCTGTTTATATATTCGTTCTTGACCAGGTCATTCCACAGCCCTTTCGCGTCGCTGCACCAGGAAAAGCTGCTCAATTTAATTGTCGGCGAATCAAGATACGGATCAAATCCGATATGAAACTTGATGCTTTTTTCTCCGGAGGTGAGCCAGGTCTCTTCGGGCCCGAACCATTTCTCGAACGGCGCGCTCATGGAAGTGCTGGTGGTCCTTCCGGACTCTTCCGGGACCTTGGCGGGCGCGGTGGTGAACGTGGCGCTGTAGGCGTCCAGG
>JBAZGW010000058.1:0-9276 GCA_041652635.1 Candidatus Omnitrophota bacterium | reverse complement strand
GGAGCGCAGGATTTCCGAATGTCCGGAGTTAAGCTTGTCTGTCGGTTAAGGTCACGATGCCCCTTTTTGAACCTCGCCAACGTTTCAATGGCGGGCGTTTCGTCAGCCATCAAACGGTTACGGCTTTGAGACGTTACCTTGACCGAGAACCGAAACGGGCTTCGTTACCGTAACCGTTTATCGGTATTTATAATGGAGTCATAATATGCATCCGGAACTTTGCAGAATAGGGCACTTCGCGATCTACAGTTACGGGGCCGCGTTGGTGTCGGCTTTCTGGGTCTGCGCATTTCTTTTAAGGCGCGCGGCGCCGCGGTCGGGTTTTAATCCGGAAGAGATCACTAATTTTTTCTTCACCGTTTTCTTTTCCGGTATACTCGGCGGCAGGCTCGTTTATATTGTGTTGAATTTAAGGATGTACGCGCTGGATCCGCTGGAGATGATTATGCTTCAGCACGGAGGCCTGGCGTGGTTCGGGGGGTTTATGGGGGGGGCCGCGGGCGGTATTTGCTATTGCCTTAAGAAAAGGATGCCGTTGTTGAAGACACTTGATCTCATCGCTCCGTATATCGCCCTGGGGCACGCTATCGGCAGGATCGGTTGTTTTTTAAACGGGTGCTGCTACGGGAAAGTTTCCCCGCACGGTTTTTATTTCCCCGTGCATGGTGAGTCTCTCGTCCCGGTGCAGCTTTATTCCAGTTCTCTATTGGTGGCGATATTCGTGATCCTGAAGCTGCTGCAGGAAAAACCGCACCGGACGGGTGACATTTTCTTTTTCTATCTGGTTCTTTATTCCGTAAAAAGGTTCTTTGTCGAATTCTTCCGCGCCGACGGCAATATACTTTTTGGGGGATTGACGGTGTTCCAGGTATTCAGTATGGTTATGTTCTTTACCGCGGTGACGCTGCTTGTGTTTTCAAGAATGCGCGGCGGTAAGGGCGTTTCTAAGGGGAGGCCGCGTGCCTGAATATACGCTTTCCGCGGGGGAGGATGACGCCGGTAAACGGCTGGACGCGGCTCTGACCGTTCTGACCCAGCCGCTTTTATTAGGGTTGTCGCGGGTATCGGTGCAAAAACTGATCTGCGAAGGCAAGGTCATCGTGGACGGCGCGGCCGTGCTCAAAGCTCATATTAAGCTAAAAGGCGGCGAGAAGATAGTCATTGATATAGAGGAAAAAGTCGAATGCGGCCCTTCGGCGGAAGATATCCCGCTGGAGGTGGTTTATGACGACGCCGACCTCGCCGTTATCAATAAACCCTCCGGACTGGTGGTTCACCCCGCGCCGGGGAACCGCGAGCATACCCTGGTCAACGCGCTCCTGAACCGTTTCGGGAATTTATCCTCGGTGGATACTCAGAGGCCGGGTATCGTGCACAGATTGGATAAAGAGACTTCAGGGCTGCTTGTTGTCGCGAAGAATAATAACGCTCACCGTAAGCTGGCTAAGCAGTTCGAGGCGCACAGCATCAAACGTATTTATATGGCGGTCGTCTCCGGGGTCACCGGTTACGACGAAGACGTGATAGAAGTGCCTATCGGCCGGCATCCTTTAAAAAGAGAGGATATGGCCGCGGGAGTGGCGAAGAACGCCAGGTATGCCAGGACGCTCTACCGGACGGTCAAACGCGGTAATAACGCGACCTTGCTGCAACTGGAGCCTTTTACCGGCAGGACCCATCAATTGCGGGTGCACCTGGCGTTCATCGGGCATCCGATATTAGGAGATGCCAGATACGGAAAAGCCCCGCGCGGAGAAATAAGCAGGCTCGCATTGCACGCCAAATCAATAGGTTTCATTCATCCTTCAAGCAATAAGTTCGTCGAGTTTTCCTCAGAGATCCCGCCTGAATTCCTCAATTTGCTTTAATACCTGTCGCCGATATTAAAAATATTCTTGATTTACTTAATTTGAATGGTTATACTGATGACAATTGAATACTCCCCGGACTAAAGTCCGGGGTTTCTTTCCTGAATTATTATCCGCCATTAATGATTTGGCGAGACTTTGCCTGCCACTGAAACTCTGGCGAGGTTAATCCCGCCACAAAGATTGGCGAGGTTTCGCTTTGCGCATTAATCCCGAGACCCCTGCATTTTGTTTTTAAGGCATTCGGGAGTTCTGCGCTTCGATTAAAAACGGAGGAGAGATATGCCCGGTAAATCCAGGTATCCTTGGCTTGTCGCTATTTTTGTCAGCGTAATATTCCTCGTTGTCCTTTATGGCGCGTCGCAGCTCCTAAAAAAGGAAAAAGAGAAGAATATCTCTCTTCAGGAAGAACTTAACGACGTAAAGGCGAAGCAGAAGATCAGCGAGTTGAAACTCGAAGAGTCCAAGGGGAAGATCACGGAGTTGGAAACCGGGGTGCAGAACGCTCAGATACAGATAGATTCTCTTGCTTCGCTCCTGGATCAGGAGAAAAAATCCAAGGCCGAGGCTTTAGCGCAGATAGAAGAACTTAAAAGCAGTCTGGAAGAGCAGAAACAACTGCGAGAACGGATAGAAGAGGGTATGCGGAAAGCCCAGGAGGAAGTGGCGAAACTCCAGGCGCAGGTCAAAGAGTTTGATTCCAAGAAAAGCGAACTTGAGAACAGGATCAGTGAATTTGAGAATAAAAGCAAGGGAGTGGAACTGGGGACGATAGTGGTCGGTTCCGAGAATAAAGTCCCCGCGGTCCCTTCCGTTCCTGCCGTAAAAGAAAAAAATAAGCCCAAAACCGTCCCTGCCGCGGTGCAGACGCCCCCTGAGAGCCCGGTGCCCGCGGCTTCCACCGCGTTGGAGGGCAAACTCCTGGTAGTTAATAATGACTACAATTTCGTGGTGATCAATCTTGGGTCTAAAGACGGCATATCCGCGGGGCAGATGTTCACCGTTTACAGCGGGGATAAAGAGGCAGGCGACATAAAAGTGGAGAAGGTGCATGACTCTATGTCCGCCGCCGGATTCGTCAACCCGGGTATGAAAGATAAAGTCAAAGAAGGCGATAAGATCGTTCCTAAGAATAAATGAGATCCTGCCTGATCAAGCCTGCTTCTTCCGGAGTCGGAGGCAGGATAATCCTGCCCGGGGATAAGTCCATTGCCCACAGGGCGGTCATATTATCCGCGTTGTCCTCCGGAAAAACAATAATCAAGAATTTCCCTTTGAATAACGATTTACTGACTACTGTGTCGGCTTTTCGCGATCTAGGCGTGAGCATTGAATGCCCGCGTAAGAGCGGGAGAACTGCCGCCGGAGTTTTCGTTATCGTGAAAGGAGCCGGGGCGCGCGGGCTTAAGCGCCCGAAGAAGCCGATAAACACGGGCGAATCCGGAACTACCATCAGGCTGCTTTCAGGGCTTCTCTGCGCGCAGGATTTTTCGTCGCGTTTAATCGCCGGTAAGCAGTTGTCAGGCAGGCCTATGTCCAGGATCACCCTGCCGCTGCGTCAAATGGGGGCCGGGATCACCGGTAAGCGCGCTTCGTCCGCGGAAGAGTATCCGCCGTTATCCATTCAGCCCGGCCGTCTGCGTAATATAACTTACCGGATGCCGGTGGCTTCGGCGCAGGTCAAATCGGCTTTATTGCTGGCCGGGCTCTATTGCGGAGGGACAACCGTTGTCATCGAACCGGTAATGACCAGGGACCATACCGAGCGGATGCTGAAGATGTTCGGAGCGGATATTTCTACTGGGCGCTGCCGCGGCAGTTATCAGGTTAAAATACGCGGCGGTAAATTCCCGGTCACTCCCGGCGTCCTGGCGGTTCCCGGGGATATTTCGTCAGCTGCTTTCTTTCTGGTATTTGCGGTATTATGCCCGGGGTCAAAACTTGTTCTGGAGCGGATCACTTTGAATCCCAGCCGCAGCGGGGTGCTGAATGTCCTTAAACGTATGGGGGCCGATATCCGCGTCAACGCTAATAAAGACAAATTTTCCCGTTCGGAACCTTGCGGCGATATAGAAGCGCGTTCTTCCAGCCTGAGGGGCACGATTGTGCGCGCCGGCGAGATCCCTTCATTGATAGACGAACTGCCGGTATTAATGGTGGCCGCGAGCCTGGCCAAGGGGGTCACTATTTTCAAGAAAGTCGATGAATTGAAATATAAGGAAACAGACCGTATCCGCTCTATGTGCGGTAACCTCCGGCTTATGGGGGCGCGCTGCGAAGTGCGCGAACGCGGCGGCGGCACTGATATCGCGATCGAAGGCGTCAAAAACCTGGCCGGCCGCAGTCTCAAGAGTTACGGAGACCATCGGACAGCGATGAGCCTTTTTGTGGCTGCTTCCTGCGCGCGCGGGGAAAGCGTTATTGACGATATTTCCTGCGCGGCAAAATCGTTACCGGGGTTCCTGGAATATATGCGGGCGGTCTCTTCCGTTTAAAGAATATCGGCCGGCGGTTTTTTTAGTTTTTTGTCCCGGTTTCTCCGGGGCGCAGACTCTTTCTTTCTGATTGACAGGGAGTTAAAACTCTGATAAAATCCTCAACATCGGAGAAAATCCTATGAATAAATTAAAAGACATCGTTAAAAATATGTTCAGTTATCTTTGGGATTCTTTTTCTTCCAATGATATGGGGATCGACCTGGGGACGGCGAGCACTCTGGTTTATGTTAAAGGCCAGGGGATCGTGATGCGCGAGCCTTCCGTGGTGGCCGTCGAGCGCGGCACGTCCAACGTGCTTGCCGTAGGCAACGAGGCGAAACGCATGCTTGGAAGGACCCCCGGGAATATCGTGGCGATCCGCCCGATGAAGCACGGGGTAATCGCCGATTTTGAAATAACCGAAGCGATGTTGAGGTATTTCATCAAGAAGGTCAACAAGAGGGTGCGCAGGCCGCGCATCGTCATCGCCATTCCTTCCGGTATCACCGAAGTCGAGAAACGCGCCGTCAAGGATTCGGCGGAACGCGCCGGCGCCGGAGAAGTATTCTTGATCGAAGAACCTATAGCCGCCGCCATCGGCGTCGGGCTGCCCATTCAGGAACCTATCGGAAATATGATCATAGATATCGGAGGCGGCACTACGGAGATCGCCGTGATCTCCCTGGCGGGAATAGTTTTTTCCCGTTCCATCCGCATCGGCGGGGACGAAATGGACGAGGCAATAATCGAAAACATTAAGAAATCATATAACCTGATGATAGGGGAGAGGACCGCCGAGGAGATCAAGATAAAGATAGGTTCCGTTTATCCCCTTGAAGAAGAAATGACCATGGAGATAAGAGGCCGGGACCTCGTAGCCGGCCTGCCTAAGACCGTGACCATTACCTCCGAGGAGGTCAGGGAAGCGCTTCTGGAGCCGATACGTTCGATAGTGGAAACCGCCAAAATGACCCTTGAAAGGACACCTCCGGAACTGGCGTCCGATCTTATAGAGCACGGTATCGTTATAGCCGGCGGCGGGTCGTTGTTAAGAGGAATAGATAAGCTTCTTTCCGAGGAAACCGGGTTGCCGGTGTTGATCGCCGACGACCCTTTGACCGCCGTGGTAAGCGGCACCGGCAAGGTGTTGAATGAGATCCGGTATCTCAAAAAGGTGACCGTCCCCATAAAGTCAGACCTGCATAGCCAATAAAAGGGCGTGTTTAGAATCGGGAAACAAAGATTAATTCTCGCCGTTTGTCTTATATCAGGCATAACAGTAGCATTTTGTTTACGCCCGTTCTTCAGGAATCTGTTGCTTCCCGGTTTAAGCCCCGCCATTATCTTCTCCAACGCTTTAGGCAAAGAATTCAACTCTTTAATCCTTTTTCATCGTAACGCGGCCAGGATGGAGAAACTGGAAGCTGAAAACAGCGTTTTAAGGGCCAGGCTGAACTCGGCTAACGAAATTTCTTTTGAGAATAAACGTTTGCGCGATCTGCTGGATTTTAAGAATAAGAATGAGTGGAATACCGTTGCCGCCGCGGTTATCGGCCGTCAGCCGGAAAACTGGTCTTCGATGGTGTTGATCAATAAAGGCGCTTCCTCCGGGATCAGGAACGGTTCAGTCGTCGTTAACCGGACGGGACTTGTCGGCAGGATAGCCGAGACATCCGCTTCGGCCGCGAAAGTAATGCTGATCAATGATCCGAATTTCAGCGTTTCCGCTTTTGTGCAGCGCAGCCGCCAGGAAGGGCTGGTTACCGGGACTCTCGGCAGCAATCTGGTAATGAAATATCTTCCGCCGGACGCGGATATCCAGGAAAAAGACATCATTGTTTCTTCCGGATTGACGGGTATGTCCCCTAAAGGGCTGCTGATAGGGACGGTCGTTAAGACGGGTATGGAGTTTTCCGGGCTGGGGAAGTACGCGGTCATATCACCGGCGGCGGATCTGCCGGCGATAGAGGAAGTGCTGGTGGTGAAGCAATGAAGTGGCCGGCGAGATGCGCGTATTTCGGAGTGATCCTGTTATGCGCCGCCTTGCAAGTCGGGCCAGCGGAAGGCTTGAAACTTTTTGGAGTGAAACCGGACCTTCTCATACTGACGGCTTTGATGGCCGCGGTCTTTTTCCGCTCCGGTTGGGCGCTGCTGTATGCCGTAACCAGCGGCTTAATTAAAGATTCACTGGTGGTCTCTTCCTTCTGGGTGCCTTATTCGCTTACTTTTGCCGTATGGGCCCTGGTCGCGCGGGGGATCTCGAGGCGCATAGTAATAGATAAATGGTGGCTGCGTTTCCTGCTGGTTTTTTGTCTTGTAAATCTGGATAATCTCACCGGTAGGATATGGTCTTTACTTTCCGGAGGCACTGTCGTGAGATTATATATGTTCATTAAAGTTTCCTTGCTGGAATCCGCGCTTACGGCGTTATGCGCGGCGGTATTTTTCGGGTGGTACCCGGTATTTCAAAAACGTATGGAACCGCGCGTTCCAAAAAGCCGGTTCTGGGTGTTTGGTCCTCGGTTTTGGAAAAGACCGGGTAATACCCGATACCCCGGATAGTTCCGGGGACACAAGTAATTAATTATCCAAGATCGTCATTCGGTTACGGCAACGATATCCGTTTCGTCCATCGGGTTACGTCTATCGGCTTTAAGGACGTAACCGTAACCGAGAACCGATACGGGTTTCGTTACCTTAGCCGTTACCGAGAAATTAATGATGAAGCAAGAAAGATGAGAAATGCAGACGGTAAAACGTTTTACACTTCTGAAATGGTTATTCTATTCCGGCTTCTTTGTGCTCGTGTTATCGCTGGCCGGGATGCAGCTGTTCCAGGGCGCTAAATTCGGAGAATTGAGCAGAAAGAATTGTATCAAACTTCTTCCGCAGCCGGGCGCGCGAGGCAGGATTCTCGACCGCAACGGGGCAGTCCTGGCAGGGAACGTCCTCTCGTATGACGTGATGGTTCTGCCGCAGAAAAACGTGCAACTGGAGAATATCCTGCGCAGGATAGCGCCGGTGCTGAATTCGACGGCGAAAGAATTGCGTTCTAATTTTACCAGGGGAGTGGTCGCGCCTTTTATCCCGGTAGCGGTGGCCAGGAATATAAGCCTGCAGCAGGCTATCGTCATAGAAGAGATCAAGATGGATACCCCGGGAGTGATCGTGCAGCCGCATCCGGTGCGTTCCTATCCGGAAGGTAAACTGGCCGCCCACGTGCTCGGCTATCTTAATGAAATAGATCACTGGCGGCTTTCCAAACTGGCGGAATACGGTTATACCGAGAAGGATACTGTTGGTTATTCAGGAGTGGAGGAAAAGTATGATTATTATCTTCAGCCTTCCGAAGGCGGCGTTTCGGTGGAGGTCGATCACCGCGGCAGAGTGATCCGGATCATCGGTTTTAAGCCTCCCGCAAACGGCAGGGATATACGGCTCACGCTTGACGCGGGCATTCAGCGTATAGCGGAACAGGCGCTCGCGGGCAGGAAAGGCTGCGTTGTGATCATTGAGCCGCAAAGCGGGGAAATACTCGCGCTTGCCAGCAGCCCGGCTTTTGATCCGCAGGCTTTCGTATCGAAAGATACGCAGGCGCTGCGCTCTTTCCTGCAGGATAACGAAGGCGTCTTTTTAAACAGGGCTATCGGCGGGGCCTACGCGCCGGGTTCTGTATTTAAACTTGTCACTGCGGCCGCGGCCCTGGAGACCGGCAAGACCGACTACGGTAAGGTCATCGACTGCCGGGGGAGCCTGAAACTCGGGAAAGAGGAATTTAATTGTTCTTCAGTGCATGGCATTCAGGACCTCAAACACGCCATAGCGCATTCCTGTAATATATATTTCTACAATATGGGTATTCTTCTGGGGGGGCAGAATATTCATGACTACGCGTTTAAGTTCGGTTACGGCAGAACCTGCGGGGTGGAATTGCCTTATGAATCCGCGGGGGTGGTGCCGGAGCCTCTCTGGAAGAGAATATATAAACTTAAAAGATGGTTCGACGGGGACAGCGTGAATTTTTCCATAGGTCAAGGCGACCTGCTGGTTACTCCTTTGCAGGTCGCGCGGATGATGGCGGTTTTCGCCAATGGCGGGAATCTGGTGAATCCTTATATTGTGAAAACTATAGACGGAGTGGATATTCGCGCCGGCCGGCATAAGAAATCGGCTAAAGTCCCGGTCTCCGGAGCGCATTTAGCTTATCTGAAAGAATCGTTGCGTATGGTGGTGAGCGAAAATACGGGAACGGCGCATATCTTGTCGGGACTGTCCGTTGCGGTAGCCGGTAAAACCGGGACCGCTCAGGCATCGGGAGGCAAATGCCATGCCTGGTTTTGCGGTTTTTTCCCTTATGATAATCCGCGTTACGTGATATGTTCTTTCCTTGAGAACGGCGGTTCCGGTTATCAGTCTTCGGTTATGACTAAGGAGATAATCGTCGAAATGGCTAATAAGGGGATGATCTAAGAGATGAACCGTTCCGGGCGTTTGTTTTTATTAGTATCGTTATTGATCGCGTTGACGGGGATAATTTCCATATACAGCGGCACGTTCCAGAAACAGTCCGGGGTTTTTGAGGGGATTTATCTGCGTCAGGCGCTTTGGGTAGCGTTCGGAGCCGCCGCTTTCTTTTTAGTCTCCAGGATGAATTACCGTTTGCTTTGGGACGCTACTTATTTTCTTTACGCGGGAATGGTCTTTCTGTTGTTTCTTGTTTTTATAATGGGGATAGTTAAACTCGGGGCGCAGCGCTGGCTGCGTCTCGGCCTGCTCAGCTTTCAGCCTTCGGAGGCGGCAAAGCTGGTAATGGTTATCTTCCTCGCCAAATATTTCAGCGATAAGTCCGCGGATAGTATATCTCCTGCCGCGCAAAAGTTCGGTTTATCGCGCGCCTTATTGATCCCGCTGGCTTTCGTGATTGTGCCGGC
>JBAZGW010000057.1:0-9327 GCA_041652635.1 Candidatus Omnitrophota bacterium | reverse complement strand
AAAAGGCCCCAGATGACGCCAAAGATTATGGGTTCTTGACATATGGTCGAGATCGAGAACAAGCGTAAGGCCGGTGGTGGTGAAACCGGACATAGTCTCAAAACAGGTATCCAGAAAAGAATTATAATGCCCGCTAAGATACAAGGGTATCGCTCCGAAGACCATCGCCGCCAGCCATGATAAAGAAACAACGACCATTGCCTGCGCGGCGCGAAGTTCCCCGTGCCTCATACAAAGCCGGCTTAAAAGCAGACCGGATAATACCGCGGTATCGGCGCCCAGCAGGAAATCCAGGACGGGAACGGTTTCGCGGAACAGGAACAATCCCGCCGCGGCGGGAACGAACATAGTTATTCCGAAACAAAAAATGATCCTGCCCAGGTAATAACCGATGTTCCTGATATCGCCTGCTTGGGGTCTAAGTATCATCTTAAGTATTGTATCAAGAACGCGTCGGATATCCCGAGAATAATAATGGCGGCCGCATAGGCAAACTCCGACGACAGACCGGCTGTCACTGTATAGAAAATGACCGTTCTTCTCATAATGGCCCGACTCCCCACCCGGCCCAAAAAAGACTTATTCCATAACTCCGGGAAAGACACCCGAAAAGAATGCGCGGGTTGTTTTATATAGATTATTATTTACTAAGGTACGCCGGCGGGAAAATAAACACAAGTCAAAAAAAAGTCAATTTTTACGGGGAGTCATTCTTCGATTATACGCAGGCGGTATCCCACGCCCGGTTCGGTCAACAGATAAACCGGCCGGCACGGATCAGGCTCGATCTTAGCGCGTAAATTGCTGATGGTCACGCGCAACAGATGCATAATCCCCTGAAAATCCTCGTCTTTATCCCAGATACCGCGCAATAGCTGCCGGTGAGTGATCACTTTCCCGGGATTCAAAAGCAGCATTTTCAAAATATCGTATTCCGTGGGAGTAAGGCTTATTTCCCTCTTATCAGAAGTGACCAGCCGCTTTGTGACATCCATAACGAGACTGCCGGTATTCAGGACCTCCTTGGCGTCCGCGGGCAGGACGCGTCTTATCACCGCTCTCAGCCGCGCGAAGAACTCCCCGCAGGAAAAAGGCTTGGTAAGATAATCGTCGGCCCCGGCGTCGAGCGCGGCGACCTTCTCCGCCGGATCATCCCGCACCGAAAGGATGATGATCGGCGTCACGGAGCGTTTACGGATACCGCGGATCACTTCCCTTCCGTCCATATCCGGCAGCCCCAAATCCAGGACAACCACGTCCGGGTGAGAGTCCACCGACTGACGTAAAGCTTCTTTTCCGCAAGCCGCCTCTATGACACAATAATCGCGGGAAGAAAGCGAAGCCCGGAGAAAATCGCGTATCGGCTTTTCATCATCCACTACAAGTATCCGAAGTTTATTCTGTGCGCTCATAATTTATTCACTCCAGCGGGAGTTCCACAATAAAACAGGCGCCTTTTCCGGCGGGATCGCGCACGCCGAGCGAACCACCGTGCGCCTCGATGATCCCCCTGGCTATGCAAAGCCCCAGCCCCGTCCCGGGCACATCGCGGCAGGAATCACCGCGGAAGAATTTCTCGAAAACCTTTTTTTTATCTTCAGCGGTTATGCCCGCGCCATAGTCGCGTATTTCCATACGCGCTACGGAACGGTCATATAAAACTGAAATCTCTACCGGCGTCCCGGATGGCGAATATTTCAAGGCATTATCCAGGATATTGACGAACGCTTTAAGTATAACCTGAAAATCAACCGGCACTTCCGGCGCACCGGACGGAATATTTATTTTAATTTCCCTGGAAGATATTCCGCCTTTCACCTGCTCCAAGCATACGCCTATCAGGTCCGCCAGATCGCAGGGCATCTTATTAAGACGCAGGACCCCCGACTCCATTCTTGTGATATCCAGCAAATTGCTTACTATCCGCTCCAGGCGGCCCGCTTCGCCGCGGGCGTTCTCCAGAAGTTCTTTTTCCTGCCGCGGCGACAATCGCGTCCCGGAGTCGAGGATCGTCGTCAAAACGCCGGTTATGGATACAAGCGGCGTTTTCAGATCATGGGAAATAGAACTAAGCAGCGCGGAATGAAGTTTTTCCGTCTGGCGCTGTATGACCTGTTCCCTGACTTTCGAGGAGAACTCGCTGACTATCAAGCCGACAATTAACAAAACGGCGAAAGTAAAAAGATACTGGATATCATCCACGCCCAATGTCAAATACGGCTTGACCAAAAAGAAATCAAAGACTATCACGCTCACGAAAGAAGCGGCAACAGCCGGCCCTCTGCCCCAGCGCACGGCGGCGACCACCACCGCCAGAAGATAGAACATAACGATATTCACCGGATTTAGGCTGTTCTTGACAAGTTCCCCGAGCAGAGTGGCCGGCAGCACCGGGCCTAAAGCGAACAGATAAGGATAATATTTTTTAATTGCCTTCATATATACAAAAACTCCTCCGGGCGCTCACAGTCCTCGATCAGCCGCGCAGATTCAGAAAACCAGGTATTTTTCGGCTTCTTTAAGTATTCTACTACGTTTCCGCAGATTTTCCAGAGAACGCAGCCTGACGCCGGACTGCCGGAGCGCCATAATCTTTTCCACCGTTACCTGCCCCAGGCCGGGGACGCGCAGCAGACGCGCTTTCGGATCTTTATTGGCGTTGACCGGGAAAAATTCCGGGTGGCGCCGCGCCCAGACCTGCTTGGGGTCGGCGTCAAGAAACAGATTATTCCCGGCGTCCAGCGGTATCTCTTCGGCGCTGAAACCGTATTTACGTATCAGCCAATCGGCCTGGTAGAGCCGGTGTTCGCGGGTCAATATTTCCGAATTGCTGAACGGGGAATTTTCCCCGGGAAGAGAACTGTCCCCCTCCCCTCTCTGGTAAGCGCTGAAATATACGCGCGACAGCCCCATTGTTTTGTACAGCCTGTACGAACAGCCGATGATCTCGCCGTCCGTCTCTTTGGAAGCGCCGACCACAAACTGCGTAGTCTGTTTTATTCCGCGGCCGCGGAAATCGCCGCGCCTGAGCCCGCTGATCAATCCCAGGGGTTTGATTATATCGTTAAGATAATCCTTACCGGAGCCGAAATAACGGAAATTGTCGGTTCCGGCGGTCTCTATATTCAAGGAAACCGCGCTCGCCAGCGAAAGGCTCCGGCGGATGGCGTTCTCGGAAGCGCCGGGGATGATCTTCAAGTGTATATATCCCCGGAAACGCTCCCTGCGCAAAAGAAGGGCGGCGCGATTGATCTTTTCCATACTGGCGTCCGGGCTGCCGTTGACGGCGCTGCTCAAAAAAAGCCCGCTTACCCTGCCGGACCTGTAATATGAAAAGAATATCCTTGCCGTTTCTTCGGGAGTCAAAGAACAACGCGCGGCAGGCGAACCGGCGCGAAGCGGACAGTATTTACAGTCATTCACGCAATCGTTGGAAAGAAGCGTTTTAAAAAGGAATGTCGTGCCTCCTCCCGGCATAAGCACGGGATAGATCCATTTGCCGTCTTTTGAACGCCGGCGGTGCTCATCATCGCGGGTCGCGCAGGCGCAGGCAAGGTCATATTGCGAGTCACGCGAAAGTATTTTGAGTTTTTCCCCGGTATCCGGGGCCTTTTTTATCAAAACCATTTTCAGTAATTTAACCCGGTTGTATATCCATTGCGGCGCTAAAAACAAAAACCTCCGCCGTTAAAGGCGAAGGTTTTAATTTTTTTCAGCCGAAGGCCGATCCGCTTTGGCGGATACGTCCCGGATTTATTCCTTCTAACGCGGGACGCGCAAATTCTATTTTTAGATTATATCATAAACGGCGCGTTTGTCAATACAACGCGCTGATCCGGATACGCTGAAATACCTGCCTTATTTTCTTAAGGTTCCCTCTATACAGTTGATCAATTCATCCACCCTCACCGGTTTAGCCAGGAATTTCCTGCCGCCGATCACGCTATCGTTATCATCCACCTCTTCCTTATCTATTATAGCGGTCAGGAACACAACCGGCACAGCCCTGGTCACTGAATTCTCCGACAACTGCAGCGCCACGTCGGAACCGTCCATATCCGGCATTACTATGTCCAGAAAGATCATATCCGGCTTGAATTCTATTGCCGCCGGAAGCCCTAACGCCCCCTTGTTCTCCACCCGCACATCATACTTGCCGGTCTTCTCGAGATTCAGTTTTACCAGGTACGTAAAAGCCGCTTCATCGTCTATTATCAGTATTTTTTTCGGCACCGTAGTGGCCTCCTTGATTAGGTTTTCAGGATTATCTTCACTCTTACGCCGCGCGCGTCTTTCCTGTTATCAACGCTGATCTTTCCCCCGTGCATATCTATTATATTTCTCACGATGGATAACCCCAGACCGCTGCCTCCCCTTTGGCGTTTAGTGGTAAAGAAAGGGTCGAAGACCTTTTCCAGGTTTTCCTCCGGGATCCCCGGGCCGCTGTCTTCTATCTCCAGGACCGCCACCCTGCTGCCGGGCTCAAAGGTGCCGTCGCCGGCTTCGCCTGTAACACCGTTAGCTCCGGAAATCGTGCTCCCGTAAGCCTTTATCGACACCTCCCCGTGTTCCGGCATAGCGTCAATCGCATTGACTAACAGGTTTACCAGCACCTGTTCGAACTTATTCCTGTCTATTTTGGCCGCGGGCAGGCCGGGGGCAAACCACTTGAAAACCTTTATCTTTTTCCTATCCAGGGAATTCTTGACCAACAGCAACGCGCTGTCTATCACACCTTCGATCTGCTCCGGCTCGACGCGCATCTCGGTCAGGCTGGAAAAATCAAGCAGGCCTTTTATTATCCTGTCCGCCCTGCCGACTGCTTCACTTATATACCCGAGCACCAGACGGTTATCTGCGTGATCAAGCGGAACACTATGAAAAAGATATTCCACTCCCTGCAAAATAACGGCCAGCGGGTTCTTCACTTCGTGCGCCACCCCGCTTGCCAAAGTCCCCACTGTGTCCATCTTGGCCGCCTGGATCAGCTGCGATTGATAAACCTTAAGCTGCCTGTACGCTTCCGCCAGTTCCTCCTGGGCTTTCTTACTCTCGGAAATATCGTGCAGTGTCTCTATCGCGGCCACCACGTTACCGTCCGCGTCGTATATCGGAGCGGCATCGAAGATAATATACCTGTCTTTTCCTCCGAGATCTATATACCAACCTTCGGAATGCAGCCCGCCCTCGATAAGTTCCGACTGCGCCTGTACCGGGTAAAGTTTAGACATATCCCCGACATTACCGTCTATTATTATGTCCGCCACGCACGGACGGGGTGATTTATAAAAAGCCGTCCAGTGCATACCGGTATTGATAACGTCTACGGCTTTCGTCCCGGTCAATTCCTCGCAGGCCCTGTTCCAGTAAATGACCTTATGCTCGGAAGTGATCACGAACGTCGCCACCGCGGAATTCTGAATGATCGATTTTATGAATTCCTGGTTACTGCGCAGTTTATTTTCCGCCAGCCTGTAACCGGTGGTATCTTTCATAACGCCGATAAAACCGCGGAAACCGCCTTTCTCATCCAGCCGCGGCATCGCGCTTATCTCCAGAAAGGTCTGTTGTCCGTCTTTGCGGCGGATGGTAATCTCAAGTTTATCGAAACATTTCCTTGCCTCAAACTTTCCGGAGACCAACTCCGCCTGTTCTTCGTCAAGGCCGAAAGACAAGAAATAGCTCAAATCATTGCCGATGATCTCCGCCGGAGAATATCCCAGGACAACGGAAACCTGACGGCTGATATACGTATACCTGCCTTTACTGTCGGTCTCCCAGATCAAGATCCCTGAACTTTCCGCCAGTTGACGGAATTCTAGATCTGTAACGTATCCCGGTTCTCTTCGCGAGTCATCCATAGTTATCCAGCTATCATAGGCATGTTTAATATAACAATAACAACAACTTACACTAATAATTCCCTCGCGTCAACAGGATAAATGAAGCTCCCCGGCCTAATCCTTCGGCGAAGTTGACCCTGAGCCTGTCGAAGGGCTCAGGACAGGCGCCCGGGGTCTCTCTGCTGCTTAAGCTAAATTCCTCCGAAGCAGTCACCCTCTTTTCAGCGATACCTTTCCGTTCACCCTGCGCATTTATCTTCGCACAAGCGAATACCTGACCTTCCGATTGGACAGGGTACAACCACCTTAAAAGCCCGTGGTCTTCTGCGTAGGAGAATAAACGCAGGCCTTCACTTTAACGCGCCTGTCCGGCAAACCAGGGCAAATTTCTCTGCGCTTTTCCTTATTTTCCTTTTTTGTGTTTTATAGTCCACTCCGATCAAACCAAACCTTGGCCGGAATCCCTTATCCCACTCAAAATTATCCAGCAGCGACCAGTAAAGATATCCGGTCACATTGACGCCTTTTGATATGGCGCGATGGATATTTTTCAGGTGCCCGCGGATATACTCCCAGCGCAGATCGTCGTCGGAAGTGCAAATGCCGTTCTCGGTGATCATCACCGGCAGGCGGTATTTCTTCAATCCCAGAAGCAGCTCGCACAACCCCTTCGGATAGATATCCCACCCCAGGGAATTCTTCCTGAGCGGATGATGGTTCTTTTTACAGACATCGAAAACAAGATTACCCAGCCCGTTCTTGACGAGGTCTACAAGCTGCCGCGAGTAATAATTGATCCCGATGAAATCCAGAGCCTTATCGCGCATAACCCTGTCCAGGAACCCCAGGTTATACAATTTATGACGAAAATTAACGGCGATCCTGTTCTTGAGATCAGGATTACAGGGCACGAAAGCCGTTACATTCTGGGCGATACTCACGCCCGGTGCCGGCAATTTCATTCCATTGTAAATATTATGTATCAGGCGATACGCGCTGATGTGCGCCGCCGCCAGGTTCTCCTCGACCAAGGCAGCTTTCAGGTACGACTGCGCCTGCGGAGGCCACACCCCGAGGATATAACTGTGGGAAATATACACCGTGGGCTCGTTTATGGTGATCCAATAATGGACGTGCTTTGCCAGGCCGCGGACAACGATATCGCAATACCGCAAAAAACGCTCAACCGACCTGCGGTTTTCCCAGCGCCCGGAGCGGGCGAACCAAACGGGATTGGTAAAATGATGCAGAGTGACCACCGGCTCGATATTCCGCGCTTTTAACGCCAGGATAACATCGAGATAATGCTTCAACTCTTTACGGGAAAACTTTCCTTCCTTGGATTCGATACGGCTCCATTCTATGGAGAGACGATGCGCGTTATGCTGCAGTTTAGCGGCCAGATCAAAATCATTTTCGTAAAGCTGATAATGACGGCAGGCGGAAGCAGATTCCTGATGACCGGTCAACTTTTCCCACAGCCACCAGTCAGAGGCGGAATTGCCGCCTTCAACCTGATAGGCGGAAGTAGCCGCCCCCCAGAGGAAATCACGCGGAAATTTGACCATAAAGCGATTATAACATTAGAAGTTGGGAAAGACAAGGAACGGCATGGGTAAAGTCCATAGTCAATGCGGGCTTGACTAAACTGCCGCGGAAGTGTAGATTATTTGAATGCCTTATTTAATAAAGCTGATCAATAAGACCTACAAAATGGCCCACCCCAGGGAACGCAAGATCGTAATGAACAATGTCGCTTCCCTCACTTCCCTGCAGGCAATGACCTACATCCTGCCGTTGATAATGATGCCTTATCTCTTTCGGGTAATAGGCCCGGAGAAATTCGGCTTGATCGCCTTTGCCCAGGCATTCGCGCAGTATTTCACGATCTTGACTGATTATGGATTCGGAATATCCGCCACCAAAGAGATATCCCTTTGCCGGAACGAACACGGCAGGATTTCCAATATATTTTCCACGGTAATGACGGTCAAGATCGCCCTGGCGTTCCTCAGCCTGCTGGCTTTAAGCATTATCGTCTATTTTATACCGAAGTTCAGGCAGGATTGGACGGTTTACTTGTTAAGTTTCGGGGCGGTTGCCGGCAATACCATTTTCCCGGTATGGTTCTTCCAGGGCACGGAGAAAATGCGGCATATCGCCGACTTGAACATTCTCGGGGGAGTGATCCTCGCCCTGCTTATCTTTACCTGCGTGAGGACTCCGGGTGACTATCTGCTGGTGCCGCTGATAAATTCCGCCGTGATGATGATCACCGGAATACTGGGGCTTTATATAGTATTCAAGAAATTCGGCGTATCTTTCAAGTTCCCCGGCTACGGTAATATACGCGGCCAAATGAAAGCCGGGTGGGACATATTTATCTCCAACGTGGCCATAAATTCCTATACCACTACCCGTGTTTTCGCGGTGGGATTGCTGACCAACAATACCGTCACCGGATTCTATTCCATGGCCGAGAAGATCGCCAACGCGGTGCAGACGTTCCCGCTCTATTCTTTCTCGCAGGCGATCTTTCCGCGCTTAAGCCGGATATTCCACAAAGACAGGCTCAAAGCCTTTCATCTTATGCAAAGGATACAGTTGATCACCACGCTTATCTCGTTGATCTGCCTGCCGTTGATCTTCATCTTCGCGCGAGTGATCGTGAAGGTCGCCTGCGGAGGGGTCAATCCGGAAACCGTATTATCGTTGAGGTTACTGCTTATCGCGGTGTTCTTCGTGGCCGCCAACGCCTTTCGCGTCCAATTCCTGCTGGTCTGCGGCAAGACCGGTATTTATTCCCGTATTCATATAGTGATGGCGATGTTCGGCCTGCCGTTGATATTCACGCTGATCAACGCTTTTTCCTATACCGGAGCGGCGCTTTCCACCGTGTTCATTGAGATCGGGATCTTTGCTATCACCTACTTTACCGTCAAGAAACTGCGCTTCCCGAAGACCTCCAGCAAGTGATCTTCATCGTCCCAATATTGAGCACAAAGCCCCGGAACGTTCCTTCTTCTCGGTGAAAACGATTATTTTATCCATAATATCCACGCACTCCGCCGGATAGAGGCCGATACTGGTCTCGGCTGAAAGCATCACGTAATCGGTGCCGTCCAGTATGGCATTGGCGACGTCGGAGACCTCGGCCCTGGTCGGGATGCGGTTCTCCGTCATACTCTCCAGCATCTGCGTGGCGGTGATCACGAATTTCCCGGCGAGATTGCACCTGCGGATCAGTTCTTTTTGTATAAGCGGGACCTCGTAGACGGGAAGCGATATTCCCATGTCCCCGCGCGCCACCATGATCCCGTCGCAAACGCGCATTATCCCGCCGATATTGCAAATACCTTCCCGATTCTCAACCTTGGCGATGATCTTCGGGCGCCGGCCGGCGCCGATATACTCTCTTAACGCCGTTATATCGCCGCTGTCCCTGACGAAGGACTGCGCGATAAGATCCACGCCGTGCTCCTTG
>JBAZGW010000056.1:0-9738 GCA_041652635.1 Candidatus Omnitrophota bacterium | reverse complement strand
GTTATGGCCTGCGTGGATAAGGACCTGCGCCCGCGGGCGATCCCCGAGGATATTAAGAATAAGTTAGCATCTTAGCCGGCTCTTAAGCGCACCGTAGAATACCGAATGCCAGATGTTAAGTTCGTCTGTCGGTTACGGTCACGATACCCGTTTCGTCTATCGTCAAGCGGTTACGGCTTTAAAACGTTACCGTGACCGAAAACCGATACGGGCTTCGTTACCTTAGCCGTTACCGATAAAAACTATGGACACGTTTATTGTTCTGTTGATCATAATCCTGTTGAGTTCCGGGGCGGGGCTTCTTTTATTTCCGCACAAACACGGCAGGGGCGGCAAAAAGAAAGAAAAGCCGCGCGCCGATAATCCTCTTGCTTCGGAAAAAGAAGGCTTGGCCTCGGTTAAAAACGTTTTTGAACGACAGATCAAGGGATTGCGCGTTGAGTTGGAGAAAGCGAACGATGATTATCAGGTCTTGCACGATGAGATGGAGAAAGAGCTGGGCCTTTTGCGGCGGCAGGAGGCGGAGTCCCAAAGGGAAATTCAGAGATTGAAGGGGTGGGGAGATAAAGAAAAAGGCGAACTCGATAAATTGCGTAAAGAGAACCATTCTCTTCAAAGCCGTTTTCTACAGACTCAGAAGGACGCCGAGAGGGAGTTTTCCTCGAATTTGGCTTTGCGCCGGGACGCGCTGGAAAAAGAGAAGCACCTGCAGGAGTTGTCGGGCAAGAACAAAGAGCTGGCAGATAAGTTGAGAGAGTCGGAAAAGAGGGCAGATGCGGCAAGGAAGACGGCGGCTGAGCAGGAAAAAGAGCTGGCTATATACAGGAAGAGCGCGGAGGAGAGCGAATGGATATCAAAAGCCGAACACACCAGACTTTACGGTCAGCTGAAGGAAAAAACGGAAGAATTGGATAGATTGAAAGCAGGATTGAAATGAATAAGGATTTGGTAGTTGTGGGAGACAGAGTGTTGATCCTTCCCGATGAAGGGGAAGAAAAGACCGAAAGCGGGCTCTACCTTCCCCAGGGTGTCAGGGAAAAAGAGAAGATACAGACCGGTATGGTGGTCAAGACAGGCCCTGGGTATCCGGTGCCTGATCCGTCCGCCCTTGAGGCTGAACCATGGGCAACCCAGGAATTCGGACAGAAATATTTCCCTCTTCAGGCCAGGGAAGGGGATCAGTGCATTTTTTTACGAAGTTCGGCGATTGAAATGGAGTATGAAGGCAAGAAATACGTTATCGTCCCGCATTCGGCGGTGCTGGTGCTTCTGCGCCGTCCGGTTTAGCCCCTCCAATAACAACAAGCCCATGGCTTGAAACGTGTGAAAGATGAAGCACGATGGACGAAGGACGAATGTCCCTCTGTCTTCATGCCTCGCCCCTCATGCTTCGGTCTGTTCCCAAAACCTAAAACCCATCACTCAGAACCTGTTTTTTTCGTGCTTCATGCTTCTTCCATCGTCCCTCGGTAATTTAGGCGCGGATATTTCTTGACAAATCTGCCGAATATGCTATATTTATCGCAATTAAGGCAGATGCGGTAGTTATAGTAACTACTCAAACTATAAGCTTTCCCGAAAATGATAAAAAAAGAAATAACCGCTCAGGAAGTCGTCAGGAAGTTCAATATCCCGTACCACACGCTTAATTATTACACCGCGATGGGGTTGTTGCAGGTTCTCGCCAAATCCGGTAACCAGCGTATGTATGAAGAAAAGGAGGTCAGGTCGCGCTTGCGCAGGATAAACACCTTGAGTAAAGAGGGTTATCCGCTGCACCTGATCCGTAAGAAAATAGTCGGTATTTAGCCGGAGAAAGAAAATGAGTTATTACAGGCTGCTCGGGCTGGAAAAAGAACCGTTTTCCACCAGTCCCGACCCGGATTTCTTTTATGAGTCGCAGGAACACCGCGCGGCGTTGATGCGCCTGCTGGTGGAGATCCGTCTAAAAAGAGGGTTAAGCTTGATCCTTGGGGATGTCGGCGTCGGCAAGACCACTTTGTCGCGCAGGCTGCTGCAGATGCTTAAAGAGAGGGAGGATATCATCTTCCATCTTATACTCGACCCCACGTATGATAACGAACAGATATTCCTGGAGTCTTTGGTAAGGACTTTCAAGATGGAGATCAATAAGCCTAATCCCACCACTTTGGATTATAAGGAAATGCTGAAAGATTACCTGTTCATGAAAGGCGTGCAGGAGAACAAGACCGTGGTGCTGGTTGTCGATGAATGCCAGAAATTGAACCAGATGTCCCTGGAAGTCCTGCGCGTGCTGCTGAATTACGAAACGAACGAATATAAGCTCCTGCAACTGGTGTTGTTGTCGCAGATGGAGGTCCTGCCTAAATTGAGCCAGATGCCTAATCTATGGGACAGGATCAGCCTGAAATATATGCTTAATCCCCTGGATGAGCGGGAGACGAGGGAGATGATCCATTACCGCCTGAAGGTTGCCGGATTTAATTCCCGGGTCAGGCTTTTTTCCGATGAAGCGATCGCCGAGATACACCGTTACACCAAAGGATACCCGCGCAGGATAGCCATGCTTTGTCATAACGCCCTTAAGGCGCTGGTAATGTCGAACAGGGTATCGGTGGACGCCCGTGTTATTTGGGATATCATAAATAATGACGTAAAAGTTGCGGCGGTGCCGGTCAATATATGATAATATATGGAAAATAAGAATCTTACTCCGGAAGAAAGGCTGTTGAAAATAATAGAGAACCCCGGCAATCCGGCCGGCCTCAGTCCGCATCCGTCCGGGGGCCGGGAGGATAAGAAGGGCGCGCCGGCGGGATCCATTTTCAGAATGCCGGCCGGTCGGTTCACTCTCAAGACCGCGGTTCAATTGTCTGTGGCGGCGGCCGTATTGGCCACTTTGTTCTTGTTGTATGATTATCTGTCAGCTTCGCGGGACACAGCAGGAAGATTTCAGAAGGTGCTATCGCGCGGTACGGAAGATAGCGCGGTGGAGAGCGCGGCGGAAAAAGCCCCGGAATTAAAGGATCTGCTTAGTCCTGCCGGCAAACATAATATCTTTGCGGTCGAGCCGGGAAAGGCGGAAAGCCTGCTTGATTCCGAGACGGCCCAGGTGATCAATAGCCTGAAATTAGTCGGTATACTTTGGTCTGAGAGGCCGCAGGCGATGGTTGAAGATACCAAGAGTTCCAAAACGTACCTTCTTAACGACGGCGATTCTTTAAATGATCTTCGGGTCAAGAAGATCTATGTGGATAAGATAGTGTTGAGCAAGGACGGCAAGGATTGGGAATTAAGATAACCGGTTCCTTTATCAACCGCAATTTCCTTAAATATGGTTTATGCCGATAAATCTTAAGATCAAATTGTCCAGAAGCCTTGATCGGAACAATCCTGTCGGGTCTTCTTGCCTTGCCTGCAGGCGGGTGCCTGTGAGATGCAGCGGGAAAGGCGGCCCGGGGTTTAGGTTCGGATGGGTTCCGTTGGCGGTTTTTGTTCTTATAGCCGGTTGTTGCATGGCTTTCGCTTCCGAAGCCCCGGAACAAGGAAATAAAGCTGTTCCGCAGCCGGTTGATTCAGGGCATCCTCCTTCGGACGGCCGTCCGGAGAACGGGCCTGCCGGTCCGGTCAACGGCCAGGCGGAGAACGAGCAGGTAGCGGATGTCGCCAATCCTGCTCTTCAGGAAAAAACCCCTTCCGTAGTCCCTGTTGGGCCCGCTCAGCCGGAAACCGGCGGCCGGCCGCAAAACGGAGAAGAGTTGCCTGCCGGTGATACGCAGAAGATAGAATCGAAACTCAACGGAATAAAGACCTCGGGAGAGAGGATATCTCTTGACCTGAAGGGGATAGATATCGTTGAGTTGTTCCGTATCCTTTCGATGAAGATGAACCTTACTATAGTGCCGAGCAAGAGCGTTACCGGGCGGGTGAATATCTTCCTGAATTCGCTTACTTTCGACGACGCCCTGGACGTGATATTAATGAGCCAGGACCTGGCCTGCGATAAAAAAGGCAATATCGTCAATATTATGACCTCTTCCGAGTATGAGAAGCTTTACGGCAGGAGGTTCAACGAAAAAAGAGGGTTCAAAAGCCTGAAATTGAAATACGCGAAGCCATCCAACGTTTTTAACGCGCTGAGCCTGGTAAAGTCCGATATCGGCAAGATCATCGCCGATGAGACTTCCGGAACCCTGCTGTTGATCGATATCCCGGAGAAACTCGACCTGATGGAAGAGACCGTGCTGGACCTGGATCAGCCTCTGCAGACAGAGATCTTTGATCTGAAATATGCCAAGTCTGCTGATATAAAGACGCAGTTGTCAAGCGTGATCACCGGAGGCGCCGGGGAAGTTTACGTAGATGAAAGATCCAGCAAGCTGGTCGTTTCCGACCTGCCGGAAAAGATGAAAAAGATCCGGCGTATAGTCAAGGCTTTCGATGAAGCGAGCCGCCAGGTATTCATAGAGGCGGAAATAGTCCAGGTCACCCTGAAAGACGAGTATCAGCGTGGTATCAACTGGGAAGAAGTGTTCAGCGATACTATGAACTTCTCAGGGACCTTCCCAGCCGCCCCTTCTTTCACTCCTTCGCCGCTGCTTACCGCCGATAAGCTGAATATGACCATGGGCGTGCTCGACAGCGATGACTATACCGCTACCCTGCAATTGTTGCAGACTTACGGAGACACCAAGATACTTTCCAGCCCCAGGATCACAGCCGTGAACAATCAGGAAGCCAAGGTGATGGTCGGGGCCAGAGAGGCTTACGTGACCCAGACCCTTAGCCAGGGAGATACCACTACAGTTACTTCGGAAAGTATACAGTTCATAGACGTGGGCGTCAAACTCAACGTTTCCCCGACCATAAATCAGGAAGGTTTCGTGACCTTGAAGATAAAACCGGAAGTCAGTTCCGTGCGCGAGACGCTCAAGACCGGTCTGGGCAGTATAGTGCCGATAGTGGAAACTTCCGAAGCGGAGACCGTGGTCAAGGTAAAGGACGGTTCTATGATAATGATCGCCGGATTGATGAAAGACGATAAACGGGAAGATGTTACGGGCCTGCCGTTGTTGTCCAAGATCCCGGTGATCGGCGGATTGTTCGGCGGGAAAGCGTCTCTGAGAAAGAAGACCGAATTGGTGATATTCCTTACTCCGCATATAGTCTCGGGAGAAGCGGTAAGCGCCGGGATGGAACCCGAAAAATGGATCCCCCCGGATATCCTGACCGAAAAGATGAAGCGGGAGATCATTTCGCGTAAAATACTGGAAGCGGGGGCGGCTTCTGAGAAAAAGGCCGATAAAAAAAGCCGGAGAGAAAGCGCCGTTAAATCATCCAGGGAGGAACCGGCCGGGAATGACGTGGAGTTAAAACTGAAAGGGTTGAAGAATTATTAAATTCTACGGAGAGCAGCGTATGAGCGGCAGAATATTGGTTATCGGGGTGGCTATTGTGTTATTATGGCAGGGGATATTATCAGCCGCCGCAACGGATACCGAGAAGCAACTGCGTAAAAATATCGATGATCTGCGGCGTGACAACGCGAAACTTGTGGAAGAAATGCAGATGCAGGGCGGTGCTTTATCAAGGTTGGAGAAATCCAACTTAGAGCTGAAGAAACAAGTGGACCGGGCGGCAAGAGAAGCCGCCTCGCGCGTGAAACGGAAGCGCAAAGAAAAGAAAGCGGGATCTTATTCCCCGGATAAGGCCGGAGAAGAGGAGTCGGCCGGCGAGTTTATTTTATACAAAGAATTGGGGAACGGGTATTTTCAAGACCGGCAGTTCGAACAGGCGATAACCGCTTTCGAGAAGGCTTTAGCGGTAGACGCCAAGGACGCCGGCTCCTGTTATAATCTGGGGTTGTTATATAAACATCACCGTAATGATACGGCAAAGGCGGTGTTTTATCTTAAGCGTTACATTACGCTCGCTCCTTTAGCCAAGGATCGCGCCGATGTGGAGTATTTGATACGTATGCTGGAAGCAAAAGGGCCCGCTTATCCATGAGAAAAATATTATTTATGGCGGCCGGCGGGATATTCCTTGTTTTTTTACTCTCGGTGGGTATCGGCGTATATTCCAGGAACACTTATCTCTCCGGCCAGTTAGGCCAGTTGAACAAGATGGTCCAGAAGGCGCAGGAAGAATTGGCGACTATGCAGGCGGAAAGAGA
This sequence comes from Candidatus Omnitrophota bacterium, assembly GCA_041652635.1. GTDB lineage: Bacteria > Omnitrophota > Gorgyraeia > Gygaellales > Profunditerraquicolaceae > Undivivens. The sequence goes on along the minus strand of JBAZGW010000056.1, from coordinate 3,581 downwards.
GAAGGTTATGAAGGAGAATGAGCGCCTGCAGAATGATTCAATGTCGTATTTGGCGGTGAACACAAAACTTCAGGATGAAAAGGGGCTGCTGCAGATAAATTTGCAGGAAGCGCAGCGGTTGATCGGAGAAAAGGAAGATTACTTGCGGCGGGCCCAGTCCCAATTGGGCGAGATGAAAGAGGAACTTAAAAAAAGCGGCAATTACGTCCAGACGGCGCAAAAAGCGCAGCAGGGGCTGCTTCTTCTGCAGAAGCATATAAAACAGGAACGGGCCGTTTATAATTATAATCTTGGGGTGGCGTATACAAGCGCCAAGTATTACGATGAGGCGGTCACGGCATACCTGCGGTCCCTTGAATTGAATCCATCCAACCCGGATGCCCATTATAATCTTGCCGTTGTCTATGATACGATAAAGCAGGATCCGGAAAAAGCGGTAGAACATTACCGGAAATATCTGGAATTGAAACCGGGGGCCGATGACGCGGACGATATCCGGGAGGCGCTGAAAAGGCTTAAAGAATAGATCAGGGAAGATGTATGCGGATGCATAAATTGACCATTATAGCTTTGTTGACGGCCGCCTGTTCCGCCTATCTGCTTTTTTCCTGCATTTTCACTGCCGTGAAGATCGGTAATATAGATGGTATCGCGAAAGCGAAGCATGCCGGAAAGCTGAAAGAGGCGAGGGAAATTATCTCTATGGATATGTCGCGGAATCAGCGGGCTTTCACGGAAGAATACGGTAAGAAAGCCAGGCAGTTGGAAGAGGAAAAGAAGCGTCTTAGAGAGCTTAAATCGGGAACCGCCGGTAAAGAAAAAACAACCAGGCCTGATTGATCTTGTGCGGCCTCGCCGCGCCGGGATGAAAAGTAAAGAAGGAATACACTTGAATAATCAGCAGGAAAGACAGATCATAAGCCGGATGAAGAGTAGAGAACGCGGCCTTAAATGGGCTTGTTTCTGCCTCTTGGCGGCGGTCGCCGGCCTGGGGTGGTTTATTCTGGTTTCCCGCGGGGTCCCGGTAGACGATAAACTATACAGTGAACCAGTCGCGCCGCCGCCGTTCGCGAAGGAGATCTTCGAGATCACCGGTAAACTTGAGTATTCCGGCCTGCCGATGTTCGAGCAGCGCGATGTCTTTGTCAGTATCGATCCGGAGAAAAGGCTTTGGACCGTGCACAATATACACCGTTTCGACGAAAATGGTGATCTGATCCTTGAGAGGAACAGATACGGCACCTGCGGAGAGCTCGTAGCGTATGTTTATAATTATATCAAGCCTTTGTTCGGGGATTCTCACGAGATAGAATTCGTGCGCGCGGTGCAGTCCGGTTATTTCCAGACCCCGAAAGCGACGCACATGGTCTTGTTTATTACGCCTAAAGAGGGAGCGCGGAGAAACGGCGAGATGCTTGTCCTTGACCCTTCTTTTCACCGTTACGGCAGGATCGATGAATTTGAAGATTATATGTTCCTGGAGAGAATGCCGTATGTCGATTTTGTGGAGGAAAAAGAACGCAATATGACGCTTCCTATTTCCATTTCTTTCCCGTTGCTTATAAAGAAGAATTATTTGCTCGGGATAGTTATCGAAGATATCAACGGCGTATTCGACCGCAATAATTTTCTTATCGCCGTTACCGTGACCAGGAAATATAACTTTGCCGGCAGGTATCTCTTCGCCATCAGGAATGTTAACGGAGATAAACAGGCCTTCGAGAATAAATTATTGAGCAAGAATCTGTTGAATGAGAAGGAATATGAGATCATAAAGGAAAGAGTCAGGGAATTCTTCGAATATATCGTATCACGATAGATGATGATATCCGGGAGATATACATAAAATGGGCCCAGAACTGCGCACGGTTAAAAGTCCCGGGGGAGTTGGCGCGTTCGGCGGCGTTCAAGCCCCGCTATTGAGGGAGGGAAAAGAATTCTGCGTTCCAAGTATCGGTCCTGAGCAAGCCACGGTCTTTAGACCGCGGCGGCGGATTGATAAATACGGTATTTGTGGTATACTTTATGCAGATAGATTGTATCCTGATCCGAAAAGGCAAACTCCGGGTAACCGGAGGGCGCAAAGTCATGCTTCCTTTGCGGTGTACGAGGAACGGCAGACTGCCGAAGATAAGGGATGCCGCTGATGTGATCCCAGGCAAGACTGCCTGGTTTTTTTTATGTTTTAAGGGTTTATGCCACGCATAGAGGAGTGAAGATGGAAAGAATACCACGCATTCATATCGAAGGCGCCGTTTATTACATAACCTCCCGCGGGGACAACGAGAAAGTCATCTTCAAGGATGCCGAAGATTCCCGGACATACCTTGAATTGTTGAAGAGATATAAAGAACAATTCGGTTTCAAGCTGTTTTCTTTCATTCTTCTGCCTAATCACGTTCACCTTCTTATAGAACCCAAGGAAGGCTGCACTATTTCTCAGATAATGCATTCTCAGAATTCTAATTATACTAAATATTTCAATTCCCGTTACGGCAGGAAAGGGCATCTGCTTCAGGAAAGGCCGAAGATCACTATCCTGGAAAAAAAGAGTTATCTTCTGGGGGTCAGCGCGTATATACACAAGAATCCGTCCAATCTGGGGCTTGCCGACGCTCCGGGAGACTACGAATTGAGCAGTTATTCCGTATACGCCGGAGCGGTCCGGGCACAGCCTTTGGATATGGAAGCGGAACGCGGGGAAATAGAGGCGCTTTTGTCGGCGGCGGCGGCACAGCCGCTGACATATCCGGAATATCTGGCATCGCTTCCCGTCCCGGAGATGGAAGCCCTGGGAAAAGAGCTGGCGAAAAAGAGTATTCTCGGCACGGATGATTTTATCAGCGGAGTCAGGGCGGAGGTTGAACGCGAGAAATATTCCGCTACCCCCGGGGCAGAGTCGGACAACGGGGCATTTGGACGCTGGGCAAAAGTGCTTATCCCGGTTTTCTGCGTTATCGCCGCCGCGCTTTTAGCCGTGCAGTTGAATTTGAAGCACAAGTTAAAGACTGTTTCTCATCAGAAGGATATGGAGTACAGCGAAAAACTGATGAAGGACAGGGAATTCATCAAAAAGGATCTGCAGGAATTATACCGCGCGGATCTGGTCTCTTATCAGGCGATGCAGAAACGCCTGGAGATAGAAAAGAAGAAAGTGAAGGAATTGACGGCGGAGAAGGAAAAGAGCAAATGAAAGGACGAAGGCGCGCGGGCGCGGCATTGATATTTTCGTTATTCTTTTGTTTGTTGTGCCCGGCAAAAAGCGCATTAGCCGCGCAGGAGATGAAAGTCATAGATCTGAAAGGCCGGAATATATATTTTGAAGTCCCTGTATTTCTTCCGCCGGAGAGTGTGGAAGGTAATGAAGGAGAAGGGGCAGTGGTCTTCGGGAACAGGACGGAGCGCGGGATGTTCGAGCGTTTATTCGCCGTTTACTGGGGAAAAGAGAGTAAGGAAACAATGTCTCTTTTTCCCGCAGGGCAGTATAAACTGTTTTCCGAGACTCCTGCGGCAGTGGAGGATAAGGACGTGAACGGGCACGCGGCGGATTTCTCGAAAGGGGTCGTGAAGATCACGCGCCC
>JBAZGW010000055.1:0-9747 GCA_041652635.1 Candidatus Omnitrophota bacterium | reverse complement strand
ATTACCGGGAGTTCCAGAAAGAATATCCGCAGGCTTGGAAGCGATTATTCGAGCCGTTCTTCAAAAATGTGGGATTGATGCCGTTGTACGAGATGGCCGTGGATATAATCTCCCGTTTTTCCGTGACGGCCAATTTCCCGGGGGAGAGCGGGTTTGTCTGCGGGCTGCTGGAAATAATAAAAGAGAGCGAACCGGAATGCCATGGCTCACCGGGTATTTTCCTGGAGTGGTTCGCGAATATGCCGGCGGACAGGCTGAACCTGCATATTCCGTCAAGCGGCTCCGTGAAGGTATTGACTATCCACAAATCAAAAGGGTTGGAATTTCCCGTAGTGATCATACCGTTCATGGAATTCAGGTTCAAGGTCGGCTCCAAGAGCGCGGAGGGGGCGGACGCTTTTGTCCTTAAATCCGGCAGTGACGCGGCTTATCTGGTCCATTTGCGTTCCGCGGAAGGAACGGAGTTCTCCCCCGTTTTGAAGGGACTGTATCTGCGGGAATATTATAAGGCCGTGGGCGATGAACTCTGCGCCGCGTATGTGGCCTGCACCAGGGCCGTCTGCGAGCTGTATGTGATCATACCTTTCTCCGGAGCCAAGAGAACAAATCAGGCCGCTGGTTTGTTGCCTGCCGGCGGGTATACTTCCGGGCAACGCGGCGAATGCCGCGCGCATAAAGAGCCTTCGGGAACTTTGCTGGCCCTGTCCGCGCCGCGTTACGGGGACTGGATGGGGTTATTGCGCGAGGAATTCCCTTCAGGTGAGGAGTTGCGTAACAGGGACGCGATCTCGGAGGGGGAATTATTGCATGGCCTGCTTTCCGCCGTCGGCGCCTCCGGCAGCGGGTCCTCGCCGGAAGAGGAATTGGAGCATGCCTGCGCGATGCTGGGAGAAGAACCGTTGAAGATAGATAATGCCCGAAAGAAGGCCCTGGCTTTGTTGGAGAGCCCGGAGACCGCCTGGATATTCAGGCAACCAGGCGCCAGGGTATATTGTGAGAAGGAGATCGTCCTGGCATCGGGCCGCAGTTTAAGGATTGACAGGTTGATCGAGGAGGAGAACGGGATAACAGTCGTGGACTATAAAAGTTCCCGTTCCGGCAGGGAGGAATATCTGAGGCAGATGAAGGAATATATCGGCGCGGCATCCGGGATTTATCCCGGCCGGCAGGTGTCGGGGGTAATAGTGTATATGGATAGCCTGGAGACGGAGGCGGTGCAGGGTGGGTAGAATAGTTTCCTGTAGTATAGAAGATGATCTGATCGGTGTTCTGGCCGACGAGTTACTTAGGGAATATCCCGGTAAAGCCTCTTTTGACTTCAGCCGCGTCGCTTTGATCTTCGGAGGAAAACGGCCGGCGTTGTTCCTGAAAAAAGAGCTGGCGGCCAGGCTGGGGGAATGTTTTTATCCGCCGTCATTTTTTTCTATGGATGAATTCATCGCGTATATTGTCGGGAGCAGGGAGGCGTTCACGCGTATGCCGGAACTGGAGGCCGCGCACCAGGTTTATCTTTTGGCAAAGGGGACTTCATGCGGGGCTTTCGGTATGATGGATAGTTTCCCGCGGTTTTATCCCTGGGCGGGGGAGATCCTGGATATGATAGAACAACTTGACCTGGAGGATATAAAAGAGCCGATATTGGAGAACCTGAAAGTCAAGGCCGAGATCGGTTACGACGTCCCGGAATACATTAATGCCTTGTTAAAAAGTGTCAATTCCATTAGGCAGGGCTATCATCTCCTTCAGTCGGAGAGTAAACGTTATTCCCGCGGGATGCTCTATTCGCGGGCGGTTGAATATACCCGGGACGCGCCTGTCACCGGATTTGAGAGGGTTTATTTCTGCGGGCTTTTTTATCTGCATTCCTGCGAGCAAAAGATCATCAGCCGGCTTTATGCTCAAGGCCAGGCAATACCGGTGTTCCAGGGAGACCCCCGGGAGTGGCCGGTATTGAAGAAGACAATGTCTTTATTCGGGCCTTTGCCGCGGGAGAAACAGCTTGTTTCCGGGAAGACCCCGGAAATATCGCTTTATGCCGGGTTCGATCTGCATTCCCAGGTGGGAGTGGTGCGAAACCTGCTTTCCACCGAAATCGGCAACTGCTTCTCCGGCACGGCGGTGATATTGCCGGATCCGGAAGGGCTGGTGCCGTTACTGTCGGAAGTCTCCTCGCTGAAAGAAGATTTTAATGTTTCTATGGGGTATCCTTTGAAGAGGAGCCCGGTGTATTCTTTATTCCGCGCGGTCTGCGCGGCGCAGGAGAGCAGGGATAGCGCCGGCAGGTATTACGCGGCCGACTACCTGCGGGTGATATTGCATCCCCTGGTAAAAAACCTCCGGTTCTCTTACTCTCAGTCGGTAACCAGGATCCTGATGCATAAGGCGGAAGAACTGCTGCGGGGGGAACAAGGATCTTCCTTGGGCGGAAGCCTTTTCGTCAGTATCGATGAGATAGAAAAGAACGAGATGCTTTACGAGCTCACCCTGGAATCTTCCGGAGAAGCGGATAGGGAAGGACTGTTAGAAATATTGTCTTCAGTGCATGACCTTTTTTTTCGGAGATGGGAGGATGTCCAGGGGATTTCCGCGTTCGCGCTCTCGCTGAATGAGGTGCTGGAGGCGCTCATTAAACGCGGGATGTTCGAGAGTTATCCTTTGAATTCCGCGGCCATAGAGCGGCTGTTGCGGGTGGCGCGCGAGTTTTCTTCTGTTTCTTTTGCCGGGGAGAGTTTCCCCAGGCAGGACATTTTCGCGCTTTTCCTGGACAGGCTGGAGAAAGAAGCGGTTGCCTTTACCGGCTCGCCGCTTAAAGGGCTCCAGATCCTCGGGCTGTTGGAGACGAGATGCCTGAACTTCCGCAATATTATCGTGCTGGACGCCAATGAGCAACGCCTTCCCAAGCTGCGCCTTTATGAGCCGTTGATCCCCAGGGAGATCCTGATCAGCCTCGGTATCAACCGGATGGAGAAGGAGGAAGAAATACAGCGTTATATGTTCCGCAGGCTTATCGCGGGCGCGGAAAAGGCCGTTCTTGTTTACCGGGAGTCCCCGGAGAGCGAACGGAGCCGTTTTATCGAGGAACTTATTTGGGAGCGGCAGAAAGCTTCCGGAGACCCGCGGCAGCCGGCCGTGCCCAGGGCGGATTTCAATGTCGTCGTGCCGGCACGCGGCACGATTGTGGCAAAAGAGAAGCGCGTGCTGGAGTTCCTTTCCCGGATGCGGTATTCAGCTTCCGCGGTGAATACTTATCTTTCCTGTCCGTTGAAATTCTATTATCGTTACGTCCTGGGGTTGAAGGAACGGGAGGATTCTCTGCAGGACCCGGGAGGCGCCGATGTGGGCACGTTCCTGCATTCTTTACTGCAGGAGACTTTTTCCGGTTTCCGCGGCAAGAAACCGAGAGTAGACGGTCCTTTCAGGAATTTCTTTTTCGGGGTTTTTGAGGAAAGATTTGCCGCCGACCTGGGGAAGCGGATGAAATCGGACGCGTTTATGGTGAAGGAAATTATGCGCCATCGCCTGGAAAGATTCCTTGCCGTGGAAGAAGGGCGTTCCGTTGCCAGGATCCTGGCTTTGGAGAAGGACTTTCGCGGAACCATCCCTTTGGGGGCGGCTGAAGTGGAGTTTAAAGCCAGGATAGACAGGATAGATCTGCTGGAAGACGGGTCATTGCTGGTCCTGGATTATAAAACCGGCGGCGATGATATCCCTGACGGCGCCTTTCAAAGCGTTGACGGTCGGCTTGACAGGATTACGGTAAAAAAGAAGATCAGATCCTTTCAACTTCCGGTTTATCTGTATTTCGCGTCGCGTGATTACGCGGATATCCCGCTGCGGAACGCGGCTATTTACAGCTTGAGGGAGAGCGACGCCGGAGCGGCGGTAAGAACGCTTTTTCACGGTAGCCGGCAGGCTGGGCAGCGCGCGGAGGTTATGCGGGAGTATCTATCGGCCCTGGATTTCCTGCTGAACAGGGAGATCCTGAATCCGGAGGTGCCGTTCACCCCGGATAAGGAAGATACCGTGGCCTGTTCCTATTGCGCGTTCTCATCGATCTGCGAGTGATGAATTCGAATACATTTAAAAGCGGGTTCCGGGAAGAAAAATGAAGCACGAAGCATGAGGCACGAAGGGATGCAGAAACACGATGGATGAAGCACGAGAGATGAAGCACGCAACTGCTAAGACAGACCATAAGTTACGAAGCACGAGGGGCGAAAGATGAAAGATTTCGTTTCGTCCTTCATCCTTCGTCCTTCATCCTTCATCCTTCGGATAAATTATAGTAATAAGCACCCGGCTATGCTATAATTTCTTCTGTTACATTGGGTTCTTTTTGTGTCCACACAACAGGCCATTAAACAACTTTCATATCGGGATTCTCGGACAACAAGAAGGGGGGCCTTACGGCTATGACAGATAAGTTGCTGAGGGAAAGCGGCGAACGTCTAAATAGCATTTTTGATTCTATGCAGACCGGTATCATCATTATAGACGCCGGCACGCATATCATCGTCGACGCCAATAACGCGGCGGTCAGGATGATAGGAACTCAGCGGCAGGACATAATCGGGCATACCTGTTTTAAATTCATCTGTCCTATGGAAGCCGGATGCTGTCCGATCATCGAACTCGGGGAATATCTGGAGAAATCGGAATGCGTGCTTTTGCGCGCCGACGGGAGCCGCGTCCCGGTTTTTAAAAGCGCCTCCGCCATTACCTTGGATAATCATAAGTATATTATCGAAGGCCTTGTGGATATCAGCGAGCGTAAGTGGATGGAGGAACTGCTGATCGAATCGGAGGAGAAATACCGGGTCATTTTTGAGAATACCGGAGCGGCCACGATAATCGTCGACGAGGACCGGATAATCTATATGGCCAACCGGGAGTTCGTCAGGATCTCCGGTTACGAACGGGAGGAGATAGAGGGGAAAAAGAACTGGACTGAGTTCGTGCACTCCGAAGATGTTGAAAAGATGCGGTGTTATCATAGCGACCGCAGGTCGGGGAAACAGGAAAGATCGGTACCGGATAAATACGAATTCCGTTTTCTCGATAGAAACGGCATGGTGCACAATTGTCTTGTTACCGTGGCGATGATCCAGGGCACCAAGAAAAGCGTCGCTTCTATCGTGGACATCACCGAACATAAAAAGACCGCGGAGATCATCCACGAGAAGGAAGAGCGTTTTCGCAATATGATCGCCAACGTCCCCGGAGTGATATTCCGCTGTTCTTTCAACGCCGACCGGACTATGGAATTCGTCAGTAATGCGGTTGAGGATATCTCCGGTTATAAACCGGAGGATCTTATGTGCGGCGGCAGCCGCGCGTATACCGGGATAATCCATCAGGACGACAGGCGTAAGGTCGGGGAAGTCATCGGCGCAGCGGTGGCGCGGAGGACTCAGTATGCGGTAGAATATCGCATATTCCATGCCGGCGGCGGGCAGCGTTGGGTGCTTGAAAAAGGGCAGGGGGTGTTCTCTTCGGAAGGCGCGCCTGTTTTTCTTGACGGTTCCATCTTCGACATAACCGAACGCATTCAGAAAGAAGACGAGATCAGGCATGTGTACCGTATGATGCGTTCGATACTCGAGAAAGCGCCGATGGGGATATACACCGTTAATGCCGCAGGCAATATAGATTACGTCAATCTTTCCATGCTGATGATCTCCGGGGTGAGCAGGGAAGAATTCATGGGGTACAATGTTTATGAACTGCCGCCTTATAAACGCATAGGGCTCGACGAGAAGATAAGGCGGGCTTTTGAAGGGGAGAGTTTCTTTCTCGGCGGAGTGGAATACCACGGGCATAAAAGCGAGAAAAATACCATAAGGAATTTTACCGGTATGCCGCTTGAAGAGGGGCATGAGAAGAAAATCCTGGTTTTCGTGGAGGATATAACGGAGCGCAGCCGCGTGGAGAAACTTAAAGACGAATTCCTGAATACGGTCTCGCACGAATTGCGCACACCGTTGGCGATCACCCGGGAAGGCTTAAGCCTGATCATAGACAGGATCGCCGGTGACCTGAACGATAAACAAGCGCACATACTTTCGGTGGCCAAGGACAATATAGACCGTTTGGGCCGTATCATAAACGGGCTCCTGGATATATCCAAGATCGATTCCGGTAAGGTGGAATTGAGAAAAAGCCTGGTTGATATGAACGCGTTGATCAGGCAGGTGGCGGTGTCTTTCGAGAACCGCGTCAAACAGAAAGGCCTGGAATTAAGGCTGGAGCTGCCGCCGGAAGAAATAAGTATCTACGCTGATTCCGACAAGGTGATACAGATATTCATCAATCTGGTCGGTAACGCGCTTAAGTTCACGGAGAAGGGGTATATAGGGATATCCCTGCAACATTCGCTGGGAGAGATAATCTGTTCGGTCAGTGATTCCGGCGCCGGTATTTCGGAAGAGAACATCCCTAAATTGTTCTCCAAGTTCCAGCAATTCGGCAGGAAAGCGGGAGGCGGAGAAAAGGGGACGGGCCTGGGCTTGTCCATAGTAAAAAGCCTGGTGGAATTGCATAAAGGCGCGATCCGCGTGGAAAGCGGACTGGGCGCGGGTTCAAGTTTCATTTTTACGCTTCCGAGTTTCAATTCCGAGGAGTTATTCAGGGAATATATAACCAACGGGATCAAGGACGCGCGTTCCAGGGATACCAGAGTTTCTTTAATAATGATCTCCGTCCTCGATTTTGAAGGAGTGAGACAGCGTATACCTCAGGAACGCCTGCACGCCGCGCTCAGGGGTATGGAGCGTTTGCTGGAAGAGAGCCTGCGCAGGGCCGGGGACGTGGCGGTCAAGGATACCTGCGAGATCATCGTTCTGCTCTCCGATTGTTCGCGGGAAAGCGCCGCGGCCGTCTCCGGCCGGCTTAAAGAAACGGTGACGGATTATTTGCGCGAAGAGGGCCTCGATAAGGAGATAAAGATCAATTTCGGCATCGCCACGTACCCGGCTGAGGCCGGAAACGACGAGGAATTAATAAGTAAAGCGAGAAACAAGTGAGGTGGAAATGGCAAAATCGGTTTTGCTGGTGGATGACGAAAAGGATATGTTGTTTATGCTGCGTTTCAGGATGGAAGCGGCAGGATATGAGGTTATCAGCGCTGAAGACGGTATCGAAGGTTACGCCTGCGCGCTCAGGGATAAACCCGATATCATTCTTTTGGATGTGCTCTTGCCGGGCATAGACGGCTTGCAATTATGCCGAAAACTCAAGGATAACGAGGCCCTACGCAGGATACCGGTATTGATATTGACCGCTTCCAACGTTAAGGATGTGGAGAGGAAGTGTTCCGAGGCCGGGGCCGACGGTTACCTGAAAAAACCGTTTGATTCTCTGGAATTGTTGGGGAAAGTGAAATTCCTGCTGGGAGATACTATTGACCAGGGGAACAGCGGAGAATAACGCCGTATGGACAATGCGGGACAGACTAAAAAAGTGCTTTTGGTGGACGATGAGCCCGAACTGCTGGAAATGGTGAAGATGCGGCTGGAAGCCAACAATTTTGAAGTGATCACCGCTTCCGACGGGCAGGACGCCCTCGGCATCGTGCGCAGGGTCCGGCCGGATATCGTGATCCTGGATATTATGCTGCCTAAACTCGACGGGTTCAAGGTCTGCAGGATGTTCAAGTTCGACGATAAATATAAATCCATACCGGTGATCCTGCTTACCGCCAGAGTAAGGGAAACCGACCGTAAGACGGCGTCGGAAGTGGGGGCGGACGCTTTTATCACCAAGCCGTTCGAGCCGCAGGCGCTTTTATCGAATATATATAGATTGTTGGGAATGGAAGCCTCGGGAGATCAGGGGAATGGATAGCGGGGAATTGAAAGAGATACTGCTTAAGGAAGGATTGTTGAACGCCGGGCAGGCGGAAACGGTCTCCGGGAAGTCCGCGGAGAACAACCTTACTTTTCAGGAAGCCCTCCGGCAAAGCGGGATGCTTTCCGAGGAGGACATGGCGAAGGTCAATTCTCTGGTGCTGGGCATTCCTTATCTCGACCTCAACGGTTATTCCATAGATACATCGTTATTGGAACTTTTGCCGGAGCAATACGCCAGGAAGCTGAAAGCGATCCCGCTTTTCCGGGTGCAGGACAGTATCGCCGTGGCCATGGCTTATCCGGATGATATTATGATATTGGACGAGTTGAGGCGTATTACCAGGTTCGACAATATCGATCCGGTCATCTCCGGGCTCAACGTTATCAATAAAGCGCTGGATAATTACTACGCGGCATCCGCGAAACCGAATAAATCTTTTCCCGCCGAGGCACAGGCCGGGCAGCCCCGGCAGGAAGGCGCCGGAGAAGAGGCCCCGGTAATAAGGCTTGTCGGGGAAATGATCACCCGCGCGGTAGCGGAGAGGGCGTCCGATATACATATAGAACCGGAAGAGAACAATGTCAGGATACGTTACCGCATAGACGGTATACTTTATGAATCCGGGAAATTGCCTAAAAACGTGCAGAATGCCGTTATCTCCAGAATAAAAGTTTTGTCCCATCTGGATATAGCGGAGAACAGGAAGCCCCAGGACGGGCGGATGCGTTTCGATAACAAGGATCTGGATATCAGGGTTTCCACTTTTCCTACTATACACGGAGAGAATGTTGTTCTGCGTATCCTGGATAAATCGGCGGTGAACCTGGATATGCGCGAACTGGGTTTTTCCGGGGAAGATTTTAAACTGCTGGATAAAGCGATACATAATCCCAACGGCATAGTCCTGGTCACCGGGCCAACCGGCAGCGGAAAAACCACCACGCTTTACGCGGTCCTGTCGAGGCTCAATTCCATGGAAAAGAATATCATTACCATAGAAGATCCCGTGGAATACGAATTGCCGCTTATCCGTCAGACCATAGTCAATCCCAAGGCCGGCATAACTTTTGCCACCGGCCTGCGTTCAATACTCCGCCAGGACCCGGATATAATCATGGTCGGGGAAATAAGGGACCGTGAGACCGCTGATGTCTCGATGCAGGCGGCGCTTACCGGCCATCTGGTGCTTTCCACTCTGCATACGAATGATTCGGCCTCGGCGCTTACCCGGTTGATAGATATGGGGATAGAGCCGTTCTTGGTTTCAAGTTCGGTGACGGCGATACTCGCGCAGCGGCTGGTCAGGAAGATCTGCGTTTCCTGCCGCAGGGAATACATTCCTGAAGGCCGGATAATGGAGGAACTCGGGAGCAGCGGCGGGGCGGCAAAATTCTTCAAAGGGGCGGGTTGCCCGGCCTGTAAGCAGAGCGGATTCCTCGGCAGGATCGGTATCTTTGAGTTGGTTGTGGTAAATGAGGAGATACGCAAAATGGTGGAATCCAAATGTTCCGCCGATGAAATAAAGCGGAAAGCCCTGGATTCCGGTATGACCACATTGCGCCACGACGGATTGAAAAAAATAACCGCGGGGTTGACTACCCCGGAAGAAGTGCTGCGGGCGACGGAGATAGAGTAATACATGAAGCACGAGGCATGAAGCACGAAGCATGAGGCACGAAGCATGAAGCACGAGGCATGAAGCACGAAGCACGAGGCATGAAGCACGAAGCACGAAGCACGAGGCATGAAGCACGAAGCATGAAGCACGAGGCATGAGGCATGAAGCACGAGGCACGAAGCACGATGATCTTCCCCCGAAAAAGTGGACACAACGAAGAGTTGGATTTAGAATAGAAACCAGCTCAAAAGAGGGAGGTGTCCAATGGAAGGGGAAAAGGG
>JBAZGW010000054.1:0-9847 GCA_041652635.1 Candidatus Omnitrophota bacterium | reverse complement strand
GGCTGCCGGAAGAAAGGAGGCTTGAATAAATGAGTCTGTTGCTTTTCATGGTTCCTTTCCTCAGCGGGTTACTCGCTTTTTTTCTCAAGAATGATCTCCTGCGCCGCCGCCTGCTGCTTTTCGTGGCTTGCGGGCATTCAGCGTTCTCTCTTTATCTGTGTTTGTTCCGCGGGGCCGATTATCAATCGCTTTGGTTCGGCATGGACGCGCTCAGCAGGTATTTCACGGCCATTTTTAGTTTGTTGTTTCTTTGCGCTTCTTTTTATGCCGTGATCTATCTGCGGGAAGAAAAAAGCAGACCGCGTGAAGAAAGCGAAGAGGGACTGTTCTTCAATAACGCCCCGGAAGCGGTGTTTACCGGATGTCTATTGATCTTTCTCGCTTCAATGAGCCTGTTGGCGTTAAGTCGGCACTTCGGGGTGATCTGGATCGCCATGGAGACGACCACGCTGGTGAGCGCGCCGTTGATCTTTTTTCACAGGCATCCGCGTTCATTGGAAGCCACCTGGAAATACCTGTTGATCTGTTCCGTGGGTATTGCTTTGGCATTATTCGGCAACCTTTTTCTTGCCGTTTCCGCGTCCGCTTCCGGCTCCGGAGTGGAGCTTTCCCTGGACCGGCTGCTTAAAGCCGGCGTGTCCCTTGATCCGCTATGGCTGAAAGCGGGGTTCATTTTTATCCTGGTCGGTTACGGGACCAAGATGGGGCTGGCGCCCATGCATACATGGCTGCCAGACGCGCATAGCGAGGCGCCTTCCGTGGCGTCCGCCTTGCTGTCAGGCGCGCTGTTGAATTGCGCTTTTCTGGCGATCCTGCGTTTCTACCAGCTTTGCCTGGCTAACGGCCTGGGCGGGTTCTGCCGGGAACTTTTCCTGATCTTCGGGCTTCTTTCCATGGCCGTAGCCGGACTTTTTATTATAGGGCAGTCGGATTATAAACGGCTGCTGGCTTATTCCAGCGTCGAGCATATGGGTATATTGTGTTTCGCCGTCGCGATGGGTTCGGCTTACGGGGCGATGCTTCACGCGGCCAACCATTCTTTCGTGAAAGGGGCCTTGTTCATCTGCGCCGGGAATATCCTGGCGTATTTCAAAAGCAAAAGGATCGCGGATGTGCGCGGGATGGCGCATCTTATCCCGCCTGCCGGTATCCTTTGGTTAGCCGGAATACTGGCTATTTGCGGAGCACCGCCTTTTGGCACCTTCCTCAGTGAATGGATCATTCTTAAATCGGCGGTCGCATCCGGTAACATTCTCCTGCCGGCGGCATACCTGTTTTTGCTGAGCGTTATTTTTATCGCAATGACCGGGATAGGGATGCGTATGGTTTTCGGTTCTCCGGCAACTCCGGCAGCGCCACAGGAAAACGGCGCAAGAAAGCATTTTCTGCCGCTGCTTCCGGCGCTGGTTTTACTGTCTATTTCCCTGTTACTGGGAATATATCTGCCGGAATCTTTAGGCAGGGCGGTGTCTGAAGCCGCGGCATTGCTGGGGGGGAACAGCTGATGGCCGGGACCAGCGGATTCTTTATACAAAATAACGGCGTTGTTAACTTGAAAGATATCCCCCGGCTGGAAATGCCGGAGTTCAGGGGCTCTATTCTGCGAGAAGCGGCTTCCGGCGCCAGGATAGTTTCTTTATTCGGAAGCCCGGGATTGGGCGGGAGAGTGGATATTTACGCGGTAATGGCGCATGATAAATCCGGCCGTCTTTATTTGTCGGTTACCTCCGTAAAGGACGGCTACGAATCCATCACGCCGGATTGTCCGCAGGCGCAGTTATTTGAAAGGGAGATATTCGAGGAGTATGGAGTTATACCCCGTGGGCATCCCTGGCTGAAGCCTGTGCGTAAAAATACTGCCGGAGCGGGAACGCGTGAATTCTGGCGAGTGCCGGACGGACGTTGTCATGAAGTGGCCGTGGGCCCGGTGCATGCCGGGATCATAGAACCGGGGCATTTCAGGTTCCAGTGTCTTGGGGAAGATGTTTTGCATCTTGAGGCCGAGCTTGGTTATCAGCACCGCGGCATTGAACGCGCGCTATGCGTTTCCCCGTCCGCTAAGATCATATCTTATATGGAGACGGCGGCAGGCGATACCTCTATCGGACATTCAATGGCTTATTGCCGCGCGGTGGAATCTTTATCGGGATGCCATATCCCCGCCAGGGCGCAGTGCCTGCGCGGGATAGCCCTGGAATTGGAGAGGCTGGCGAATCATAGCGGAGACCTCGGCGCTTTATCGGGGGATATCGCCTATCTGCCGACCGCTTCTTATTGCGGCAGGCTCAGGGGGGATTTTCTTAATATGACGGCTTTGCTTTGCGGCAGTCGTTTCGGGCGTTCTTTGCTTTGCCCCGGAGGCATTAATTTCGATATGGACTCCAAGCTGGTGTTCCAGTTGAGGGAGAAGCTGGAAGCGGCATTCGCGGATTTAAAGAACGCGGCAGCTTTGCTTTGGAATACGCCTTCGGTGCTGGACCGTTTTGAAGGTACCGGACGGCTTTCTCAGGAGCAATGTTTATCTCTGGGATTGGTGGGCCCGGCTTGCCGCGCCTGCGGTATTGAAAGGGATGTGCGTTTCGATTTCCCTTACGGTATTTACAGGTTTGAGCAGATCCCGGTGGCCACCTATCCTTCAGGTGACGTCTTTGCCAGGGCCTATGTGCGCTGGCTGGAGTCTGAAAGGTCGGTTGATTTTATAAGATCACAGCTGGAATCCATGCCGGACGGAGTAACAATTCAGAAGCCCGGCGGTTTGGCTGTCGAAAGCATGACGGTATCGCTGGTCGAGGGCTGGAGGGGGGAGATTTGTCATGTCGCGGTCAGCCGCGCCGACGGCGGTATCGCGCGTTATAAAATAACCGATCCGTCTTTCCACAATTGGCTGGGGTTGTCCGTGGCTATGCGGGGGGAGCAGATCTCCGATTTTCCGCTTTGCAATAAGAGCTTTAATCTTTCTTATTGCGGGCATGATCTCTAACGATACGGAGAAATATAATGTTCAGAGTATTACGTGAAAGGATCAGGCAGCGTTACCGCACCGCGGGTTTCCCGGTCCCGGATAGTTATTTGCCGGAACGTTTCAGAGGGATGCCGGTGATAGATTCTCTGCGATGCACCGGAGAGTGCGTATCCTGTTCCGCAGCCTGCCCGTCAGGCGCGATTTTGCGTAAGGACAGGGAGATCTCCGTCGATCTGGGGAAGTGCTTATTTTGTTCTTCCTGTTCGGCTGCCTGCGGCCGCAGCGCGGTCTATTTTTCCCGTAATTACCGCCTGGCGGCTTTTGCCAGAGAAGAGCTGATCTTTAAGGGAGGGGCGGTCCCGGCAGTTGCGTCCCCGGTCCGTAAAGAAATAAAGCGTATTTTTGGGCGCTCTTTGAAATTAAGGCAGGTGAGCGCCGGAGGCTGTAACGCCTGCGAAGCGGACGTGAATGTCCTGAACACTATAACTTACGATCTCGGCAGGTTCGGTATACAGTTTGTCGCGTCTCCCCGCCATGCCGACGGCCTGCTGGTCACCGGCCCGGTGAGCGTCAATATGCGTTCCGCCCTGCTGGATACTTACGCGGCGGTGCCGGAACCGAAAATAGTCATCGCCTGCGGGGCCTGCGCGATCTCCGGCGGCCTTTATCGCGGGCACCCGGAAACCTGCAATGGCGTCACTTCTCTTCTTCCGGTGGACCTCTTTATTCCAGGCTGCCCGCCTCATCCCTTTACCATACTTGACGGATTACTGCGTCTCATAGGCCGCTTAAAATAACCCGCTCCGGCAGTACATCTTTTACTTCACAAGCTTAATAGGCGATGTTAAAATAATCACTATGATGCGGGTGTCAAACCTTGTCTAAAAAGGGGGAGAGAGATGTTCTATTTTTCGCAATACGCCCACTGGCTGCTTAGGTTAATGGTCTCCGCCATATTTATTTATCATTCCTGGGGGAAATTTCTGAATCTTAAAGGTTTTGCTGCCGGGGCGGGCCTGCCGTTGCCGCTTGCCTTGCTGGCCGCCTTGGGCGAGTTAGCCGGGGCGCTTCTTTTACTGGCGGGAGGATTCTACAAACCCTGGTTGACCAGGATCGCCGCTCTGCCTTTGATCGCAGTTATGCTGGTCGCCGTGTTAAAGTACCATTGGGGGCAGTGGAGTTTTCTCCCGAGCCAGTCCCATCCGGCCGGGGGGATAGAGTTCCCTTTGTTCTTGTTTGTCGTTTGCCTCTATATGTTTTTAAGGGCCGGGAAAGTCTGATCGGAGCGCGGAATTTCCGAATGCGAGTATTAATATCGGCTACGATACCCTTATTTTAGTCTCGTCGAAGCATCAATGGCGGACAATATCTCGCCAAACTTCAGTGGCGGACGTATCGTCATTCGGAGACGGCTTTTAGGACGTTACCGTAACCAAAAACCGATATTGGCTTCGTTACATAGCCGTTTTAATGGCGAGCAAAGTTAGGATAAACTCCGGCGTAAGATTAGCCGGGGAAGTGTTCATTTAACGGCACATAAGTTTAGCGGAAGATGGCCGTACCTCTGATGACGGCGCGGATTCTTTGCTATTTAAAAGCCACGGGTAGCGCTGTCCCTGTTTTTTGCTTCGTATAGTTTAATCTTGACGAACCGGAGGGGATACAGTAGAATAAAAAAACTTCTTGCGAGGATGGCGGAATGGCAGACGCGACAGTTTGAGGGGCTGTTGGCCGCAAGGCTGTGAGGGTTCAACTCCCTCTCCTCGCACCAGTTTTAATCCTCTTTTCTCATATCTCTGACGTAGTTACTGCCTTCTTTGCTTTTGGCGAAAGCTTTTAATTCGGCCCCGATCTCTCCCACCTGGGCCACGTGGTCTATCCTGCGGAATTCATTGGTCACTATGCCGATAGCGACGGAAACAAGAGGCACCCGCTGCTGGTTGCCGGAGCGGTCTTTTGCCATAATATAACCGTTGGCCCTGTCGGTCTCATTATAGAAATTGGGAGAGGAAAGGTCGAAGTCGTCGATGACCTTTTGGCTGATCCTTTCCGCGGTCTCTATTCCGGTGATAATGACAAAATCGTCCCCGCCGATGTGCCCGATAAAGTCCGAGGATACTCCTGTTTCCTGGACGGCGCGTATTAATATGCGAGCCGTTTCTTTAATTATGTCGTCTCCATGCTCAAAGCCGTAGATGTCGTTGTATGATTTGAATTTATTCAGGTCTATATAGCATACGGCGAACGGCATTTTTCCTTCTATGCGCGCCGATAGTTCTCCGAGTATGGAGATATTCCCCGGGAGACGGGTAAGTGGATTGGCGTCCAGGTCGCGTTCGCTCCTTTTGAGCGTCATGCGTATCCTGGCCTGGAGTTCCTTGGGTTCGAAAGGTTTTACAATGTAATCGTCGGCTCCCGCTTCCAGGCTGCAGACCTTGTCGTGCAATTCTCCTTTGCCGGTGACCATTAGGATCGGTATATGCCTGAGCAGGATGTCTTTTTTTATTTCCATGCAGACTTCCCGTCCGGTCATTTTCGGCATGTTGTGGTCCAAGAGTATGAGGTCTATCGGCTTTGAACGTATGATCTTGAGCGCTTCCTCGCCGTCCATCGCTTTACTGATGTCGTAATTTTCCTCGGATAACGTTATTTCGAGAACGTCAAGAATGTCCGGGTCGTCATCCACGAGAAGCACGCGCGGTTTCATCATTTTAATTTATGGAAGGCAGCGTGAAGCTGAAAGTACTGCCTTTTCCCTGGATGCTGGTTACCCATATTCTGCCTTGGTGCGCTTCTATGATGTGTTTAACCAGCGGGAGCCCGAGCCCGGTGCCTTTGACGTGCTGGTTTATTTTGTTGTCCACCCGGTAGAATTCTTCGAAAATACGCTCGAGCGCTTCCGGAGGCATTCCGATCCCGCTGTCGGAAATGTCGATTTTGACCCGGCCTTGTTCTTGCGAAGCCCTGATCGTTATCCGTCCCTGTTGGGGGGTGAACTTTACCGCGTTCCCCAGCAGGTTTATAAACACGCGCTCGATCTGGCTGCGGTCGGCCATTACCTGCGGCAGGCTTTCAGGGATCTCCGTGATCAGCTCGACTTCTTTATTTTTGCATTGGATATTGATAAGGTCGGCCACGGAAGCGGTCATTTCCCGGATATCCTGCGGCACGAGCTTCATTGCCGTCTTACCGGCTTCGATACGCGATATGTCGAGCAGGTCGTTGACCATACGCACGAGTTCGTCGCTGTGGCGGTTTATTTTTTCCAGGCGTTCCTTGACTGCGGGAGGGAGCGCGCCGAGTTTCTCCTCGATCAATATCGCGGCGTAGCCTTTTATCGAAGTCAGCGGAGTGCGCAGTTCGTGCGATACGGCGGAAATGAAGTCGGTCTTGCGTTTACTTATGGACCTTACTTCTTCCAGCGCGAGGCTGAGTTCCTGCGTCCGTTCTTCCACTTTGCGTTCCAGGCTCTGTTGGGCCATCCAGGTATGCTCGAAAAGCCTGGCGTTGTCCAGCGCCTGGCTTACCTGGTTGGCGAGCAATATAATGAATTCCTCGTCGCCTTCGGTCAGCGGCATATCCGCTCCGGCCCCGAAAAAAATGAATCCTTTATCGCCCTCTTTGGGCATGATCGGGGAAATGACGAAAGAATTAGCCCGGAAAACCTTGCTCATTTCCAATCTCCCCATTTCTTTTTGAAGGGATATGGAGGATATGGTTTTTTCCCTGTCGATAATATCCAGGTAAAACCCCCGTTTTTCGGCAAGATCGGCTTTGATGTATTCAGTCTCTTCTTCCATATAGCCGATATGGAGATAAGAAATGAATTCATTAGCGTCCGTGTTCCAGAGGAAGGCGCAGCATTTCTCGAATCCCAGGTCTTCAAGGTGGGATATCTCGATTTTTCGGAATATGTGCTTTTCTTCCAATGTGGTGCTTATCGCTCTCGAGAGCCTCTGCAGGGCGTATAATCCGGTAAGTTTCTTGTCGAGTTCTTCCTGGGTCTTGTTAAGGGCGATATCGGTCCGCACGATCAACTTGGCCTGTTCGTCCATCTCCTCCAGGGTTTTTTGGAGGGTGTCCACAGCCGATTGCAGATATTTGATCTTCTCGTTCTTCTTGAGGAAAACGATGAGCAGGGATAGGGCCGCGGAAGCGAATGCCAGCCATAAAATATTAACTAATATTTCGCTGTCCAAGATTTATTCTCCCACCAGCAGCACGCTTATTGTCTGGTTGTGCAAGTAAACTTTTCCGTGATAATCTATCGATTTGAGCGGGCCTTGTTCACCGTATGTGTAGAGTCCGATCACCGGCACTCCCGGCCCGACGGCTTTCTTTACCGCGTCCAGTTCTTTCTCCGCGTCTCTACCCAATAACATATAGCGCGAAATAGAGTCGAATACAAGAGCAAAATTTATTTTAGGAAAGAAAGCCGAATTTGCCGTGAGGTCGGATTTCGCCTCATTCACGGCCTGTTCAGCCGCGGTAAAGCAGGTCTCCTTTGTCCCGATCATCAGCCTTATCTGGCTGTTCTCCGGGATGTTCCCTTGCAGGATCAAAGAACCGTCTTCGCCGATATCCGTGATATTGCGCAGAAGATATTCTTCTTCTCCCGGCAGATATATCCCTATCGGGTAGAAAGTGCCGATACGCCTTAATTCCAGGCGTAATTCTTTGAGGTTGCAGTCGAGATAATCCTCGTATACGGTGGCCGCCGGTATGTCATCTATTTCGTAAGCGATATTCCCGCTGGCGCGGGTTATAAAGCGCGGTTTGCCCAGGGGTTTCCAGCCGTGTTTTATGCCCAATCCGAAATTCACGTTGCCGCCCATGATCAGTCCGCATGCCGCGTCGCTCTCTACCGTCTGGTTATAATAAACGAATGTTTTGGAATAACGCAGGTTATCCATAGCCAGCGCGCCGACAAGCGGGAAGCTGCTTCCCAGGCGTTCCTGTATGCCATAGATGAGATTGGAATTTTTATCTATCATCCCGTCCGAGAAGACTATCCCGAGGTCCCTGCGGGCGGATTTGAATCCGGCGAGCAGTTTCTCGCCGAATTCCTCGCCGGCCTTCATTGCCGTTTTATATTTTATGTCGGTTATGTTGCCGGTCGCATAATATGTGTCGGAGGTTATACTGAGCAGCATGATCCCGATGGCGTGCCGGAAGATGCCGGCGTTGCAGATCACCGCCGCGGTGCTGCAGCCAAGCACATCGATCGGCCCGAGCATTGAGGAGATGGTCTTGACCATGGTCAGGTGGGCGAATTCCATGGAGCTGAAGACGATGGCGACGTTAGGCGGAACGTTATCGCCAAGGTTCTGTTTTGCCTGTAAAACAGCTTCTTTGACCGCTTTGATGGAATCCTTATCGGTGCTTATGCCCAAACCGGCTTTTATGCTCATCGTGGTTCCTTTTCGAGGTAACGTCGGAATGACCGGCAATGTAAGTATAAACAAGTATATACTATATATACTTACGGGGTCAATGGTAATGTCAAATAAATTGTGTAAATTGGGGTAAAGGTTTTCTCTGCCATTTGGAATTAAGACGGTTGAAAATAGCAAAAATAATACGGCTAAGGCTGTCGAGATTGGTGAGACAGCCAATAGGCCTGGTTCTACGTCTGACTTCGCGGAAAGAGCGTTCGATAATATTAGTAGTTCTGATCTGCCGGCGGATAAAAGCTTTAGCCTGTTGTTTAACCGGGATAGTAAGAAAAGCCAGCAGGTCATCTAAGTCTTGCTGTATGCATTCAACGGCCTTCGGGGCTACGGAATACCAGCGTTTGCGAAGTAATTTGAAGGCAGTAACGGCATCTCTGTGAGAAGAGGCATTGTAAATTTCGCGGGCATCGGCTTTAAAGCCTTTAATATAAGCTTTCTTGAGTAGTTTTGTGGCATTGCGTAGTTTATGAACCCAGCAGCGCTGGTGCTTGACGCGAGGGTATACTAATGCAATGGCTGCTTTGAATCCTTTAGAGCCGTCGGTGATGATAAGTTTGAGTTGATCACCGGATAATCCTCTGAGGAAGAGGTTATTTAAGAAGGATTCGCAGGCTTCTCTTGATTCGGCAGAAGCGACTTGGAAGTCGATAAGTTCTTTTTTTCCGAAGAGAGTAATGCCGTAGGCAACCAGGACAAGAAGCTTTTTGGCTTTAAGGGAACCTTTGACGGACAAAGCAATACCGTCTAAGAAGAGGAATTGATATTCGTCGATAAGTTTACGTTGATGATAGGCTTTTACTTGAGGGTCAAGCCTTTTGCAAATACGAGAGACAGTGGAGGCGGAGATAGAGGTTCCAAGTAAAGGCTTTAAAGCGCCGGAGACGTCTCTGGTGGAGATTCCGGAGAGGAAGACATTACAAACAGCGTCATTTACGGTTTCTTGCCTGCGTTGATAGCGAAGGAAAACTTTAGGATGGAATAGTCCGGAACGTGAACGGGGGATTTGAATCCGTTCTACGGGACCCACGGCAGTATCAAGATTACGGTAGTAATAGCCATTACGGTAATCAAGTCTGGAATCTGATCTTTGATAAGATTGGCGTTTCTGGTAATCGATCATTTCTTCCTCAAGGGAGAATTGGATCAACTCTTTAACCAACCCACGGATATGCTGATTAACGTCCAGCCAAAAGTCTGTATTTTGGGCGTAATTGACAAAATCCTTTACGCGCTGCCAACGGCGTGTTAAGCTTGTATCAAGATTTACGTATTGCATTGGGCGTATCCTTTCTGGTTAGGGCTTGCAGGCCCGGGTTGTTATGACTTTCCAAACAGAAAGATACGCCTTTTTTATTTACTGTAAAGCTAATTTACACACAATCGAGTATACTACCGTTAAAAAATAATATTTGACAGTTTTGCCTGTCGGCAG
>JBAZGW010000053.1:350-10207 GCA_041652635.1 Candidatus Omnitrophota bacterium | reverse complement strand
CTCCTCCTGCCAAACCGGACGGGTATCAAGGCCGGAAATAAAAGAAGTGAAATTCGTCATATACGGGAAATACGGCGGGGTCATCCCGGAAAGCATCCTCGCGTCATAGACGAAATTCCGTCCATACCCTGAAATATTCCTGTCTCCGCTGAATGTCCCGAACGGGCCGTAGAAATCGGTGATCGCTCCTCCGAGGATCGTTGCCGTGCCGCGCGGACTGCCGCCGCTGTAATTATCCACTTCGAAAACCCCGTGCGGAGCCATAACCACGCCATGTATGGAAATATTGTCCGGAGCGCCCGCGGCTATCCGCACGTCGCCTCCCCAGGAAAGTATCCCCAGGACATTAGAATACCCCTCGGCATTCAAGACGGGGGAAGTATTGTAGGATTCATAAGTCACGTTACCGGTGATCACGATATCCTGCTCGCTGGAAACAGTGACTTTACTGTTGGACTGGACCACTCCGGATAAGCCTGTTATGTCCCCCTTATCGTAGATCAGTATCCCTTCATTATCCACGCCGTCGGGAATGCCGCTGTATGTCTGAGTGCCGGCCCCGGATTTAACGGTCGTGGTGGAAGCGGCCAGATCCAGGGTGATCTGTTTTACCGTGCTCCCCTGAGTTATAGTGTATACGGGCCTGCCTCCGGAATCAACCCCCAGGGACACCGAAGCAGAACCGCGGATATATATCCCTCCCGTCAACGAAGTGCCGTTGTTCGGGACATAGATACCGCTCTGCCCGGGTTCCTGCATAGTGCCCAAAGCCTGATTTTTCAGATCCGCCTGAGAAATGGACGACTCCAGGTTTATCTGGTCCTGTCCGCGGGAAAAACCGCTGGAAAAACTCGGAACATCATAAGGGGCATTGGAAGAAGCGTCCAGCAGGACCGGCCATCCGTTATTATAGTAGCGCGCCTTGGACTGGCTCTGCGTCACTTCCTGAGTGAAAGACGCTCCCGGACTCTGGGCAAAGCTGAAACGCTCATTGGTATGCACCGGCCCGTTGAACCTGGTATTGGATGTGAACCACACGGTAGTCCCGGACGGAGTCATATGATGCGCCGTAAAGAGGGCGAACTTGGCGAAAGTATCGCGCTGCACGCTTAACGTGAAATTCCCACCGCTCATCGCCAGATTCTTTTCTATGGCGGGATTAGCGGCGGAAACATAGCCTCGTGAATTTATCGTATAGGAATAATAAAAAATGTATTTTTCCCCGCTGCTGGTATCTTCTTCCGGCGCCCGGTTGGAACGCACGGTGATCACCGCCTCATAACTCCCCTGGACCCCGCTGTTTAAAGTCAAAGGGGTAAGCGTCAACACCGCCTGATCACTGGAAACCGTGAACTTACCGCCGGAAACCGGATACGCGAAATCTTTTAAGAACCCCAGGGAATCTCCGGTAGCCACGTAAGCGTGAAAAACAGAGGAGGACCTTATCTGAGATACCTGCTGTTGCAGATCTCCTTTTATGCGCTCCCTTATCTCCGATACCCCGTGATTAAGCCCGGCTTCCGCCAGATATGCGGCCTGGGAAACATAACGGGATATCTCTCCGGAAGATTTTTCGTTGACCATACTGGAATAATAAACCGCGGTAGCCACGAGGATGGCCGCGATTACGACCAGAGTAACGGCCAGCACTATCCCCTTTTTCCCCTTACCGGGCATATCCAAGAGTTTCTTCATCGGACATCTCCTTAATAGAGTACCGGTTCCCTGCCGAACATTTAAACCCGGCCCGCCTCTTCCCGCACACTCTCCGGGACACGACCATTTTAGAAGTCTCCGGCTTCAGGGGCCTCCACGACAACATCGGCGGATAAAGACTGCTCGTAATTTCTCACCGCAACCTGGCTGGAAATACTGAATTGCCCGCCATCCGCCACGGTTATATCCACTTTTACCGAAGGGCAATTCTGCGCCACGCTGTCACACGTATATGCCGAACAGCCGCCGCACCCTCCGCCAAAGTTGATGCTCCCGATAGAATCCGAAACTACCTCCGGCGTTTCAAGCCCGCGTTTCCTGAGCAGGCGATGCTGATCATCCGGATCAAGTTTGTATGTGACTTTAGTCAACGCCGAGATCTCCCCGCCTTCAAGCTGGGGGACATAGAAGTCAAGCCTTTTGCCGGAATCGCTGACGGTAATACCGTAGCTGCTGCCGCCCAACGACCACCCGGGGCTGGAACCGCGTAAAGTCCTTCCGATATTATCCACGATTTTCCTGGCTTCCTGCCGGCAAAGCAATTTGTCTCTTCCCGTGCGCCAGGTTCTGTTGGAGCCGAGCAAACCGGCAAAAGCGATCGCCAGCACCGCGCTTATTATCGCGGCCACCACCATCAATTCAACAAGGCTATAACCTTTTTTCATATTCCTAACTGCTTGATATGAATGAAACGGCTTCCACCGGGGAATCAAGCCTGCCGTTGTGCGGGGAGATATCCTCACCGGGATCCAGGATGCCGTTCAGGTTTTTATCTTCGCCGATGATTATCTGCCCTTTATGCCTGAAACAAACCACAAGGCGCACTTTCCTGAGAGTTTCCTTGGGGCTCGCCCTAAGGGAATAATCCGAGACTTCGATGCGCCCCCTGACGTCTTCCGCGGCCATCCCGGCAACGGTAAAAGTGGTGCCGTCCAACGCAAGAATATCCGAAAAATCCATCAAACGGATCTTCTCCATCTCTGTCTGGACCGCATTATTAGCCATCAAGTATTTCTCGGAGATATCGGACAGGGCGAACAACGAAACGTACATCGCCAGCATACCGGTAAGGACAAACACCAGTATGGCCGAAGCGACAAGCACTTCAACCAGGCTGAACGCTTTCTCAAAACAGGACCGGATCATCCGCACCGGCAGCCCCTCCGTTTTTGGCGTGTACCTGGCCGGATTCATCCATATAGAAAAATCTCCCCCGCAGCAAACCGGAAGATAAAGGGTTGGCATTCACCGTGAAATGATCGGAAGATCCGAGAGAATAAACGAACTGATATCCCTGTTTACTGCCGGTCGCGAGTTCAGGATCTATGTAAGGCGGAGTGACTCGCGGTTCCGAGAGTTCCGGCAGAGAATCGGGATAACTTTTCCGGTTGATCTGGTATAACTGACAGGCATTGTTCAAAGCCCTTAGGTTGCCGAGGGCCGCGGTCTCCATCCCGATCACTCTCGATCTCAGTATGTTCGGGACGGCAAGAGAGATCAGAACGACTACGATCCCGGTAACTACCATTATCTCGACTAAGGAGAACGCCCTGCGGTTATTCATTCTTATCGCAATCCTCCGATACAAAAAGATTGCCGGTGGCAACAGCATAGTTCTTTGACCCGGAGATACCGCACTTTAACGGGATAGCGGAACAATTATATCCCGTCTTATCAAGACGCGAACAAAAATAATTAAATCCGTTATGCGGAGAACCGGCAAGATAATCGCGGTCGATGTAGGGCGGTTGCCCCTTTGTAAGCACGGCAAAGTTATCCGGATACTCCCCCCCGTGTTCTTTACCGTAATTTTCCAGTCCGGTAGCGATCGTTTTAAGAGTGGCGGCGGCGGCGGCGTTATTACGGTTTACTATGAGCCCGATCACTTTCTCTCCCAGAATGCTCAACAACAGACTAAGCACGCCCACGACCGTGACCAGCACCAGGATACTTTTCCCTTTTTCGGCATTAAATCTCATATCAGCATATCTCCAAAGAAAACTCCCATTATTCCGAAACAGCATAAAATGAATAAGCATTTCAATAAGCTATGGTTAGAGAAATTTTAGCATAAATTATTCTTTCCGCAAGATAAAAAAGAAGCGGCGCCCCATTCACGCACGGAACGCCGCTTAAAACAAGAACTCCTGTTAAAGACTATCCACCGGCGGCACAGGCGGCTTCCGCCAAAACTCCGCCCTGGGTCACGCTGAAAGTCTTTGTTCCGGTGGCCGTCGAACTTGGGGCCGCCTGAACACAGTATTCCGTAGCCGACAAAGTAGTATATGCATATGTATATCCCTGTACCGTTGCGGCACTATACGCCCTATTCAGATAAGGCGGATTAGCTGCGGTAAGCAGGCCTTCGTTAGCGGGATACGCCCCGCTGTTGGCCGCGGCATAGGTTTCCAGGGCTGTGGATACCGTCCTGAGGGTAGCCTGCGCTGCGGACTCATTAGCTGTTATTCTTGCGCGTAGAAGATTGGGTATGGCAATTGCCGCAAGTAAAGCGATAATGGCAACTACTATCATGATTTCGACAAGAGTAAAACCTCTCTTTTTCATTTCAAGAGCCTCCTCTCAATTATTACGCTTCCATTCCGGCAGGCAGTAATTTTTAAATCTATAAAAGCCCCTGCCGATGTCGTCCTCCAAAGCTATCTTTTTAGCCTAAAGAGGAACTTTTGCTATCGGAACTCACCACCACCTCCTTTCCTCAAATAACCTATGTACCAGTTTTAACCACACGGGCGATCAAATAACATAGCGCGCTTCCAGTAAAAAAAACCTATTCTCCCTGTGGCTTTAAGAAAAGCCGCGCCTTCATTAAGGCGGAGAATAGGTAAACTTTGACACCTCTTTAGCATAAATAATTATACCACAGATCGATACGGATTTCAACCCCTCACTCAATTTCAAAAGAGATCATCACATTAAACGTCAATTCATCATAATCCAGCTCTTTAGGAAATTTTGAGAACGGCGCGGCGTTAAGAACGCTGCGGGAAGCGGTTTCTTTTAAATATGCGCTTCCGGTTGACCTCTCATCCATGATCCTCACGGCCTTAAGGGAACCGTCTCGAGAAACTATAAAAGAAATAAACACGTCCCCCTGCGCCGCCTGTTTGTAATTATCGTAAGCGGCCCTGCGGATCTTCTCCCGCACACTTCCGTAATAATTCTGATAACTTGGATTGCCTATGCCTTCGGACGGAAGGGCTGCCGGAGGCAAAGTTACTTTCTTTCTTCCCGCGACAGGCTGCGGCTTGAACATTTGCGGCCTCAGGGGCGCCGCGGCCGAAAGCAGGCGGTCCGAGTATTCAGGAAGCGGTTTTTTCCTATCCAAGACGGACCTCGCTTCAATGACAGCGGCGTTCACAGGGCCTTTTTTCTGCAGCGGCTGATCTCTCTTCTCCGCTTTTATCTGCTTTTCCGGAGGCTTTTTCTTGATATAAACGATCTCGACCGGCTGTTTAATACGATGGGCGTTACGCAGAATGAACAAGGGGAACCCTATAAACGAAATATGCAGAACTAACGAAAGAGAAAGAAATACCGGATAGATTTTATTTTCCGCGCTCATATTATGATCCCGATAACGGTTACGCTAACCAACAGAACCAAACTTATTTTTCTTTCCTCTCGATAGGAAAGACTCAGGAAGAGTGATAATTGTCATCTTACAACAATTACCCGCCGTTAAAATACCGGCAACGACTATGGTAACTATTACATGAACTTCTGATAGTCGAGAATCGAAATTAGACCCCAGCGCTACTCACTTTGTCCTTCGACTAAGTTCAGGACACACCTGAGCTTAACAGTCTGCTGAAAAAGTCCCAATTGCGTCATCTGAGGCCGAAGGCCGAAGAATCTCCGACGGAGATGCGATCCTTCGCTTCGCTCATGATGACGAAAATAGGGTTTTTCATCAGATTGTTAATTGAATACGTTCGTTCGAACGCTGGGCGCAGAGTCCGCCTGCGGCGGACTCTGCGCGCTGTTCCCAGGGCTTATTTAACAGCGCATTAGAACTCTATCCCTTTCCTCGCTTTGATCCCTTTGCGGAAATAATGCTTGACCTCCCGCACCTCGCTGACCAGGTCGGCTTGATTTATCAGCCGCCGCGGCGCGTTGCGGCCTGTCAGTATAATTTCGATCTCCTCCGGCGCTTCGCTAAGCATTAACAACAACGCGTCCAGTTCCACCATTCCCAGATGCAGAGCCATATTGATCTCATCCATTATGACCACAGCGAACATCTTCCCGAGAACGGCCTCTTTTATCCTAAGAAATCCTTTTTCAGCCGATCTAATGTCCGCTGCCGAAGGCTTCCCCCGGACAAAACGCGCGCGGCCGAACTGTTCGATATGTATTCCCTTTATCTTTTTCAAAGAGAACAATTCACTGCAGGACCTGCCTTTCAAGAACTGTCCCAAGAAAACAGCCTTGCCGGCGCCGGCAGCGCGCAGGCATAACCCCAGAGCCGCGGTGGTCTTGCCTTTTCCATTACCCGTGTAAACCTGGATCATATATTACCTTTCGGTGACGGCCGCGGTAACGTAATGAAGCTCCCCTGGCTGATCCTTCAACGAAGTTTATCCTGAGCGGATTCGACTTTGCTCACTATTAAAACTTGTCGAAGGGCGGGGGCTCTCTGTTACTTGAGCGGAATTCCTCCGAAACAGTCGCCTTCTTTGCGCAAATATACGTTCCGTTCATCCTGCGCGCTCATCCCCAGGCTTAAAAGCCTGAAGTTTCCTGCGTAGGAGAATAAAGCCGTCACCGCGCGCCAAAGGAACGCTCAACAGGCCTCCTGAGTGCCGGAGATCAAGGGGACAAAAACACAAGGACAAATTGCCTCGGATTCCAACACAGAGCCTTTCTTACGAAAGAGTGTCAATACCTGGCTGAAATTCCCGCCCAAAGGAACGACCATTATTCCTCCTTCGGCCAATTGCTCCGTTAAGGCAGCCGGCAATGCTTCCACCGCGGCGGTGACTATTATCCTGGAAAAAGGCGCCTCTTGCGGCCATCCTAAACTGCCGTCACCCGCCTTCAGGTGAATATCAGCATACCCCAATCTGGCGAACAGTGTTTTCGCGCGTTCGAGTAATCCGTAAATCCTTTCAATACTGTAGACCCTGGAGCCTAATTCCGCGAGCACTGCGCTCTGGAACCCGGAGCCGGTGCCGATCTCAAGGACTTTTTCTCCCCCACGCAATTCAAGCGACTGCGTCATTAAAGCGGCCATATACGGCTGGGAAATAGTCTGGCCTTCGCCTATCGGCAGAGGGTGATCGCTGTAAACTCCCGGCGCCACAACAGAAGGAACAAAACAATGCCTTTCTATCTTCCGAAAAGCGCCGAGCACCCTATCGTCGGTTATTCCGCGCTCTACAAGCTGTTTCTCCACCATGTTTCGTCTCAGGATCTCATCATTAATATTCAAGCGTCATCCCTTTCTTTTCGCATCATCAACGGAACGGCGGCGCAACTGCCTGCGGATAAACCTGAAGAACCTGAGAGTATCGATAACGGGATTGATCTGGCTCTTGGTCCCGCGGTAAACCGACTTCACGGGAACGGAAAATATTTTATAACCGGACCTGCCGGCGTCCATCAGCATTTCGGACTCTATTTCGTAATTACTGCAGGAAAGTTTCAGCTTTTCCAGCAGCGGCGCGGCAATGAACCTGAATCCACATTGGCTGTCCGGTATGCTCTGGCGCGTCAGGCAGGACAATAACAACGACATTATCTTATTGGTCAACCAGCGGGAGAAAGGCATAGCGCCGGGCTTGGCCATACGGTTTCCCACGACAAGGCTGCCGCCGGCTCCGGCGGAGCGCAATAATACCGGGATATCTTCCGGCAGATGCTGGCCGTCGCCGTCCATAACGATCACTCCGTCGAATCCCTTCTGCTTTACATAAGAAAACCCGCGGATAAGGGACGCCCCCTTGCCCATATTAACGTCATTACGCAGGACAACCGCGCCGGCAGTCTCAGCCGCTGAAGCGGTGTCATCGGTGGAACCGTCATCAACGACCAATACTGCATAACCTTTTTTCTTTAAAGAGGAAACCAGCCAGCTGATATTAGCTATTTCGTTATATGCCGGGATTACCACACAGATATTCACGAACCGTTCCCTCCGTCTGCCCAATATTGCCGAAAAACATACCATTGTTCCGGAAAAGACCTTATCCATTTCTCGATCACCCGGCTGGTTTCCGTCTGAAGTAAACGCAGATTGTCCTCGAACGAGCCCGCATCGGGAGGATAAATCGGTTTCTCGAACATCAAAGTGAACCTGTCCCCCGTATTCCTGACCATACAACCCGGAATAATAGCCGCGCCGCTCTTAAGCGCCAGGAACGCGGGCCCCTGAGGTAAAAGCGCTCTCTTCCCCAGGAATTCGGCGATGACCCCGCCGTTACGGGTAAACTCCCGGTCTCCCAATAACGCCACCAAACCGTTATCTTTCAATACCCTGAAACATTTCCGGAGCGAATGACGAAGCGGGATGACTTTTATCCCCATCGTCTCTCTTTTTTCATCAAAAAACCGGTTGACCTTTTCATTTTTATGCGTAAGCGCGACGGCCGAGAACGGATAATGCAGCGCGGCAACGACAACGCCGCCTAATTCCCAATTACCGATATGCGCGGCGAGCACTATACCCCCTTTACCGTTGGCCAGCGCTTCATCCAGATAATGTATATTACGCACGGAGACATTCCTGTCGATAAACTCCCGGTTTAAGATCGGATACCGGAAGAAATCCACCAGGTATTTGGCGAAATTGCGAAAAATACTCCTCCTGATCGTTCTTATCTCATTTTCGCTCTTCCGAGGGAAGATCGCCTTCAGATTAAAGTAAACCGCCCGCCTGTCATGACGGCAAAATAAAAAATGGAGATCCGCGATAAACACCGCCAGACCGTAAACGGACTTCAAGGGGAGCCGTAACGCTATGAATTGACCTGTTCGGTAAAGAAAGTAAAAAAACATCCTGGCCTTCTCGCTGAACGATCTTTAATCTCGCTAATAGCCGGGGTAACGGAACTAAGATTACGCTAACTTCAATAATAAACTATCGGATCAACGATTGCAGGAATTCCGCGTTCCGCGGCCGCAAAGCTCTAAAAGCAAGGCGGCGGTGTCCATGCTTGCGGAAGGTTTACTGATGCGCCTGGCGTTAACGGAAAGTTCTTTCATCCTGCGGTAATCAGAAAGAATCGAGCCGATGATCTCCCCGGCAAGCGGCACTTCATCTATCTTTACCGCCGCACGTTCTTTCAACAGATATTCCGTATTGCTGACCTCCTGCCCGGGGATAGGCTTGATCATCACCATCGGCAGCCCCATCGATAAAGCTTCCGAGGTGGTTATCCCACCAGGCTTACTGACGACAAGATCGGAAACCGCCATCAACTCATTTATATTGCTTACAAACCCCAGCACCCTGGTTTTATGCTTAAGAGAAGGAAGAACAGCCCGCATCTGCGAATACAGTTTACGATTTGTCCCAGCCACAACGATCATTTGAAAATCCACGCCGATGCCTCCGTCAAGAGAACGCACTATGGATCTAATAGGGCCCAGGCCCTGCCCCCCGCCCATGATCAGGATATTCCTGCCCCCCGCGGACAGGCCAAGCCGGGACAAAACCGCCGTTTTATCAACCGGCCCGGAGAACTTTGGGTCAAAAGGTATGCCGAATTGTCTTATTTTTTCCGGGGGCACGCCGCGGGAACATAACCTGGCGTCAACCTCCGCTGAAGGCGTGATATAACAATCGATCCCCTTATGCACCCAGTATAAATGCGGAACAAAATCGGTCAACACCGCCACCAAAGGTACCTTATAGCCGTAACGTATCTTGTAATCAGCGGTCATACTGCACGGGAACGCCTGGCTGCAAACGATCACATCCGGCCGGAAGGAATCGAACAACCTCTTTAATTTCGGAGCGTTCATCTTGTAAACCAGGTCCTGGAACCATCCCACTTTCCTGGCGACCTTATCATTATCATAAAGATAATCCCAGAGCACAGGAAACCGCTTTATCACGCTCATATAAATACTGTTAACGACTTTTTCCGATACCGGATTGGTATAATTAAAGGCGTTAA
>JBAZGW010000053.1:0-340 GCA_041652635.1 Candidatus Omnitrophota bacterium | reverse complement strand
CGCCGGGATCCGTAATCCTCAAAGCTTTCTCAAGCGCCATAGCCGCGCTGCGGTGCCCTGAGACTTCGGAAATGTACATCAATAGAATACGTTTAGAAGGCATATTTCTCTGGTTTTAGCGCCGCTGACGGCCGGAAAGCCCGGTTAAATACGGGCCACAACTTTGACTAAAATATGATTATAACATTAAAACGTTTTTTATCAACCATTAGCCGTTTCTCAATGAATACTCCCCGGGCTAATCCTTCGGCGAAGTTTATCCTGAGCGGATTCGACTTTGCTCACCATTAAAACTTGTCGAAGGGCTCACGACAGGCGCCCGGGATTTCTTTCCTGAATT
>JBAZGW010000052.1:0-10639 GCA_041652635.1 Candidatus Omnitrophota bacterium | reverse complement strand
AGTTATCCCGGGGCTTAGGAAGGCCGTGCTTTACCGGAAAACAAATAAGATCAGGCTGGAAATTATCGTTTCCGGCCAGGAGGAGCGGAAATTCTCCCTGCAGATCAAGGCCGCGGGCGTTCTCGAGGGCGAATTAAGGGCCGCATTATTTTGCCGCGGCAGGGAGAACGAATCGCAGTCTATGATCGAAGGCCGCGCCGTGTTCTGCGGGATAACCGCCGGTGATCATCTTCTGGAGATATCTACTGCCGGAGGAAAGAGGCTGGCTGCGGCCAGGTTGGTGCTCAAAACGGACTAACAGTCTGCTAAAAACACAAGCGGCGATAAAAGGAGCGCTATTGCTGACAGTCGAGATATCCTCTGAGGGAGATGAGGTTTTTTTCGGAGTTTTCGATAAGGCCGAGATGAACCGCGCACCGGTCAGGCGGCATTTGCGTTGTCGTCTTCCCGCCGGAGAATTGCGTTCTTTAGCGAATATATTCCCTTTTATATCTTCCCGCGATTTCTCCTCCGATAATGAAGCCTTTCTTGAGCTTGTCTCTGCCGGCAAACTATTGTGGGAATCCGGGTTTCCCTGTTCTGTCAGAGAAGTTTTCTCCAAAACGCCGCGAAAAACCATTTTATTTCTGTTAGACGAACGCCTTTCAGGAGTCCCCTGGGAGATGGCTTATGACGGATCGGATTTTCTTTGCCGGAGGTTCGCCTGCGCCAGGATATTACGCTCGAGAATGCCGGAGTCCCGCGGGAAGGAGAAGGCGGTTTCTTTTCCGTTAAGAGTTTTGATCGTAGCCGATCCCGCGGGGAACCTGCCTTTCGCTTACAAGGAGGGCCTGTGGATAAAGGATTTTCTCCTGCGCCTGCCCGGTTTCAGTGTTGATTTTAAATCATATCCCGTGGAAAAACTTTTTCTGCGCGCCGCGCTTTCCAATTATGATATTCTTCATTTCGCCGGGCATTGCGCGCGCGGGGGGGGAGACGGCTGGACGTTGAGCGACGGGATATTCGGTCCAGGAGATATAATCCAGGCCGGAGAATCGGCGGCTCTGCCTTCGTTAGTGTTCGCCAATGCCTGTTCTTCAGCGGCGATAACGGGCGCGTATCCGGAAAGAGAATCGGCGTTAATCACCGCGTTCCTATTCTACGGTACAAGGCATTATCTGGGGACACTGGCGGCGGTGGAGGACGCGCGCAGCGGTGATTTCGCGGCCGAGTTTTACCGGCGGCTGGCAGCCGGTTTACCCGTGGGTGAGAACGTGCGTTTGTGCAGGACAGTTCTTTCTTCAGGCAGGGAAAGCGTTTCTTGCGTCTGGAGCAGGTATCTGCTTTACGGTCAGCCCGGTTTTGTATTATACGATCGGCGGCGCGCGGCCGTCGGCCGCCGCCGGAAAATTTCCGGCCGGCTGAGAGCCGCCGCGGCCGCGATAATGACCGGAGCCGTTTTCCTTTTCGGCCCCTCTATTCAGGAAGAACAGAGTAACTATATGCTTTTGCTTAAAGGACGCAGACTGTCCCGCGGCGGTGAATATAAGGTGGCCGAGGAAGTGTTCAGGGATGTTATATCGAAGACGCCGCGATGCGTGGCCGCGTATCAGTTCTTGGGGGAGATATATGAACGCACAGGCAGGCGTAAAGAAGCTTTACAATGTTATCATGAGTTGGCGGAACATTGCCTACGTAACGGTTATAAGCGGGGTTTATCATCGGCTTACACGGGTATCGGCTGGATGCATCAATTGCAGGGCGAATGCTGGCGGGCGCGGGAATTTTACAATAGATCCTTGGCATTGGCGAGAGATAACGGAGACCGTCTTAATGAAGCTATTGTGTTGCGCCGAATGGCGGTCTGGCAGATCGATGCCGGTGATTATACCGCAGCCTTGGAATTGCTGATGAAAAGTTCGGAGTTGAATAGGGAGAATCAATGGGCTTATCGGCATAGGTATAATCTTGCTTGTGATTATTTCGATTTCGGACTGGTCTTCGTGAATAAAGATGATTATCCGGCGGCGAAACGTTTTTACCTGAAAAGCCTGCGTCTTTTCGAGCGTCTCGGAGCCGAGGAAGAGATCAGCGATTGTTATTTCAACCTGGGGGAGGTTTTTTTCTGGGAAAAGGATTATCAGCGCGCGCGCGAGTTCTACGATAAAGGCTTGGCTTTGGACGTCAAATACGGCAATCGCGCCAATATGGCGGGTGATTATAATATGATAGGCGAATTTTACCTGGAAACAGGCGATGATCCAGCTGCCGAGCGCGCTTTCCTGCTGGCGGAAGCCAATGCCGTCGAGGCGGGCGCCGTTCCCGAATTGGCGGATGCCTGCCGTTACCTGGCGCGTATTTGCAGGTCCCGCCGGCAGAAACAAAAAGCCAGGGAATATCTGCGTAGGGCACAGGCGATCTTCCGCGAGATCAACCTTCCCGAATATTACAACTTGCGCGAAGAACTGCGCGAAATGGATTAAAGGTCCCTTGATTAATTTGCGGTAACGGTAACGGTCACGGTGACGTTTTAAAGCCGTAACCGAACCGATTGACGATATTAATACTCGGCATTCGGGAATTCCGCGCTCCGGTTAGCCACCCCCGCCATTTTTTCTGAATTTATTAGTTAGATTTCGCCTCTTTATCCCGTCTATTAATTGATAAGTAAAAATCTTAGGCCCCGGTTTTTTAAGCCGCGGCGCCGGACCTGGTTTGGATATGTTCCGGGCCGGATGGGAAGGAGGGCTTTTTTATGGGTAGGCCGCAGGTATTAATGACCGTGGTCGTTTGTTCATCGTTGTTCTTGACGCTGCCTTTGATAATGTTCCGGGCGGAGGGGGAAGATAACATTTCCGTTAAGGAGGCGCGATGTGTTTTCTTTAAGGGAGAAGATACTTTGATCGTCGGCGGTAAGGACGCAGTCTGGGTAAGTGTTAATAACTCCGGTAATTGGGATTGTTACGGAAGGACTAACGGGATAAAAGGTGAAGTCCGGGCATTAGCGGCTTCCGCGGACGCGCTTTTCGCCGCTTCCTCGGAGGGGGTGTATTGCAGCCGCGACAACGGGAAGAACTGGCGGCGGGTGTGTAGGGCGCGGGGGGCGGTTTCCGTTTTATGCGTTCCTAAGCGTATTTTTGCCGCTACGGAGCGCGGACTGACAGTCAGCGAAGATGAGGGCAGGCATTGGGTAAAAGTCAGGGGGGAATTATCGTCTATGTCTGTTTCTGGTCTGGCCGCCGCTGCCTCCGGGGTGATTTATCTGGCGGCTGAAGATGGGATTTACAAAAGTACGGATACGGGCGATACCTGGGAGAGGATATTGGCCTGCGGATTCCGTTCGGAAGAAAAGCCGCAGGATGACACAGCAACGCAGGAGGAATATCCTTCCGGCGAAGGCAAGCCGGCGTTTATTGCCGCTGCGCCGGGCGTGAAATTGTACGCGTATTGCCGCGGCCGCGTATATTTCAGCGCGGACGGCGGAGACGACTGGCAGGAGTTAAGCAGTCAGGGCCTGGCTCAATATCCGCTCCGCGCGCTTTCCGCAGGCGCCGGCGGGGCGGTCTATGCCACGGACGGCAACGGCGTATTCAGGTATTCATTCTCTTCCGGCATCTGGGTTGAACTGCCTGTGGAAGCGGGCAGCCGCAGGATAAACAACATCGCGGTTTCTCCACGCGGAGCGGTTTATCTTCTATGCGATAACGGGGTTTTGGGCGTTGAGGATTTGCCGCCTTCGGCCACAAGCGGGAATTTTTCTTTATCGTTTGAGCCCCGCGAAGAGCCGGGTATTCAGGAGGTGCAGAAAACGGCGGTGGCGCTGGCGGATGCCGGGCAGGAGAAGATTACGCGTTGGCGAAAACAGGCGGCAGCGCGCGGATGGCTGCCTAAGGTCTCTCTTTCCACGCAACGCAACGGTACCGACCTCTGGCATTGGGAAGGCGGCTCTACCACCCGTCTGGACGACGATTGCCTGCGCAAAGGGAAATACACGCAGGAGTGGTCTGTTACGGTAAATTGGGAGCTCGGCGATCTGATCTGGAGCACAGACCAGACTTCCATAGATGTACGCTCAAAACTGACCGCTGAATTACGCCAGGATATCATAGAGCAGATTACCAAGGCGTATTTCGAGCGTTTACGCCTGCGGCATGACCTGGAAAATATGCGCCTGGAGGATAGGGGCCGCCGTTTTGACAAGGAGATCAGACTGCGCGAATTAACGGCTTATCTGGACGCCATGTCAGGCGGATTATACAGCCGGAAACGATGAAACCAATCGGAGCGCAGGATTCCTGAATGCCGAGTATTAGTATCGTCTATCGGTTACGGTTACGGCTTTAAAACGTCACCGTGGGCCTAATGTCTAATGGGGCTTTGTTACCATAGCCGTTACCGGTATCTAAATGGCGGATATAATTCTTGGCGCAGCTTTTTCACTTTAAAAGCGGCTGGTAATCGCGCCTGGAGAAGCTGTTTTTTAGGGGTTTTTCAAGGGGATAATTTGTTTGACACGGCAGGTAGGCTGGGATATAATAACGTCTTGCTGTGCGGAGCGTTAGGATAAACTGTAAACTTTTACCGCAAAAGCGCGGAGGCATATATGTCCGTTGAAAAGAAGAAGGAAGAACCCAAAGAAATCAATGACCGTAACAAAGCCTTGGAATTGGCTCTTTCTCAGATAGAGAAACATCACGGTAAAGGTTCGATAATGAAGCTGGGCGGCGACGTGAAAGTTAACGTGGAAACTATTCCCACCGGTTCATACACTCTTGACTGGGCGTTGGGAGTCGGCGGCCTGCCCAAGGGCAGGGTGGTTGAGATATTCGGCCCGGAAGCTTCGGGAAAAACCACCTTGACGTTAAGCGTGATCCGGGAAATACAGAAAAAAGGCGGGGTCGCCGCTTTTATCGACGCGGAACACGCTTTTGACGCCGCTTACGCCGGCAATGTTATCGGGGTGAATTTGGACGATATGTTGATCTCTCAGCCGGATACCGGGGAACAGGCGCTGGATATCGCCGAGACCCTGGTGCGTTCCAACGCCGTTGATCTGGTCGTGATAGATTCAGTGGCCGCGTTGACTCCGCGCGCCGAGATTGAAGGCGAGATGGGCGATTCTCATATGGGACTGCAGGCCAGGTTAATGTCCCAGGCGTTAAGGAAACTCACCGGTTCCATTAATCGTTCCCGCACCTGCGTTATCTTTATCAACCAGATCAGGGAGAAGATCGGCGTGATGTTCGGGAATCCGGAAACAACTCCCGGAGGCAGGGCGTTGAAATTCTATTCAT
Source organism: Candidatus Omnitrophota bacterium (assembly GCA_041652635.1). GTDB lineage: Bacteria > Omnitrophota > Gorgyraeia > Gygaellales > Profunditerraquicolaceae > Undivivens. Next base: position 5,366 of record JBAZGW010000052.1, on the reverse strand, counting down.
CGGTAAGGCTGGATATACGCCGCATCGCTTCTTTAAAAGAGGCTGATCGCGTGATCGGAGGCAGGACAAGAGTGCGCGTGGTGAAGAATAAAGTAGCGCCTCCTTTCCGCGAGGCGGAATTCGATATATTACACAGCGAAGGTATTTCTAAAATGGGCAGCCTGGTGGACGCGGCGATGAATTTAGGCATCGCTGAGAAATCCGGGGCCTGGATATCCTTTAAGAACGAGAAGATCGGGCAGGGCAGGGACGCGGCAATAAAGGCTCTAAAGGAACAACCCAAACTCTTTCAGGAGATGGAAAAAGAATTGCGCCAGGCGATCTCCGCGGGCACTATGCCGGTGGTGGCGAAGAAATGAAACGCCGCTTGCCGCGGTCTTGTTCTTCCAGATATAATTTTCCCGCTTAAATGACCGCCGGATCATATCTTCAATTTGGTGAATTTTCGTGGTTACGCATGCGGGGTCACGAAGAGCCGCCGATTTTTCGGTTCTCGCTTGTAGGCGTAGTTATCCCGTGGAGACGGCGGAAGTGTTAAAAAATCGGAATGCCGATACCGGGGACATACGCAAAGCGCTGCAGTACGCGTTCCTTCTTTTGAAATTCAGGCCGCGCAGCGTAAGAGAAATGGAATTCAGGCTGGAGAATAAAGGGTTTGATCCCGGGACCGTCCGCGAGGCGCTCACTTTCCTGCAAAACAAAAAATTCCTGGATGACGGAGCTTTTGCCCGTGCCTGGGCGCAAAGCAGGGCGGCGCGTTCTTACGGTTTGTCCAGGATAAGCAGAGAATTATCCTCCAAAGGCATCGAGCGCGGTTTGGCCGGCCGCGCGCTGGAAAGACTGCGCGAAGACGGCTATTCCGAGGAGAAAGCGGCCCTTGAACTTGTTTCTGGAAGAAAACGGCCGCTGTTACGCGATACGGATGCGTTAAAACGTAAACGCCGGCTGTTCGCTTTTTTATCCCGGCGCGGTTTCTCCCCTGATGTGGTGAATAGAGTGCTGGAGAAATTCTCCCGCGGCAAAACCGATAAAGAATATGAAGACTGACGAAATAAGGGCTAAGTATCTGGATTTCTTCTCCCGGCGCGGGCACCGCGTGGTGGGTAGCGATTCCCTTGTGCCCGCCGATGACCCGACCGTGTTGTTCACCCCGGCGGGTATGAACCAGTTCAAGAAACAATTTATGGGCTGTCTTACCGGTTTCAGCCGGGCGGCCACGGCGCAGCGCTGTTTAAGGACGGACGACCTGGAAAAGGTCGGCAAGACCGACTGTCATCATACATTTTTTGAGATGCTGGGAAATTTTTCTTTCGGTGATTATTTTAAGAAGGAAGCCATAAACTGGGCCTGGGAATTCCTTACCGGGGAATTGCGCATAGACCCGGTTAAATTGAGCGTCTCCGTGCATAAGGAAGACGACGAGGCTTATCGTATATGGAAAGAAGAGATCGGCGTGCCGGAATCCAGGATCGCCAGGCTCGGGGATAAGGATAATTTCTGGCCCGCCGACGCCAGGGATAAAGGCCCTAACGGCCCCTGCGGCCCCTGTTCCGAGATATTCTTTGATATGGGCGAAGAGCACGGCTGTTCCGGAGCGCAATGCGGCCCCGGCTGTGACTGCGGTAGGTACGTGGAGATATGGAACCTGGTCTTTACCCAGTTCAATCGTAAAGACGGCGGAATATTGGAACCTCTGCCGCAGAAGAATATAGATACCGGTATGGGGCTGGAGAGGATATCCGCGGTTATGCAGGCCGTCAGGAGTAATTTCGAGACCGACGCCTTCAGGCCTTTGACGGCGGCGATAATCGCCGGTTCTCCGCATCCCCGGGCGGAACTTAAGCTAAACGAAGTTTACGCGGTGGCCGATCATTTGCGCGCGGCGGTGTTTTCCATTTACGACGGGATCCTTCCTTCCAACGAGGCCCGCGGTTATGTGGTAAGGAAACTGATACGCAAGAGCATATTGCATTTGAGGGGAATGGGGATAAACGGGATTTTTTTGCATAAGCTGGTTCCTGTGGCCGCGGAAACTATGCGGTCGCCTTATCCGGATTTGACGGAGAGGTCGGCGGAGATAGAGGCGGTGATCGCCGCCGAGGAGCGCGCGTTCCAGCTTACGCTTTCCAACAGCGGCGCCTTGCTGGAAGAAAAACTCGGCGTCTTCCGCGTTTCGCCTGACGCGCATAAAGCCGGGATCGCCGCTTTTCAGCTTTACGATACGCACGGCATCCCTTTTGAACTCACTTCTTCCTGGGCCGCGGAAAAAGGCATCGCGCTCAGCGTGGGGTCGTTTGAGAAAGAGATGGGATTGCAAAAGAGCCGTTCCAAGGCAAAAAGCGCTATGCAGGGCGACGTCTTTTGCGTTGAACAGTCCTGGCAGAAAGACCTGCCGGCCACGGAATTTCTCGGTTATTCCCTGGAAGAGACGCAAAGCCGCGTGTTGAAGATCATCTCCGGCGAAGATGAAATTGAGCTGGCCGCGCAGGGTGACCGCGTCAGCGTGGTGCTTGACCGCAGCGTGTTCTACGCGGAGTCCGGCGGACAATGCGGCGATACGGGGACCATAAAAAGCGCCGGGGCAGAAACCGAAGTGCTGGATACCCGCAGGATAGATAAAGTGATCGTTCACGATTGCCGGGTGGTTGCGGGAGCGCTGCGAAAAGAAGATGATGTTTCCTGCGCTTTGAATAAAGAGCGCAGGCTCGCCGTGGCCAGGAACCATACCGCCACGCATTTGCTGCAGGCCGCGCTTCGCCTGGTATTGGGGACGCAGGTCAGGCAGCAGGGATCGTCGGTGGACGGTGACAGGCTGCGTTTTGATTTTACCAATCCGGGAGCGCTTTCGCGTGAAGATCTGGATAAGGTCGAGGCGCTTGTGAACGGATTTGCGCTGGCGAATACTCCGGTGGAGAAAAAAGAGATCTCCCTTGAGCAAGCCAGGGACGAAGGCGCTCTGGCTTTCTTCGTAGAGAAATACGCGGATAAGGTGCGCGTGATCAGCGTGCCCGGAGTTTCCAAAGAACTTTGCGGAGGAACTCACCTGGATTTTACCGGACAGATCGGCCAGTTCAGGATCCTGCAGGAGAGTTCGGTATCTCAGGGAGTGCGCAGGATAGAAGCGGTGACCGGGTCCAGCGCCTACGCGCTGGCTAAGGAACGCGACGGGGTTATTCTCAGCGTTGCCGAAGCCCTCGGCGTCCCGGTCAATTCATTGGCCGCGGAAGCGCAGAAGAAGGCGGCCAGGATCAGGGAACTGGAGAAAGAATTGTCGGTCTTGCGCCTGGAGAATGCCAGGAATTCCGCTTCGCGCCTGCTGGATTCCGCGCGGAATATCAACGGTATAAAGTTAGTCAGCGGAGTGCTTGCCGACGCCGATCCCGATGTTCTGCGCAAGGCGGTCGACAGCCTTAAAAAAGAAAGTCCGGAAGCGACATTGCTGGCCTTGGGCGGGATAAAAGGGGAACGCGTTTTTCTCGTGTTGGGCGCGACGCAGGACCTCTGCGCCGGCGGATTGAACATTTCGAAGATGATAGGGGAAGTGGCGCCGCTTATCGGCGGCAGCGGCGGAGGCAGAGCGGACTTCGCGCAGGCCGGGGGCAACCATCCGGAGAACCTGGAAAAGGCGTTGCTTAAATTCAGGGAATTGGCGGAACAGGTGAAGAGATGAAGATAATACGTTCCAACAGCAGCGCGTTGGAGAAAATATACGACAGGCGTTTTTACCGTCCCAAGCGCGTGGACGAGAAGGTGCGCCGGATACTGGCGGATGTGCGCCTTTACGGCGATGAGGCGGTGCTGAAATACACGAAGAAATTCGACGGCGTGAAGATGACGCCTCGGCAGTTGAAAGTCAGCGAGATAGAGATCAGCGGGGCTTACCAGAATATCAGTTCCAATTTCGTTTCCAGCCTGAAGATCATCATCGATAATGTCACGCGTTTCTACCGCAGGACGGAGCGCAAGTCCTGGAGGCTGCGAGACAACGAAGGCGTGGTGCTGGGGGAGAATTACGTGCCGCTGGAAAGAGTGGGTATTTACGTGCCCGCGGGCACGGCGCCGCTGGTGTCCTGCGTTTATATGAGCGTGCTGCCGGCAAAGCTGGCCGGGGTCAAGAAGATAGCTTTGATCAGCCCGCCTGACAAGACCGGGCATATCAATCCGCATATACTGGTGGTGGCTAATCTGCTTAAAGTGGACGAGATCTACCGCGTGGGCGGCGCGCAGGGTATCGCCGCGCTCGCCTACGGCACCAGGAGCATCCCGAGGGTCGACAAGATCGTCGGCCCGGGCAATATTTACGTCAGCGAAGCGAAACGTCAGGTATTCGGAGACGTGGATATAGATATGGTGGCGGGGCCGACGGAACTGGTGATCATCGCCAATCGTCACAGCAACCAGCGGCATATTATCGCCGACCTGAAAGCGCAGGCTGAGCACTCCCAGGGGCTGGCGATATTGATCACTAATTCCAAGAGCCTGGCCAAAGAAGTTGTGGCGCATATCCCCGCGGTCAACGGTTACGTCGTGCTCACTAAGAACTTGAAACAGGCGGTGGATATTTCCAACCGGATCGCTCCCGAGCATCTGGAGATACTTGTTAACGATCCCGGCCCGCTTTTAAAACACGTTAGGCACGCGGGGGCGGTGTTCCTGGGGCATTACAGCCCGGCGGCGGTGGGCGATTATGTCGCCGGCCCGAGCCACGTCCTGCCTACCGGCGGCACGGCGCGTTTCTTTTCCGGGTTATCCACGCTTGATTTTGTCAAGAGCATCCATATAATAAGTTATTCCAGAAAGGCGCTGGAGAGGATACGCGAGCCGCTGGAGAAAGTCGCTTCCATCGAGGGGATGACGCATCATTTGGATTCCGTGAAGGCGCGTTTTCAGAGCGAGCCCGGAAAGGGATAAACTATGCGTAAAGCCGAGATCAAAAGAGTCACCAAAGAGACGGAAATAAGCGTTAAACTGGCGGTGGACGGTCCGGGGGAAAGTAAGATAGAAACCGGGATCGGGCTGCTCGACCATCTGTTGGAGTTGTTTTCTTTCTGGGGGGTATTCGATCTGGAGATATCCGCGAAAGGGGACCTTAAGGTGGATATTCACCACACCAATGAAGATATCGGTATCGCCCTCGGAAAGGCTTTTAAAGAGGCGCTTGCCGATAAGTGCGGCATCAGGCGTATCGGCTGGGCCTCCGTGCCGATGGAAGAAGTTTCCGCCGACGTTACCGCTGATATCTGCGGCAGGGGATATTTTAAATTTATTTTTGCCGGCGCCGGAAAACCGGAAGGCGGCGAAGGGTACGGTTTCGGTGACGCGGAACATTTCTTTGACGCATTCGCTAAACAGCTCGGAATGAACCT
>JBAZGW010000051.1:0-10709 GCA_041652635.1 Candidatus Omnitrophota bacterium | reverse complement strand
CCGATCTAGGTCAAGCTCGGAAAGCACCGAAGGGATATCCTTTTGCGTGCCGAGAAAACTGGTGTTATTCCAAAGCCCGAGGCGCTTGGTCAAAAGTAACAGCTGTTCCTTATAGGCGGCCTTGGATTCGGAAGCGTCGCCCACCACCCAGACCTTCAATTCCGGCACGAGCCTGGCTAACTTGGCCATTCCTTTAATAAAGAAAAGATGCCCTTTCAACGGGGTTATCCTGCCGATTATGCCGACATTAAAGATCTTTTTCCTTTTTTCGTCCGGGGCGGAATAAGTGAACCTGGACAACTCCACTCCGCGCGGTACAAGCTTGATCCTCTCGTGCGGCACGCCGAAATCGTCCATCATATGGCGGCCGATGACATTCCCCGGAACGATCACCCTCTTGCCCCAGCCCATCACGCCGCTAAAAAAATGTTTTCCGTAATAACCGTGGCAGGTAGTGACAAATATCGTTCCTGTCCTGCGGCAGGCGAAGAACGCCGGCCAGGCCGGGGCGCGCGAACGCGCGTGCACGATATCTATTTTTTCCTTCTTTATTATCTCCTCTATCGGACGGATCATACGGACGATATTGAATAAATCCTTTTTATGCACTGGAAGGCGGTAATGCACCGCTCCGCGCGCTTCCAGTTCCTTGACCAGCGCCCCTCCGTAGGAAATAACCACCGCTTTATGCCCCAGGGAAACTAAACGCCCGGCGAGATCAACGGTCCCGGTTTCCACCCCGCCCACGTTCAACTCCGGCAAGATCTGCAGGATATTCATAATAGTTTATCCAGTCTTTTCAATATCATCTGTCTCTCATCTTCCGGGCCGGCGGCCGGAACACTAAGATCAAAAGCGCAAAGCGCGTCCTCTATTTTGTCCGGGGCGGCGAGGATTATCCGCTCACGCGACGCCAATTCTTTGAGAAAACGCCTGTGTTTGACGGGCAGCGACGGAGAATCAATGACCAGGATATGCCTGCCGGAGGCGACCGCTTCAGAAACCATAGAGATACTTTCCGGAGTAATTATCATAACGCGGCATAAAGCCAACATCCCTCCCACCGTATCCGGAGGATTGAATTCGTTGGCGATGATCAGCAGCGCCTTGCGTTCATATCCTGAGACATCTCTGCGCAGAAGCTCTTCAACCGCCGCCGGGGTCCTGCGGGAAGAAGAAACCATCACCCCGGCATTGAAACACTCCGCCGCTTTCTTAAGCCCGCCAATTCCGGCGCTGACCAGGCAAGGATCCAGCTTAAATCCTTTGGTATCTCCCCCGACCAGGAATCCCAAATTAATTTTATAAAACGGCTCACGGATAAAAGGAGTAAGCCCTTCAGCGGCTTTTGCCAGATACTCCGGCCCTACCGGGCTTAAGGCGCAAGAAGTAACGATAACGTTCTTCGCTTTCGCCGGACGGTCATGAACGGGAATTACGGATAGCCCGAAATCACGCAGATGTACCCAGGACGGCCGCATAACCGCCATACTCACGCCGCGGTTCTCCCTCCCTAAAAGAATATTTAAAGCGCCGAGCGAAGAACCGCCGGATATTATAACATCATATTTCTCCCGGCCAAGCTGATTGTAAAGCGGGCTCTTCTTCATCCCGGGCAGGCCCCAAAGCCTGCCGCAGGCAAAATCTTTACCGCGGAATAAAGCCGCCATAGTCAGAAAAAACCTCTGCCCCGCGGTTATCTTTACCTCCGCCTCACGCACCAGGGGCAAGTATCCTTTTTTACGCATAGCTTCTGACACCAGCTGCGCCAGCCCCTGCGACTGGCGTAAATGCCCGGCTTTACCGTCGCTAAGCAAAAGGATACTGCGCTGTCTGCCGTATTTCCAGACCTTATACATCCAGAGGTATTCCCTGGGAGCGGAACTAATGCATTCCTCGAAAATACGCGTCAGCCTCTGCAGATTTTCCCGCAGATCGCGTTCCTCATCCCCGGTCTTTATTATTTCAAACGGTTCAAGGACCCGGATCCTGGTGTAAGGCCCGTCCAGGCGTTCATAGAAGACCGGAATGACCGCCGCGCCGTATTTCATGGCGATCTTCACCACGCCGGAGGACATCGAGGCCTCGCGGCCGAAAAAATCCACCCTGACCCCGCCGCGCCCCCCCTGATCGACGCTGATGCCGACAGCCTCGTTATTACGCAGCACCTCCAACAGCCTGCGCAATTCCTGTCCGCGTTCAATGACCCGGCACCCTTTCTGCCTGCGGTAATGGTTAAGCAGGTTTCCCAATAAAGGGTATCTCTGTTCCCTGACAAAAAGGTTAAAAGGAAACCCAAGGGCGGCGGAGATTATATTGGATAATTCCCAACTGCCCTCATGCACGCCGGTTAAAAGGACTCCTTTTCCCGCGGCAAAGGCCTTGCGCACATTTTCCAGGCCTTCTATAGTAATATACTCGCGCAGATATGCCTCATCTATCAAAGGAATAAGAAAAAGCTCCAGCAGATTCTGGCCGTAACTACGGTAGAAGCCCCGGCATTCCTTCCTTATTTCCTCCGGTGACAGACGCCCGCCGAGCGCGGTCTTTATATGATCATAAACCTTTGACCTGTGCCCGGGGTCAAAAACATAAAAAACGTCTCCCAGCAGAGCGCCCGCTTTCAGACATTCTTCCGGAGGCAGCAGGCGGAACAACGGACCCAGCAGCTTAAGACAGAAATACCCGAAGCAATCTATCGCGTAATCTTTTAGCGTCATCACCTTCAAACTCCAGTTCTATACGCATTACCCATAATTCCGCCGGCGGCTTACCGTCATATAGAACAACCAGCCTGGCGGCATCTTTCTCGGTGGTGATCAACGCGCCGCATCCCTGCCTCGCGCCGCGGGAGACGATCCCGTCGATCTCTCGCTTAGTGTAAAGATAATGATCGGGAAATCTGTGGACAACGGCTATTCGCGCTCCCGTAGCGCGCAGTCCCTCTTCGAAAGACTCCGGCACGGCTATCCCGGAAAAAACGGTGACCTCTTTGCCGGAGAAAGCCCGCGCGTCCAGCATACTCGAGGTTATTCCGGCGGCAGGAAAGAAACCCGCCACGCTATAGCGACAGGACAGTATCCCGGCGCTGGGATTAATTTCCGCCAGCTTGCGTTTAAGCGGAGAAATATCGCCGATCCTCTCGCAGCGGGTCAAAATAAAGATATCCGCCCTTTTCAAAGCGGAGAGCGGCTCGCGCAGCATACCAGCGGGAATAACACTACCGTTACCGAAAGGATTCAACGCGTCAACGGCGACTATTTCCAGGTCCTTCTTTACGCCCCACTGCTGAAATCCGTCGTCGAGAATAAGCGTATCCGCGCGGAATTCCTTCACCGCCTTAAGGCCGGAACGCATTCTTTTTTTATCGGTCAGGACCGGGATACCCTGCAGGCGGCGCTGCAGCATCAACGGTTCGTCTCCGGCGGCGAGTTTTCCGGAACCGCCGTATCCCCTGCTCAGCACGGCCGGGTTGCGGCCGTTGTTCTTCAGGAACAAGGCTATAAATTCCACCAGCGGAGTCTTGCCCGTCCCTCCCCAAGTAATATTCCCCACGCTGATCACGATACAGGGCAACTCCCCGCGGCGCCATGAACGCAGTCCGGCAAGCAGGGAAACGCTGCCGGAATACAACCAGGAAAACGGCAGTAATATCCCGCTGATCATCCCGGCGATAATGCCTTTACGCCTCGCCTCGGCTATAGACTGTAGATATTCTCTGATCATAATACCTTCACATTTCCACAAGCCCGGAGACTATCCCTAAGGTACGAACGCCCGCTCCGCTGTGCCGGTCTATTACCATCCTGGCCTTCTTGCCGGCGGCAACGGCATAATCCGGATGCTCCAGTAATCTAACCCAAGCTTCAGCCAACTGCGCGGGACCGTTCACCTTAATATAGGCATCCTCGCGCGAGAAAAAAGAGATTATTTCCCGGAAATTGAAAGTATGCGGACCGCAAAGCACCGGTTTTGCCCAGCAGGCCGGCTCGATGATATTATGCCCGCCCTTGGGCACCAGGCTGCCGCCCACGAATACCGCGTAAGCAATCCCATAATAATTGAACAACTTTCCCACGCTATCCAGCACAAACACGGCTTTCCCCTGTCCTTGGGCCACTGAACCGGCGGGTGCCTTCTCCAGTTCGGAAATAAGAACCGGAAGGAACCCCTTCGCCTTCAACAGAAGAGCAACCTCCCCCGCGCGGCGCGGATGCCTGGGCGCGATCAATAACCGCAAATCTTTCCTTCCGGCGCCCGCTTTTTTGTATGCCTCTATTATCTGTTCCTCTTCGCCTTCATGGGTAGAACCGGCAACGAGAAGCCGTTCTTCTCTCAATCCCAGCGTTTCCCGGCAGGCGCGGACGGCTTCGCTTGAAAGCGCCGAGACGCCGGCATCGAACTTCAGGTTGCCTGTCACGGATATCTTCGCGCGTTCCACGCCTAAAGAAACCAACCTGAGCGCGTCATCCTCCGTCTGCACACAAAAACAATCAACCTTACGCAGTAATCCGCCGACCAGCCGCCTCATCCTGGAATAACCGCGCAGAGAACGGTCGGAGATCCTGCCGTTAATTACCGCTATCGGCACGCCAGCGGTATGCAGAGCACTCAACAGATTAGGCCAGAATTCCGTCTCCGCCGCCAGGAAAAGCCGGGGGCGTATGCGCCGCACTACCGCGCGCACGATAAAGCTGAAATCAAAAGGAAGATAAATGACCGCGTCGGACGGCAGAGCGAAAGAACGCACCACCTGATTACCGGTGGGAGTAACGGTGGAAAACACCAGCTGCACTCCGGGATAACGGCCTCGCAGCATAACGACGAGGTCCCTCACCGCCATTGCCTCGCCGACGCTGACGGTATGTATCCATACGGGAGAACGGAAAACCGTCCCTTTGGGCAGAACGCCCAGCCTGCAGAGAAAACCGGAATGCACTTTTCCTTTTAATAAATAAACCGGGAGAAAGAACAGAAAAATCAGAAAAAATATAAAGTCATACAGAAAGACCATAACTTCTCTCCCTATGCCCTGGGATGGGCTTTATCGTAAACCGCCTTCAACCGTTCGGTGGTAAGATGCGTGTATATCTGCGTAGTGGAAAGATTGGCGTGACCCAATAATTCCTGCACGCTCCTTAAGTCGGCGCCGCGGTTCAGCAGATGCGTGGCGAAAGAATGGCGTAAAGTATGCGGAGAGACCCCCTTTTTCATCCCGGCCAGCTTAAAATACCTGTCAACGACCATCCTTACTCCGCGGGTGGTGATCGGGGCGCCCCGGAGGTTAAGAAAGATAAAATCGCTCGCCGATCCTCTCTCCCGCAGGTAATCATTCAGCGCGCGTAAAGCCGGTTCTCCGATAGGGACAATACGCTCTTTCCTGCCCTTACCGAACACTTTCACTATACCGCCGATGAAATCCACCGCCGGAAGTTTCAATCCGGACAATTCGGAAATACGCATACCGGTACTGTAAAAAACCTCAAGGATCGCCTTGTCCCGCAGGCGTGCCTGTTCATTCTGAGAAAAAGCGGCGGCGGAATCGAACAAACGGTTGACCTCCTCTTCCGTGAGGAATTCCGGCAGATGCCTGTCCAGCCTGGGAGTGGAAACGCCGGCCACCGGATTACTCTTAGCGAGCCCTTCCCGGCAAAGAAAGTTGAAGAACGAACGAAGGCAGGAAAGCCGCCGCGCCACACTGCGGGAAGTAAGTTTTTTTTCCTTCAGGGAAGCGAGATACTTCCTTATCTCCAGATAACCTATAGCTTCCGGTTCGCTCACCCCGATGAAGACCGCAAAATCCCGCAGGTCGAGCCGGTAATTCAACAGCGTGTGCGGGGAATAATTCTTCTCTATTTCAAGATAGCGCAGGAACCGCTCCACATACCTGCCGGTCATTTACTTTCTCCCGGAAGGTTGCTTGCGACATAACGGCACTCCGGATAACGGCTGCATCCGTAAAAAACGCCCCTGCGGGAATGACGTTCCACCAGTTCTCCCGCGCAGTCCGGCTGCGGACACTTCACCCCGGTGGTAATGGACTTGGCGTGTTTGCATTCCGGGAATCCGGAACAACTCAGGAACTTTCCCTTTCTGCCCCACTTTATCACCATCGGTTTACCGCACTTCTCGCAGGCCTCACCGGTAAAAACAATCTCTTTCTTTATGTCCCCCTGGGCAAAATCAAGATCCTGCTTGAAAGGCTGGAAGAATTCCTCCAGGACCTGTTTATGCCGGAGCTGCCCCTCTTCGATCCCGTCCAGTTTCTCTTCCATATGCGCGGTGAATTTAACGTCCATTATCCCCGGAAAATACCGCACCAACAGGTCGCAGACCTTGCTGCCCAGTTCCGTGGGATGAAAATACCCCTTGATCCTGCGCACGTAATCGCGCATCAGCAGAGTATGGATGATCGGCGCGTAGGTGGAAGGCCTGCCGATACCTTCTTCCTCCAGGATCTTGACCAGGGAACTGTCGGAGAACCTGGGCGGCGGCTTGGTAAAATGCTGGGAAGGTTTAAGATCCTGCAGTTCCAGAATATCCCCTTCTTTCAATTCCGGTATCGACGGCTGACTTTCCCTCTCCTCTTCATCTTCTTTTTTGTAGACCGACAGGCACCCGTCGAAAACCAGCCTGCTGCCGGAAGCGCTGAAGAGATAATCTCCGGCCTTGATGGATACCGAAGTGACGGAATAACGCGCCGGGGTCATCTGGCTGGAAATGAACCTGCGGTAGATCAATTCGTAGAGTTTGTATTGTTCCGGAGTAAGCAGTTCCCGCAGCTGTTCGGGGGAACGGGAAACCGAAGAAGGCCTGATCGCTTCGTGGGCTTCCTGGGCGTTCTTGCGGGATTTATAGACATTCGGTCTCTCCGGAAGATACTCGGCGCCGAATTTCTCCTTGATGAAACCGCGCGCCTCTTCCACCGCCGAAGCCGCTATGTTCGTGGAATCGGTACGCATATAAGTGATGAGACCTACCGGGCCTTCGCCCACCAGATCCACGCCTTCGTATAACTGCTGGGCGATCTGCATCGTGCGGCTGGAATTGAACTTTAGCTTGTTGAACCCCTCCTGCTGCAGGGTGCTGGTAATAAAGGGAGGCTCGGGATTGCGTTTCTTTTCTTTTCGCGTCACCGCGGAAACGGTAAAGACGCTCCCCTTAAGGGCCTCCAGCACTTTCTCAGAGTCTTCTTTGCTCTTGATCTCTATTTTATTCCCGCCGGCCTTATCCAGCTTGGCGGTAAAAACCGCGTCCTGCGGCTTACGCAGCAAAGCCTCTATCTCCCAATATTCCCTGGGAATAAAACTCTCGATCTGCCTTTCCCTCTCGACGACAATCCGCAGGGCGACCGACTGCACCCTGCCGGCGCTCAAGCCGCGCGCCATCTTTTTCCAAAGCAGAGGGCTGAGATAATAACCGACGATCCTGTCCAGGACGCGCCTGCCGATCTGCGCCTCGATCATCCGGGAATCGAATTCACGCGGATGCTCGAACGCGCTCTTTACCGCCTGGGGGGTGATCTCATGAAAGACCACGCGCAGTATTTTCTTGCCCGCCGGGAGTTTCTCCTTGATATGCCAGCCGATGGCTTCCCCTTCACGGTCGGGGTCGGTCGCCACGTATACTTCCTGAGACTTGACCGCTTCTTTCTTCAAACCGCTCAGGATGGTCTGCCTGGATTTCATCACCACGAAACGCGGCACAAAACCGTTCTCCACGTCTACGCCAAGCTGGCGCTGCGGCAGGTCGATCAGGTGCCCCATAGAGGACATCACGGAAAATCCCTCCCCTAATATTCTCCCGATCGTCTTCGCCTTAGTGGGAGATTCGACTATAACCAGCTTCTTGCCTGCTTTCATATCATATCCTCGTAAAGTAGCCGCCGGGCAGTGACCTGATCTTTTTCTTCAACTGCAGCGCCAGCAGTAATTCCGCTGCGCGCACGGCGGAGAAACCGGTTTTAACTGAAATGTCTTCTTTGTGGGACTTATCCTCGCCTATAACCGCGAATACGGCGTCTTCATCGGTTGAAACAACACATACGTCCGTATCCTCTTTTCTTTTAATGTCCGCGATCCCATTTTTTGGCTGCCGCGGCGCTCGTTCCGGAAATTCTTCAGTTATATCCTCCGCTGAACAAACCGTCTTCGCTCCCTGCTGGATCAACGAATTAGTGCCCCAGGCGGTCGCTGAATCTATCCTGCCGGGAAGCGAAAAAACCTCTCTGCCCTGTTCCAGCGCGTAATCAACAGTGATCAACGCCCCGCTGTTCCTGGCCGCTTCCACGACAAGCACGCCAAGGCTCAACCCGCTGATAATACGATTGCGCCGCGGGAAGTTATGCTTCAAAGGCGCGGCCGAAAGCGGAAATTCCGAGACCACCGCACCGCAGGCGGCGATCTCCTCCGCCAATTCCCTATTCTCCGGAGGATAAATATCGGCGAAACCGCTGCCCATCACCGCGATGGTCCTTCCTCCGGCCTTGATCGCTCCGCGATGCGCCTGCGTATCGATACCGCGCGCCATACCGGAGACCACGCACCAGCCGGAAACGGCTAAACTATAGGAAAACTTCTCCGCGCAGGAGAGCCCGTAGAAAGACGCTTTTCTGCTGCCTACCACAGCGACCGCGAAACGGTCGTCTTCCCTGACCTCTCCGCGCACGTAAAGCACCAGCGGATATCCCGGGATCGCGGCAAGATTAACCGGGTAATCCCGGTCCAGGCAGGTAATTATCTTTACTCCCGAACCGGATGCCGCGGACAACTCCTCCCGCAATAAACCTTCCTGAAAAGAACTTATCTTGCGCGCCGAGTCAACGCTGACTCCCGCCGCGGTCAACTGCGCGGACGTGGCCGAGAGTATATCCTGCGGACTGCCGAAGCGTTCCGACAAGGCCTTCAGTCTCCTGCTGCCTATATCGGAAGTAAGATTTAGCGCTATCAACGCTTCCCGCTCCGTCACCGGCTATTCCTCCGCTTTAAAACCCGGCGTTCAAACAAAAACATTTTACTATCTTTAATCATAGAACGCAAAACAAAAGTAAATGAAACTCCCCGGACTTAGTCCGGGGTTTTCCGCGCAGGAGAATAAAGACTATCAAAATATGGATTCTGAGTGCTAAAAGCAAGATCAGGATACGGGATCTTATGTCCCAGAAATAGTTTGGTTTGTATTTGGAGTCCTAAACTTCTTTCCAGAACCCAAAACATAGAACCCGGGACCCTTTTTAAACTTTCTGTATTAATAGACGGTATTAAGATAAGAAATCTAACATAAAAAAACCGTCCCGGGGGGGACGACAGGCAGCGTATAGATTCTGCCGTAGGCAGACGGTCAAATTTCTACTTTAGACAGTACTTTGTTAAAATTTATTTTCTTTGTGCTTACTTTCCAAAAGCTATCTTATTGTAACATATTGTCATTAGAAACGTTGCGCGTATTTCAATGCGTTGATTATCCCTGATCTTAAGAAACTCAGCTTATATCGTCATCTGAGGCCGAAGGGGCCGAAGAATCTCGTCGATAATAGATCCTTCCCCTTCTCTTTGTTAAGGGTCAGGATGACAAAAAATGACATCTCTCGCATTTCATATTGCGCAACTCATCTTACCGGGGACAAAACTGTCAAATCTATCTTTTTTTTAACAAAGTACTGTTTAGATTTTAATACTAAGAAAACTTATGTGACAATGTACCGGATATGAATCTCCCCGGGCTTCACAGCCTGGGGTTTCTCCGCTGCTTGAACGAAATTCCTCCGAAGCAATCCCCCTCTTTGTGCAGTGATACCTTTCCGTTCACCATCCATGGTCTTCTGCGTAGGAGAATAAAACCAAGGTCACTAATTTTCTCTCATTTTGCAGAGTTTCTCTATATGTTCGGCGGCCCCGGCTATATCCATAGCTGAAGTATCCACCGTTTCATCGGCCAACGCGTAATAACGCCTGCGCTGCGCCAGCAACTCTCCGATCCTAGCGACCGGATCCGGCACATTCAACAACGGCCGGTTCAAAGAACCTTTCGTTCTTGCGTAGATAACCTCTGGACTGGCGGAGAGACAGATCAACACTCCACTCTGTTTCATCAAAACGATATTATTGTTATCAACAACTATTCCCCCGCCGCAGGAAACAACCTGCATTCCCGAGAGACTTACATCCTTCAACGCTTCTTTTTCCAGTTCCCTGAAGAAAGCTTCACCCTCTACGGAAAAAATATCGAATATCCTGCGCTGTTGCCGCTTCTCGATCAGTTCATCCAAATCGACGAATTCCCAGTTAAGCTTCGCGGCAAGCGCCCTGCCTACGGAGGTTTTTCCCGTGCCCATAAATCCTACCAGAAAAATATTTCGCGGCGCCGTATTTGTCAAATTTTTCTCCTTCGCGCGGACGAACACACAATCCTTCCAAATCCGTATAACTAATTACTTCCTGATCCTTTTCAAATAACCGCGGTAAGCGGAATTTATATCTTCCAGGCAATCGCCGCCGAATTTATCGAGGAACGCTCCGGCAAGCACGCACGCGGTAACCGCTTCAGCCACTACGCCGGCGGCTTCCACCACCGCGATATCCGAACGTTCCACGGCGGCCTTGGCGCTTCTTTTAGTATTTATATTCACGGAATCCAGCGGCTTAAGGAGGGTGCAAATAGGCTTCATACACGCGCGCAGGACGATCTCCTCGCCATTGGAAATACCGCCT
>JBAZGW010000050.1:0-10725 GCA_041652635.1 Candidatus Omnitrophota bacterium | reverse complement strand
GAACGCAAAGAAAAAAATAGACGTTCTTTCCAAAAACAAAAAAGGCGATATGGAACTTAAGCCTTTTGAGAAGAAAAACGAAGGACCGGAGGAATAATGCTTCTGGAACGGATTAATTCCCCCGCCGATCTACGGGGGTTGACCGTGGAACAATTGCCGGAACTTGCCGGTGAAATACGCCGCCGTATTCTGGAAGTGGTCTCGGCTAACGGCGGGCATTTGGCGTCAAGCCTCGGAGCGGTGGAACTGGCGATCGCCCTGCATTATTGCCTGGATACTCCGCGGGACAAGATCGTCTGGGACGTCGGCCACCAGACTTACGCGCATAAAATCATAACCGGCAGGAACTCCGCTCTCTCAGGCCTGCGGCGTTACGGCGGGTTAAGCGGATTCCCCTGCAAAGAAGAGTCGGAGTTCGACCTTTTTACCACCGGGCACAGTTCCACGGCGGTTTCTCTCGCCCTCGGCCTTGCCTGCGCCGGGGAGATCCAGGGGCCCGATAATAAATTCAGGGCCGCGGCGGTGATCGGTGACGGATCTTTAAGCGGAGGGCTTTGTTTTGAGGGGTTGAACAACGCCGGCCACTTAAAAAAAGACCTGCTGGTGGTCCTGAATACCAACGAAATGAGCATCGCTCCCAACGTCGGTTCGGTGAGCACATATATAAACAAGATCATTTCCCTGCCGCTTTATAACCGTTTTCGTAATTCCCTGGAGGCTTTTCTTAATTCGCGCGTGCCCCGCGGCAAGAGATTATTGAAACTGGCCAATAAATTCGAGGAAGGATTGAAAGGACTGTTTATTCCCGGTGTCTTTTTCGAGGAACTGGGATTCAGGTATTTCGGCCCCTTCGACGGGAATAATCTTTCCCATCTGGTGCCCGCGTTGAAGAAGATAATCGCTTTTAAAGGGCCGTTATTTCTGCACGTGATCACTAAAAAAGGCAAAGGGTTCGCTCCCGCGGAAAAAGACCCGGTTCGTTTCCACAGCACCGGCCCGTTCGACCTGTCGGGGGAGAAAAAGCGGGAGCCTTCAGTGCCCTCGAGCCCCACTTATACCTCTGTCTTCGGCAGAAAAATGACCGGGCTCGCCGGCAGTGAAAACAGGCTGGCCGCGATCACCGCGGCTATGGCGGAAGGCACGGGGTTGGATAGTTTCCGGGATAAATACCCGCAGCGATTTTTCGATGTCGGCATCGCCGAAGGGCACGCCGTCTGTTTTGCCGCCGGACTGGCCAGGCAGGGGATGATCCCTGTGGTAGCGATCTATTCCACTTTTCTGCAGAGGGCGTATGACCAGATAATCGAGAGTGTGGCCCTGCAGGGGCTGCACGTTGTTTTCGCAATGGACCGCGCCGGACTTGTGGGTGACGACGGCCCCACGCATCAGGGAATATTCGATATCGCTTTTCTAAGGAACATCCCGAATATGACGGTGCTGGTTCCGGCCGACGCCGAAGAACTGGAGATGATGCTGGATCTTTCCCTGACATTGAAAAAACCGGTCGCTTTAAGATATCCCAAGACATCCGTTTGCCTTCTGCGGCGGCGGTTGACGGAGGGAAAAGCGCGGCCAATAGAACTCGGGAAAGCCGAAATATTGAGAGAAGGCGGTGATTTCGCGGTCTTTGCCCTGGGCAGCGTTGTTTCAGCGGCCGAAGAAGCCGCCGTCCTGTTGGAAGCAAAAGGATTATCCGGCAGCGTGGTTAACGCCAGGTTCGTCAAACCGCTGGATGCGGCCCTGCTCGCCAGGATCGCCGGGAAGTCAAAGTTAATTTTTACTGTGGAAGACGGTATAATCGAAGGCGGGTTCGGCTCGGCCGTGGAAGAAATGCTGGGTGTTCCCGTGACCAAGATGGGCGTTCCGGAAGAATTCCCGCCTTGCGCCAAAAGGCAGGAGTTACTGGAGCGTTACGGTTTGGACGCCGCCGGTATCGCCGCCCGGATCGCAGCCGTAGTGAGGAAATGAAGTATGGCCAAATTGATCATAGACGCCGATAAATGTAAGGGGTGCGGTTTGTGCGTGAGGCTCTGTCATAAAGGGCTGCTGAAGCAATCCGGCCGCTTGAATGCCATGGGGGCCGTATTCGTGGAATTCCACGACGATAAAAATACCTGCGGCGGTTGTTGTTTCTGCGCGCTGGTCTGTCCGGAATGCTGCATAGAGGTGCAAAAGTGAAGAAGAAAGACGTGAAAGTGCTCTTGAGCGGAAATGAGGCCGTCGCCGAAGGCGCTATCCAGGCGGGCTGCCGTTTTTACGCCGGGTATCCGATCACCCCGCAGAATGAATTGACCGCCTATATGGCCAGGCGTATGCCGGAAGCCGGGGGAGTTTTTATTCAGGCTGAATCGGAGGTCGCCGCCATAAATATGGTCATGGGCGCGGCCGCCGCCGGAGTAAGGGCAATGACTTCTTCGTCCAGCCCGGGAATAAGCCTGAAACAGGAAGGGATCTCTTATCTGGCGGGCGCGGAGCTGCCGGCGGTGATCGTGAATATGATGCGCGGAGGCCCGGGCCTGGGAATATCTGGCCTTCACAATCGGATTATTTTCAGGCGACGAAGGGCGGCGGGCACGGAGATTATCATTGCCTGGTGCTGGCTCCTTCGCGTGTGCAGGAAGCGTTCGATTCCATGTTCTCCGCTTTTGATCTGGCGGATAATTACCGGATGCCGGCCATGATCTTAGGGGACGGGATGCTGGGGCAGGTAATGGAGCCGCTTCGCGTGCGCGTCCCGTCAGGTGCGGCCGCGAAAAAATACGCGAAGGCAGCACTCTTAGCGTCTAAGCCGTGGGCTTTGACCGGCTGCGCCGGCAGAAAACCGAACGTGGTAAAATCATTTTATCTTAAAGACGGAGACCTGGAAGAATTCAATTTGCGCCTGCAAAAGAAATATTCCCTGGTCCGGGCTAAAGAGACGCGTTATGAAGGAATGATGCTGAAGGATGCCGATTTGGTGCTGGTGGCATACGGAACTATGGCCAGGATCTGCGCGGCGGTTGTCCGTCAACTACGCAGCGAGGGAAAGAAAGCGGGATTGATCAGGCCGGTGACTCTTTGGCCGTTCCCGGCTGAAGCTTTTCTGCCGAGTGTTTCCCCCGCGCGCGCCTACCTGGTGGCGGAGATGTCTTACGGCCAGATGCTGGAAGATGTCAAACTGGCGCTTAACGGCAGGGCGAGGGTGAATTTTATCGGCAGGGCCGGGGGAGGTTTTCCCCGGGAGGAAGCGATCGCCGCGGAGGCGCGTAAACTATGAGAAAAATATTTTCCCGCCCGGAATCATTGAGAAACGCGGTTACACATTATTGCCCCGGGTGCGGGCACGGCATAGCGCACCGTTTGGTCGCGGAAGTGATAGATACACTCGGCCTCAGGGAGAAAGTGATCGGCGTCGCCCCCGTGGGCTGCGCCGTGGTGGCCTATGATTACTGGAATTTTGATTGTTGCGAAGCGGCTCATGGCAGGGCGTTGGCGGTGGCCACGGCGATCAAACGCTGCAGGCCCGATAGGACAGTGTTCACTTACCAAGGGGACGGGGATCTGGCCGCGATCGGCACCAATGAGACGATACACGCCGCCAACCGCGGAGAAAATCTTACAGTGATCTTTGTGAATAACGCCATCTACGGGATGACCGGCGGGCAGATGGCCCCGACCACTTTGCTGGGGCAGGTTACCAGCACCACACCGCTCGGCAGGCAGGCTGATCTGCAGGGGTATCCGTTGAAGATATCCGAATTGCTGGCGGCATTGCCGGGCGTAAAGTATGTCGAACGCAGGGGGCTTTTTTCTCCGCAGGAAATAATCAGGGCCAAGGCCGCCATTCATCTGGCTTTCGACAACCAGCTTAAAAAGAACGGGTTTTCCCTTGTGGAACTGCTTTCCCCGTGCCCGACTTATTGGGGGATGTCCCCTGTGGCGGCGATGGATTGGATAAAAGACACGATGGTAAAAGAATTTCCGTTAGGCAGGATCAAATAATGGATAGCTCCGGTAAAATACAACTGACCGAAAAGATCATCGCCGCCGGTTCAGGCGGACAGGGGATAATGCTGCTCGGCAAATTGCTGGCCGAGGCGGGGATGCGCGCCGGACAACAGGTCACCTGGCTTCCTTCCTACGGGGCCGAAGTCCGCGGCGGAACCGCGAATTGCATGATAATTATCTCTAAAGAAGAGATCGCCTCTCCCTATGTGGAGACGGCTGACACGTTGATAGTCATGAATCAGCTTTCTCTGGAGAAGTTTTCTTCGAGATTGAAGCCGGGCGGCATATTGTTGTATAATTCTTCGTTGGCGTCCGTTCCGCGTAGGACAGGGATAGACGTCAGGGGGTATCCTTTCAGCGAAAAGGCGGTCAGCGCCGCCGGTTCCATGAAAGCCGCTAATATGGTCGCGCTCGGCGCTTATGTGGCGATAAAGAATATCGTTTCTGTCGAAAGCGTACTGGATATTGTTAAACAGCAAAAACGTGAATTGCTGGAGATGAACAAGAAAGCGTTGCTTGCCGGTATCGCGCTGGTCAAATAGCGGGATATGCGCCGGGCAATTCCGGAATGAATGCATACATTTTTTAGCAGACTGCTAAGTCCGAGAAAGGAAGAGAAATGGTTAGAGTAAGATTCGCTCCCAGCCCCACGGGATTTCTGCATATCGGAGGTTCGCGCACGGCTTTGTTCAACTGGTTGTACGCGCGCGCCCAAGGAGGAAAGTTCATCCTGAGGATCGAGGATACGGACGTTAAGCGTTCCAAACAGGAATATCTCGACGAAATATTGGACAGCCTTTCCTGGGTGGGCTTTAACTGGGATGAGATATATTACCAGAGCAAACGTTTCGAGATCTACCGCGAAGTCGCAGAGCGTCTGCTGAAGGACGGCAAGGCTTACCGAGCTTCTCCGCTTGAGACGGACGTCGAAGGCGCGGAGGACGACGCCGAAGCGGACAAGAAACAGGAAGCGGTCATTTTTAAGGTCATCCAGCAGAAGGTGTCGTTCAAAGACCTCATACACGGCGATATCGTCTTTGATACCGGTGTGATCAAGGACCAGGTGTTGATCAAGTCCGATGGGACACCGGCTTACAACTTTGCCTGCGTGGTGGACGACGCGGCGATGAACATCAATCACGTGATCCGGGGTGACGACCATATTTCCAACACCCCGAAACAAATATTGATCTATCAGGCGCTTAATCTTCCCGTGCCGGACTTCGCGCACCTGCCGTTGATCCTCGGTAAGGACGGCGGGCGCCTTTCCAAGCGCACCGGCGCCACCGCTATCAGCGATTACCGTCGTATGGGATACCTGCCGGAAGCGCTGGTGAATTACCTGCTGCTGTTGGGCTGGTCTCCGGGAGGCAACCAGGAGATCATCGATATCAGGGAGGCGATCAAGAAATTCGACATCAAAGACGCCAATAAAACAGCGGCGACGTTCGATATGGACAAGCTTAACTGGATAAACAATCAATATATCAAGACCGCCGACACCCTGGAACTGGCCGCGGCGCTTGAGCCGTTCCTTAAAGAACAGAACCTGGATGTTTCCGGCTTCGGCAAGGATTACCTGCTCTCGGTGATCAAACTCTTTCAGGGCAGGCTCGGCACGCTGAAAGACTTTCCCGCCTGGGCGGATTTCATGTTCAAGGACGATTTTGTCATAGATGAGCAGGCCAAAGAGAAACACTTAAGCAGGGATTTTTCCCGCGAATTCAAACTGTTCGCTGAGCGCCTGAACGCGCTTGACCCCTTCGACATCGTGACCATCGAGAAATGTTTCCGCGACCTGCTCACTGAACTGGGATTACAATCCAGGGAATTGATACATCCGGTCAGGGTGGCGCTAACCGGCAAAACCATCGGTCCCGGGCTGTTCGAGGTCCTGTATTACTTAGGCAAAGAACGCGTCAGCCGCAGGCTGTTGGCCTGGGTGAAACAATAAGATAACCGAAGTGTCCTCTTTACAGGTAGAGGAAAATCGTATATAATTTTCAAACTAACCACTCACGAAATGGATTAGTTAGTTTACGGTAGTATTGTTTGAATAAAAGAGTGGAAGTTTATCCTTCGACTTCGCTCAGGATTCTTTCTTGATAAAAGATTTATAGCTTTATACTTCGACAAGCTCAGTATTTTGCTAGATAAAAGATTTATATGATTATTGCCCTGTCGTCTAATCGGTAGGACTTCAGATTCTGGATCTGACTATCATGGTTCGATTCCATGCGGGGCAGTGATTCGACGCGCCCTCATTTCATTCGGGCTTGCTCATCACCTGTGGGCGGGTTACTTTGAAATGGGGGCATTGTCATTTACGGGAGCGTAGAATCATTTTGAGTTCCTCGATTTCGTTTCGGATGAGAGAATGGTGAGCGGAGTCGAACCGCAAGCGGTGGTGAGCAAGAGAGCCAGAAAGGGCGAACGCGTCGAACCAGCGTGCGTCGAAGGATGGAAAATGTGGTTTGTTTATATGTTATTATGCAAGGATGAAGCAATTTATACCGGTATTACCGATGATGTCGATAGACGCTTAAAAGAACATATTCAAGGTAAAGGCGGACATTATACGAAATATAATCGTCCAACAGATGTTCTGTATAAAGAAAGATTTGTAAATCGGTTTGACGCGGAACGACGTGAACAACAGATTAAAGGATGGACTCGCGCAAAGAAAATAGTCTTGATAATAGGCAATAAAAGTGAACTTATAAGTTTGAGTAAGTCTCGGGATTAACAGTCTGCTGAAAAAGTCCCAATTGCGTCATTCTGAGGCCGAAGGCCGAAGAATCTCCGACGGAGATGAGATCCTTCGCTTCGCTCAGGATGACGAAAATAGGGTTTTTTAGCAGACTGTTAATTATTCCTATAGGAATAATCCGCGAATTAGCTGAAAAGTAAAGATAAATTATGAATAGAATCTTTATTGTATTAGGCGGCTCTAATTCCGGCAAATCCAGTCTGATTAGAAGCATGTTATTTCTCGCAACGAGGAAAAGCCTACAGCGAGGTGGCAGATTCTTTTTAAAATATAATGGTGGTTTAATATGTATTTTTGTAAGGGGTGGTTCTTTCCAAGAGCTTGTAAATTTTTGCGATTATAAGCAAGTCATCGCGAAATTAAAAAAATATATAAAAAAGTGCGAGGATAGGGTAAGAAAAGACAATATCCCAACATTTAATATATTGGTAACCTTTGCTTTTGAACATAAAAATAATAATTTGGGAGTTAAGTGTATTGAAAAACCTTTGCAATATCTAAGGTCTTTTCCTAAAAATTATGCAGTGCATATCGTTCATCTGCGGCGCAATATACCAAAGTTAGAAGAAGTGAACGCATTTATTGAAAATAATTTAGAGGTAGAGTTAACATTGTTGAGCAAAAAAACCACTCGCGGGTGGCAGGATGTTAACGGCAGAATATTAAGGGATTTTATACTCCGAGTAGCTGGTAATCATTAATACTTGTTTCGATGAAAACCCAGTTGCATATTTCGTCCAATAGAGGCAGTTACTCTTTCGTATCTATATCCAGAGATAGAGACAAATTTACCCCTGGCTTGGTGATCAACCCAGGGGTTTTTTATCGCTTGATGTTACAAGGAGTTACGAAAGAAAATACTTCCGTTGATTCGTATATTAAAGGATTAGTAACTATGGATAAAATAGGTTGACCGCCCCTAATCTATGTATTATACTACATGCCGTAGATAAGATAATGCTAATCTATGGGAGGAATCTATGAATAAAAGTGGTCAATATTTAACACAATTACAAGGAGATATACAATATAAGGCTTTTGTCCCGAATAAGTTACCGTTTGATATTCGTATTGATGAATCGCTTTTAGGCTTACTTTCTAAGGCAGATTTAGCTTTAGGGCGTCTTGATGGTATAAGTGAAATATTGCCAGATGTAAATTTCTTTATTTTTATGTATGTGCGTAAAGAGGCCACTCTTTCCAGTCAAGTCGAAGGAACACAGGCAACATTTTCTGATGTGTTAAAGGCCGAAGCAAAAGTTAATGATGGAGAGATACACAAGGATGTAGATGAAATCCTTAATTATATTAAAGCTATGGATTATGGTCTTAAGCGTCTTGTGGAATTACCGCTTTCTTTGAGACTTATTAAAGAAATTCATCAAACTTTGCTTAAGGGAGTTCGTGGTGAAGGGCGGATGCCAGGTGAATTTAGAAATTCTCAGAATTGGATTGGTGGGGCGACAATTCAAACAGCTCGTTTTGTTCCCGCTCCGCCCTACGAAGTTGTCCCTCTTTTGGATAACTTAGAGAAATTCTTATATGATGGTTCACCTTTGCCGATATTGGTAAAGATAGGATTGGTACATACTCAGTTTGAAAATATTCATCCGTTCCTCGACGGTAATGGAAGAGTCGGAAGATTATTGATTACTTTCTATCTTTGCCAACAAGGCGTTCTTAAGAAACCATTGCTTTATTTATCGGAGTTCTTTAAGGCCAATCGGCAAGAATATTATGACCGGTTAGACGCTGTGCATGAAAAAGATGATGTTGAGGGGTGGCTTAAATTCTTTGTTGAAGGTATTGCCATAACTGCAGATAAGGCCGTTGATACTACTAGAAAAATCATTCGGCTTAGAGAAAGAGATCTGCATAAGGTTATGCAACTTCGTTCCTCTGAAAAGGGGAAGAAACTATTAGACTTTCTTTATAGTGCCCCATATGTAACGGTTAAGACTGTGGAGCAGGTAACGGGACTGAAAAATCCCAATGCATTATCTTTGGTTGATAAACTATCATCCGCGGGAATTTTGAAAGAGATTACCGGACAAAAACGTTATCGGGTATTTTCATATCAGGAGTATATTGATTTATTTGAATAGAATGATTAAGAGATGATTAATCAGTCAAATATCGAAAATAAAGGTGCGACAAAAGACGTGTCCACCCTTTGTCGGCAGTTATATCTCTACTCTATACATAGCAGTGAGTTAGAGATATTTGTATTTAATAAAAGCGGGCAAAAATGACAATAAGCTTATCTCTTATCGCCTTAGATTTATTGAAATAACGGTTAAACTGTATGTAATAGCCGTATGCGCGTTGAGAGATAAGATTATTACTGCCACCGGCGCGCCCGTGATTCGACGCGCCCTAATTTCATTCGGGCCTGCTCATCACCTGTGGGCGGGTTACTTTGAAATGGGGGCATTGTCATTTACGGGCGAGAACTAAATACTCAAGAATCAGAAGAAAGCGTTTTCTTATCTCAGGGTAATCGTCTTGAAAAGCACTTCCCAGCGTATATACTTTATATAACTTAATAAATACCTCATAATATTTAAGTTAAAGTATGCCCTGCAAGTTCAAAAAAATCATCTCTTTTTTGATCATAGTCTTTTTTTCTCTCGAACAGGCCGGCTTTGCGCAGTTTTCTCCCGTCTACTTTGCGCCTCCTGCCTTCTTAACCCTCGACAAATTCCGCCCGATGCACCTTAGGTGCATAGAATTCAATCCGCGAAACAATAACTTAAACCTGCTTTTAGACAAGGGAGATACTAAAGACCTTGGCCGGGCGGAATTAATAGATTCCACTCGGACACTTATGGAGTATTTCCTTATTGGGTTAATCCTTCCCAATAGCGCTTTCTGGGTTAATTTACGCCCCGACGAGGGAAATAGCATAATCGATCCGTACCTGGAGAAAACGGACATAGGAAGAATTTTCCTTGAAGCGGACTTGAACCTTAAAAAGGATCTGGCCCTTGCCACTTCTCCGCAGACCAGGGAAGGCGCAGTCTATTGGGATAAGCTGTATCGGAAGGCAAAAGAACTTTTTGGCGAGCAGAGAGTTTCTTTGCCGGCTTATACCCGTCCCTGGATAGTGCCCGGAGAGATCATCATCCGCCGTTCCAAAGGTTCTGCTTATATCTATAAGGCCGCCCTAAAAGTAATGTTGGAGCAGGATTACTTAAAGGATCAAGCTCTTCGGTTTGAAGATCAGCGGTTAAAAGAACTTAATGAATATTCCTCCGGATTGATCAGGGAGCTTATTCTGCCCAAGCTTACTCAAAGAGTAAATGCCTCTAAGAACTACGCTTCCTTAAGGCAGGTTTACTATTCATTGATCTTATCTCAGTGGTTTAAACGGGATTTCAGAAATAAGATCACGCCATACCGTAATCTTATAGACCGGAAAGACCTGACAGGTCTTGTTTCTAAGAATCCATGGTTAAAGACCTGCTATTTCACTCAATACAAGCAGTCTTTTCAAAAAGGCGAATACAACGAATCGGAAACGGTGTTTACCCCGTACGGACAGACTATCCGGCAGTATACCAGCGGAGGGATAGTTTTACAGCCGAAGCCGGGTATGGTGGAGATCAATGCCGATATCGGGTTGCCGCCGGCTGTGAACTCACTCGCCTTAACGGTAGGAACGGATGGAGTATTATCAGAGCCGGCCGCCGGCGCGCAAAACAAAAGCGTGGCGGGCTCCGGACGGGAAATCAGAATAGCCGACGGCGGTTCTGCCGGTTTGCGCTATATAGAGCAAAAGGGGGATATTCCCGGATCAACCGGGGAAAGGAAAATAGAAGACATCCGGAGCGATATGGAACTGCTGTGTAAAAACATAGGGATCGACGCAACCCCGGAAGAGAAAGATATGCTTTCCTATCTAATATACTCCAAGAATAAGCAATCCAGGACGGCCGTCGATATCCTTATGCGGGATGTTTCAAAAA
>JBAZGW010000049.1:9454-11101 GCA_041652635.1 Candidatus Omnitrophota bacterium | reverse complement strand
GTCCACTTTTTCGGGGGAAGATCAAATATTCCTTAATATATTATTCTCTCCACATATAAGCAATCTTGCTGTTTTGTTGTTTATTCTAAAGCTTCTATCCTGTTTGAGCTTATCAAGGAAACACAGGATGTTCCCCCGTCGAGTTCCCATTTGATTAATATCCGCTGAATTCTCGAAACATTGGCGCAAATTTCCTTTTATGATCCTTCTATGTTTCAGAATATACCCTACCTTAGGCTCTTTTGTTTCTATGAAAACTTGTGTTTTAACATTACGATTATTTTGTATAACGCTGTTTAATGATTCTTGAGAGTCTAAAGTCCATCCGGGAAAAATCAGCATATCTAAATCGGAATGACTGTTTATTAAATTGATAACGATTGCTACCTTGCCAAAATTATTTCTCCCATTAATACGAAAAGATACCAATCCTATTCTCATATTGCAGCAAACCCTCCTATTCAACAAAAAACCTCCGCTTTTTAGGCGAAGGTTTTGGGTATTTCATTCAGTCGCGTTGCGTAAGGCCACCAACAGATGAATTTTTGAGGCATTGTGGCAATGTATCTTCTCACAGACAAATATCCAATCCTTTCTATCTGATTGAACAACAAGCAGATACCACCAGCAACATTATGTTATTTTCTCACCGGCTGTACGGGGCGTCAAGGATAATTATCCCCTAATTATCCCCCTCTCCCCCCATTCAGACGATTTCGAAATATGAAGTACTATTTTTTACATCAATCCAGCTCAAGCCGTTGGAACCGCTCAACCAGAAGCTTGTCGAACGCTTCAGCCAATTCCCCGGGAAGCAATGACCCCGCAAGCCTTGAACGAAATAACTCTTTCTTCCCCACGAATTTATCGAATCTGATCTTCCCGGGGATGCCAAGATAGTCCGCCAAAAGATCGAAATCCTTCCGCTTGATCCGGCCCTTTTTTCCCTGAATGGTTAAAGCGGATTCGTCGGCCTCCTCGGGGATCACGATCCTGGAACAGACCAGATCATAGACAGGCGCCAGACGCGCCAGTCCTTCTTCGTTATAAATGACGGAGTAATTCTTTACATGCGCGTCGCCGTTACCGATGAGAAAGTTGAACACGACGCGTTCAAAGAACAACTGCACATCAAGCCCCGGGACCTCGGAAGAGGTCTTTAACTTCTTTCCGATCTCCTCAACAGAGCCATTGTATTTATCCTGCTTCTCCAGGATCTGGGAAAAATCCTCCTGATGGATCTTCCGCCGTCCCTCCCGGTCAAAACGCTTGACCACATAGGCCAAGCTCCGGTCCTTTAAATGCACCAAACAATGCGCCGGCACGTCGATCCCGATATCCTCGGCGATCGTCATGCAAAGCTCTTCATTCTCCGGCAGGTTCGAGAACGCCTGCACCTGCGGCTTAAGAATGTATTGTCCGCCCTCACCGGTCACTTCCAGATGCGGATCGCTTGAGCGGTCAGCCAATTTCACAGAAAGTTTTGGCTGCACTCCGGAGATCGACATCTTCCCGACCATCTCCTGGGCCTTTAACGACACCCCGGCCAACGTCAAGTCAATGAACGGCTCTTTATCGACACCAAAGACTTTTCTCCATGCTGTTCTTCCTTTGTTCATTTTGCACCGCTCTCTCGGACAGTAACAG
>JBAZGW010000049.1:0-9444 GCA_041652635.1 Candidatus Omnitrophota bacterium | reverse complement strand
GTAACAGCGCCGATCGTACTCTCCCAGGTCACCAGCAATATCCCGAATTCATCCGTGCGATCGATCTTCTTCGTTGCGCACACGATGTCCCGATACCATCCTTCTGAATTCAAACCGGCAAAGAATGGAAAAAGTATTGTTGATTCAAAAGGCTCCTCCCGCAAAGGCAAAGAAAGAGAAACCGCCTTCCCGCTCTTGAGATACGCGGCATCATAAGTAAACCTGTACCCCGCATCCGTTTCCTCAAGAACTCCTACAAAACGGTCATGATAAAAAACATCCGCTTTTCTTTTATTATTCCTTGCCATTACGCACGACCTCAAGATGATGTCCCAAAAACTCAAGAACCTGATTGACCTTGTCCAAACGCACCGTGTTCTTCCCCTGCTCGAGCTCTCTCACGAAACGAAGCCCTACCCCGGCCCGCCTCGCGAACTCGATCTGGTCGAGACCCGCCTTCTTCCGAAGTACCTGTATTGTCTTTCCAATGCTTTTCATGGTTAGAATATACACCCTAAAGGGTATAAATGCAAGGTTTATTATTAAAAATATGGCGAATCAAGAAACTACAAGTCGTTAACACACCCTATCGGGTATAGAAGAGCCCCCGGAGTGATCCTTCCACAATGCATTGACAAGGTACTTTTCATACTTCATTACCTTCATGTCCTTCCCGACGCGGCAGATATCAGGCTCTTTGTGTACGGGTGTTCCGGCGCGGAGAAAACGCGCGAAGTTTCCCCTTGTTCGACAACCCGGCCGTCCTTCATTACCGCCACCCGCTCCGCAACGCGTTTCACAAGACAAAGATTGTGCGTAATGAAGAAATAGGTCATCTCCAGCTTTTCCTTCAGATCCATCAGCATATCCAGCATACGCGCCTGTATGGTCAAATCAAGAGAAGACAACGGTTCATCCAGGATCAAGAACTTAGGGGAAGTCGCCAGCGCCCTGGCAATACAGATCCTCTGCCTCTGTCCCCCGGAAAACTGCGCCGGTAATCTTTCCGCGGCATCCGCGTCCATTTCCACCAGCCGCAGGAGAGAAACGACTCTTTCGCGTAACCGCGCCCCTTTAGCCAGGCGATGTATCAGCAGCGGCTCCGCGATAATCTCTCCCACACGCATCCTGGGATTCAGGCTGGCGTAGGGATTCTGAAAAATGATCTGCACATCCTTACGGAACGAATCCGTTCCAATCTTCTCGAAAACCACCTCGCCGGCAGTGGCCGGCGTCAATCGGGCGATGATCCTCGCCAAGGTGGTCTTACCCGAACCGGATTCCCCTATCAAAGCGAAAGTCTCCCTTTCGCCGACTTCAAGAGAAACGCGCTCCAGCGCCGTAACCGAACCGGACTTTACGCCAAAAATCCCGCTGCTCAAAATAAAATTTTTACTTACTTCCTTAACGGAAAGCATCGCCTTTTATTACCTCCGGATTCTTTCTTTTCTTGCTTTCGTCATCCTGACCATAGACGTAGTGAAAGGGAAGGATCTAACAGTCTGCTGAAAAACCCTATTTTCGTCATCCTGAGCGAAGCGAAGGATCGCATCTCCGTCGGAGATTCTTCGGCCTTCGGCCTCAGAATGACGCAATTGGGACTTTTTCAGCAGACTGCTAATTCATAAACACAGATTCTTCAGCCCTTCGACTCCGTTTATAATGAGTCTTTCGTTTTGTTAAAAATAGACTCTAAAAAACCGCTCAGGGCAAGCTCGCCGGCTTCAGAATGACGATTTTAACCTCGGCAACGACCAGGACTGAATACGAAGCACGAAGCATGAAACATGGAGCCTCATGGCTTGACAGCCCTGGTACCTTTCAATGCCCTTCGGGGCGAAATCCCCCCGAAGCAGAACATCGAGATATTTCAAGCGGTTTTAGTGCGAAATTCGCTCGTGCATTCCTCCACGGGTTGACACCCGTAGTTCCCTGCGAAGGGGGATGAAGGACGAAAGATAACACATCTCGCACATCATTTCTTATCTTTAGTGTTCATTACGTCCTTCATCCCGCGTGCTTCATCCTTCAATAAATCTACCCACTTTCTCATAAGCCGCCAGTAATTCCTTAGTATGCGCGTGCTCCGGGGAAGCGAACAATTCTTCTTTCATCCGGTATTCCACCAGCTCTCCCCTGAACATCACCGCGACCTGATCGGCGATGTGTTCGGCGATGGCCAGGTTATGAGTAATGAACAAGAGGGAGAAACCCAATTCCTTTTTTAACCGCGTCAGCAGTTTGATGATCTCCGCCTCAGTGGTCATATCCAAAGAAGTGGTCGGCTCATCGGCGATCAATAATTCCGGCCTGCAGGCCAGGGCCATAGAGATCGCCGCGCGCTGGTTCATCCCGCCGGAAAGCTGATGCGGGTAACTTCGCGCCGCCCTTTGCGGGCAGGAGATCCCCGACAACTCAAGTAAATGCTCCGCCTCTTTCCAGGCTGCCGCGCGGCCCGCGCCGCGATGCAGACGGATGACTTCCGCGATCTGCTCGCCGATAGAATAAACGGGATTCAAATAACTTGCCGGTTCCTGGAAGATATACGCGATACGCCTGCCGCGAAAGGAACGCAGCCGCTTTTGCGGCATACCGATCAATTCCGCGCCGTCGAAACGGGCGCTTCCGGAAACGAACGCCGACTGTTCCGGCAGCAGACCGCAGACGGACAACGCGGTCACGCTCTTGCCTGAACCGGATTCCCCGGCCATAACCAGCGTCTCGTTCCGCCCTACCGCAAAACTCACCCCGCGCGCCGCCGTTATCTCTTTTCCCGGGTAACGAAAAACAACGTTCAGGTCCTTTACCAGCAGTAATGGTTCTTCCTTCACCCCAAATCCTTTCTTATGCCTTCGGCGATGAAATTAAAACCGATGATAGCCAGAAAGATCGCGCTGCCGGGAAAAACAGTGATCCACCAGGCCACTCCCAGCGTGGCTTTTGCTTCGGTAAGCATATTCCCCCAACTCGGCACAGGCGGCTGCACTCCCAGGCCCAGAAAACTTAAACCGGATTCCAGCAATATTGCCCCGGCTACGGAAAGCGTGGCGTTCACCAACAGCGGGCCGCAGGCGTTCGGCAGCATATGCCTGACGATTATCCTTAAATTGCCTGCCCCGCAAGCCCGCGCCGCTTCCACGAATTCCCGTTCTTTCAAAGCCATTATTTCCGCCCGCACCAGCCTGGCCGGCCCCATCCAATTGGTCAAACCGATGATCACCATTATGTTGAATATGGAAGAATCGAGAAAAGCCACCGCGGCCAAGATGAGAAAGAAAGTGGGAAAGCAGAGCAGAACATCCACAACGCGCATGATCAACGCGTCCGCCGCTTTGCCGTAGAAACCGGCCAGCGCGCCGAAGAACACTCCTAAAATAGTCGATATCCCTACGGCGATGATCCCCACGCTTAAAGAAATCCTCGCTCCGTATATCAAACGGCTCAAAACATCCCTGCCCAAGCTGTCGGTCCCCAAAAGATGCGAGGAAGACGGAGCGCAAAGTATACTGCCGGCGTCTATCTGCCCGGGCTGACAGGGGCTAAGCCACGGAGCGGCCAAAGCTGCCAGCGCCATTATCCCGACCATACATATCCCGGTTAAAGTAGTCTTGTTCATCGTTTATCCCTTAAACGCGGGTCGATCCAGGCATAACTCAGATCCGCCAGCAGGTTGGCCGACATCGTCAATAAAGAAACGATCACCACTTCTGCCATTATCAGCGGATAATCCCGCATCATCACTGCCTCGTAAAAAAGCCTGCCCGCGCCCGGGATAGAGAATATCGATTCAAAGATCACGCTCCCGCCGACGAGGCCGGGCAATGACAAACCCAGGATAGTGACCAAAGGCATCACCGCGTTGCGAAAAGCGTGTTTATAGAGCACGCTGCTTTCCGGCAGTCCTTTAGCCCTGGCCATACGTATATACGGCTGGGCCAGCGCGTCGATCATCGAGGAACGCATATACCTTGCCATCGCGGCTATGCCGCCCAGGCTGGAGACCGTTACCGGTAAGAACAAATGTCTGAAGAGGTCAGCGGCCTTTCCCGTCGGGCTAAGATACTCGTAGTCCAACGAGGTTATCCCGGAAACCGGCAGCCAACGCAGGGTGATCCCGAAGAAATTCATCAATAACAAAGCCAGCCAAAATGTTGGTACGGCGAATATAAAGAACATCGCCGCCGTAAGAGACTTGTCCAGGACCCCGTCGGGCCGCAGGGCGCAGCGCACCCCTAGCGGTATCGCCGCCGCCAGGATCAACAATAGCGAGAGTAAATTGATGGCGACAGTTATCGGCAGTCTCTCCGCGATCTTGTCCATTACCGGACGGTTATCGCCGAAGGACCTGCCGAAATCGAGCACCGCCGCCCGCTTCAGCCAATTCCAATAACGCTCGTGCAGCGGTTTATCCAATTCATATAATTTCTGCAGACGCAAGAGCGTTTGCGCCGAGATACGCGGATTCAATGAATTCTCCAGCGCGACCGGCTTGCCCGGCGCCAGGTTTATCACCGCGAAACTAAGCAGGCTGATCCCGAACAGCAACGGGATAATACCTAAAATTCTGCCCAAAATATATTTTTTCATAATAACCTCGCTTACCATCAAGTCATCCTGAGCCCCGCGAAGGATCTAATCCAGAAACACAGATTCTTCAGCCTCTGGCTTCAGAATGACGATTTTAACCTCGGCAACGGTCAGGGTAACGAAGCCCGTATCGGTTTTCAGTCACGGTAACCAACAGAACCAAACCTATCTTTCCTACCCTTAATGGGGAAGATACAGAAGGGGTATCATCGTCCTTACTTCTCCCCACAAGTAGGAAGGAAAAATACCGATTACATTTCAAATCCGTAACCTTTACCGATAGACGAAACGGGCATCGTAACCGTTAACCGATACACGATTAAATACAAACATCCGCTACCGCATCCTGTATCTTTGTTCCGCGGCAGGGACCCACCAGTCGATGAAATTATAACCTATGCCCGCGGCCGCCGGCACTACCTCCCGAAAACGCCTCTGCACCACGTACAGGCTGTCCGGAACGTAAAGGAACATATACGGCTGATCGGAATAAATAAGCTCCTGGATCTTACGATACCGCTCTTTTCTGGCTTCCTGGTCGAAAATACGGCGCGCCTCCAACAATAAGCTGTCAACTTCAGGATTAGAATAACCGGTGAAGTTGAATTCCCCTTCGCGCGTCTTGGAAGAATGCCAGATATCGTAATTATCCGGTTCGCGCGGCAGGGACCAACCAAGCAATACCGCGTCGAAATCACGTTTATTGACGAATTCTCCGAGAAAAACGCTCCATTCCACTACTTTGATCCTCACGCCGATGCCGATATTCGCCAGCCTGCGCTGGATTATTTCCGCGGCTTTGATACGCTCATCGTTACCCTGGCTGGTAAGAATGGTGAAATCGAACTTCCTGCCGTCCTTTTCCAGTCTGCCGTCGCCGTCGGCGTCTTCCCAGCCGGCTTGCTTAAGCAAACGGGCCGCCTCCGCGGGATCATACGCGTCCGGTTTTACGGACGGATTAAAAGCCCAGGACTGCGGGGTGAACGGGCCGTTGGAAACCGTGCCCAGGCCCAGCAAGGCTATCTTAATGATCTCCTCTTTATCCACTGCCAGGTTCAAAGCCCGCCTGACTCTTGCGTCCGAGAATAAAGCTGAACGTAAATTATATCCTAAGTAAACGTAAGTCTCTCCCGGCAGGCGGAATTTACGGTAGTTATCGCGGAAATACGGCGTATCCGTCTGACGGGTATATTGCAGGGGCGTAAGGCCGCAAAGATCGACGCCTCCGGTCTGTAACTCCAGGAAGATCGTGGAAGAGTCCGGTATCACCCTTTCCACCACCCGATCGATATTCGGCCGGTGCAAAAAATAGCGCTCGTTGGCATCCAATTCTATCTTTTCCTGTGTCTTCCACGATCTGAATTTATACGGGCCTGTGCCTACCGGAGCCCTGGCAAAAGCGGAACCGTTCAGATCCTTGCCTTCCAATAAATGCGCGGGGATCATCGAAATACTCCAGCTGGAGAGCGCCGGGGCAAAAGGCTCTTTATAAAACACGCGCACGGTAAAATCATCGGGTGTCTCTAGTTTTGCCACACGTTCAAAATCGCCGCCGTAGGGAGTGCGCACCTGGGGGTCAATCATCTTACGGTAAGTAAAGGCCACATCGCGGGAAGTAAACCGCGCGCCGTCCTGCCAAAAGACGTCCTTCCTTAAATAGAAAACTATTTGTAACCCTCCGTCCAGCACCTCCCAGCGTTCAGCCAAGTCGCCGGTAAGGTTAAGATCCTTATCATACTTGACCAACCCGTTAAAAATATAACCGCAGATACCGGCGGAAGCGCTGTCGGAAGCGAGCATCGGCATCAAGGTCCTTGCGTCGGCCGTGGAAGCGCCGATAAAGGCGTCTCCTTTTTCCGCGGCATGGGCAGGCGAACAAACAAAAAAGACTACCGCCGCGATAAAAGGCGATAGTCTTTTTATAATATTCTTCAATACCAGGCAGACCTGGTTATTCTTCATTTTTTGTGCCGGGGCACTGATTACGGAGTTGCCTTCTGCTGATCTGTTCCAACGGCGCCGCTTTTTTCCTGGACAGGTGCCGCAACGGGTTCGGGAACAGCGGGAACGGCCTGCGGCTGGACAACCGCCGCCGGCTGCGCAGCTGCCACCGGAACCTGCTTTTCTGATACAGGGGCTGATTTCTCAACGGCCGAAGGGACCGGCTTTACGACGCTCATCAAAGAATGACTCTGCCTCACCGAAAGGAACGCCAGCGTCAGACAGCTTAAGAAAAACAACACGGAAAGTATAGAAGTGAACTTCGTCATAAAAGCGCTGGTTTTAGTGCCAAAAACGGATTCCATACCGGAGAACGACTCCACTAAACCGCCTCCCCTGCCCGACTGGACCAAGATCAGACAGATCAATAAGAAACAGACAACCACGTGTATAGCGATAATTATTACCATCATTTTTTTACCTCTGCGGCTTTCTTGATTATCTCCACGAAACTCTCCACTTTCAGGCTCGCTCCTCCCACGAGCGCACCGTCCACATCCGGCTGAAGCATTAACTCGGCGATATTATCCGGTTTGACGCTGCCGCCGTATTGTATCCTGATCTCCGAAGAGACCGCCTCTGCGAACAATTTATTCAAAATACCCCGTATGTATTTATGCACTTCCTGCGCCTGGGCGGGAGTGGCGGTCTTTCCCGTGCCGATGGCCCAGACAGGCTCATAGGCGACCACGATCTTAAGCGCTTCCTCCTGCGACAATCCGGCCAGGCCGTTTTTTACCTGCTCATCCAGAACCTTGAAAGTCAATTCCTTTTCCCTCTGCTCGAGTGTCTCTCCCACGCAAACTATCGGAGTAAGGCCGTGTTTCAACAATGCTTTTAGTTTATTGTTAACCGTGGCGTCCGTCTCGTGGAAATATTGCCGCCTCTCCGAATGCCCGATGATCACGAATTTACACCCGGCATCCTTAAGCATCAAAGGAGAAACCTCCCCGGTGAACGCCCCCTCGTCCTGCCAGTAGGTATCCTGGGCGCCGACGCTGATATTGCTTTCAAAGACCACTTCCGCGGTCTCGCTCAATGCCGTGAAAGGAGGACAGATCACCACTTCCACCGCCCCCTCATCAAGATCAAAAAGGTTCCTTTTTAGGCAGTTGGCAAGTTCTATGGCCTCGCCTATTTTCTTATACATCTTCCAGTTACCCGCGATTATCGTCTTGCGCATTTCTTATCTCTCCTAATGAATATCTCTGGACTAAAACCAGTGTTTTTACTCCTATATTATTACGCTTCGGTAAGCGCCGCCACCCCGGGAAGTTTCTTTCCCTCCAGAAACTCCAGGCTGGCGCCTCCGCCGGTGGAAATATGCGTCATCTTGCTTTCAAGCCCAAACTTGGCCACCGCCGCGGCAGTGTCGCCGCCGCCGATAATAGTCACCGCGTCCAGCTTAGAGATGAATTCCGCCACTGCCCGCGTGCCTTTGCTGAAAGGTTCCATCTCGAAAATACCCAGCGGGCCGTTCCAGACGATAGTCTTGGCGCCGGCAAGTTTGGCGTTAAATAACTTCACGGTCTGCGGCCCGATATCCACTGCCATCTTTCCGTCCGGGATATTTTCTCCGCAAATTTCGCTCTTGGCCGAAACATCTATGCTTTCGACTATCAGGTTGTCCACCGGCAGGAGAATTTCTTTATTCAATTCCCCGGCCTTGCGCAGTATTTCTTTAGCTAATTCCAGTTTATCCTGCTCAAGCTTGGACTTACCGATACTCTTCCCCTGCGCCTTCAAAAAGGTGTAAGCCATACCTCCGCCGATGATGATGCTGTCGCATTTCGGAAGCAGGTTCTCTATCACGGCGATCTTATCGGAGACTTTCGCGCCTCCCAAAATAACGATGAACGGCCTGGCTGGATTAGCCACCGCGTTACCAAGATATTCTATTTCCTTGCCCAGCAGGAATCCGGCGGCCGACTTCAGATAATGAGTGACGCCTTCCGTGGAAGCGTGCGCCCTGTGGGCGGTGCCGAAAGCGTCGTTGACGAAAATATCGCCGAGTTCCGCGAGTTGTTTTGCGAACGCGGGATCATTGGCTTCTTCCTCGGAATGGAAACGCAGATTCTCCAGAAGCACGACTTTTTCTTGTGCCGCCGCAACCTCTTTCTTTACCGCTGCGCCCACGCACTCCGGAATGAACTTCACGGGCTGGGCCAATAATTCAGCCAGCCTTTTGGCGACAGGCACCAAGCTGTATTTAGCGACGGCCTTACCGTCCGGCCTGCCGAGATGGCTCATTAAAACGAGCTTGGCCGCGCCGTTCTTCAGTATATATTCTATGGTCGGCAAAGTTGCCCGGATACGGGTGTCATCCGTGATACTCAAAGAAGCGTCCTGGGGCACGTTAAAATCAGCCCGCATTAGCACAGTTTTTCCTTTTAGATCGACATCTTTCACCGTTAATTTACCCATTCCTGCCTCCGCTGAATATTGACGCCGCGCGTTTATGAAACTCCCCTGGCTAAAGCCCGGTGATTCTCTACTACTTGAGCGAAATTCCTCCGAAGCAGTCCCCCTCTTCGCGCAGCGATACCTTCCCGTTCTCCTGCGCATTCATCTCCAGGCTTAAACCTGCGATTTTCTGCGTAGGAGAATAAAAAATAAGGATGGCGTTTATTATACTCTAAATATGCCCGGAAGTTTTTTATATTATAATATTTTGGCGGTTTTGTCAATCCCCGCTATGCGAAAAACCAATCCTGATCGACAGACCATAGTCCATAGCTAAAAACAGTCTGCGACAATCTTATTTGTCGAAAGAGGTTGCTTCGCCCGCCTGCGGCGGTATCTCAACGGTGACGTCCTTCTTTTCCTTCGCGCCTCGTTCTTCGTAACTGTGGTCCA
>JBAZGW010000048.1:0-11107 GCA_041652635.1 Candidatus Omnitrophota bacterium | reverse complement strand
CTCCGCCCCTGATATTGGCGGCAACGTCGTACTTGGTGGAAACCCCGAGAACAACCAACGGCTGTTTGGCCAATATCCTGTCGGTTTCCCTGATAAAATACAGATCAAAAGGTTTCTTGTTTACCGTTATAACCCCGCTGCCCAACAATAAGTGGACTCTGGCAATCGCTTCTTTGCGCCTGCCTACAGAAATAAATTTTGTCGCGTTCTCCATATCCTTTCAAACCCTTCCGTTTTTCTCTTACCGGCCGCTGCGGCCGGGGTTAATTTGGCAGATCAAAGATCCAAAACAACCGGCTGCTGCGACCGCTGCTTATGCGTCTCACCGGCGTATACTTTAAGCTTCTTTATCAAGTCCCTTCCCAACGGACCACCCGGCAGCATCCTCTGCACGGCCAGCCTGACGACCATCTCCGGTTTCTTTGCCAGCATATTCTCCAAGGTAACCTGCCTAAGCCCTCCCGGATAACCTGAATAACGGCTGTAAACTTTCTGCTTCATCTTCCGGCCGGTGACTTTGATATGCGCGGCGTTGACCACTATCACGCCGTCGCCGGCATCCATACTAGGAGAAAAAACCGCCTTATGCTTCCCCCTTAACAGGATCGCCACCCGGGTCGCCATCCTGCCAAGCACCTTATCCTTTGCATCGACCAGATACCATTTACGTTCAACATCTTCCTTGCGTGTTACAAATGTTTTACGCATAAAACTATCCCGTTTTAAAATGTTACGCTTCAGACATACAAAGCTTACGCTTACTTGGATTCCCCTTAAGAAAAAATGATAATATCACACAAACAATATCCAGTCAATGTTTTTTTTACAGAAACACGCGGCAAATCTCCGGCTTCAATAGTTCACCTTTACCAGGCATAATCCCCCGGCCGGCGCCGATTGCCCGGCGAACCTGCGGTCGGTGGTAGCCAGTATCCCGGCAATACTGCCCGCCGGCAGCCTACCCCTGCCGATATCCAGCAGCGTTCCGGCTATATTCCTGGCCATATTATATAGGAACCCGTCCGCCTCCATATCTATGTAAATAACCCCGCTCTTACGGTCGGATCTTATCACAACCTTGCGCATATTACGGACCGTGCCGCCTTTCCTGGGCGAACCTGTATTCTGAAAGGCGTTAAAATCATGCCTGCCCTGCAATGCCTCCGCTTCAACGCGCATCAATTTCAGATCAAGACGATAAGGGCAATGGTGGACTTTTCCGCGCAGTAACGCCGGGCGGGCCCTGCGGTTAAGAATGGAATACCGGTAGAGTTTGCTTTTCGCCGAGAACCTGCTGTGAAAATCCGGCGGCACATCCTCTATCGAGATCACGGATATATCTTCCGGGAGAAAAGCGTTCAAAGCGTGCTGGATCCTGTCGCAGGAAAGACCGGAACTGATCTTAAAATTGGCCACCTGGCCTAAAGCGTGCACGCCGGCGTCGGTGCGCCCCGATCCCGTCAAGCGCGGTTCAAGCCCGAACAGCTTGCGCAATGCCGTCCCCATCGAGCGTTCTATTGTCCGCTCCCCTTTGGCTTTCCCGTGACTGTTCTGCTTCTGCCAGCCGTGATAACGGCCGCCGTCGTATTCAAGTACCAGTTTTATATTCCGCTGTTTTACTGCCGGAGCCATATTCTTAAAAGGTTTGCGCGAGACAATAGCGGTCCGGGGTGAAAACGGCGGCTGGATCGCTGAAAAAGGCATCAGTTCGTCAATATTTCCGCTATCTGCACGGCGTTGGCGGCCGCTCCTTTACGCAAATTATCGGCCACGACCCATAGCCAGAATCCATTCTTCATAAAAGGATCCCGCCTTACCCTGCCGACAAAAACTTCGTCCCTGCCGGCCGCGTCTTTAGGCATCGGGTACGCGCCTTTCACGGGATCGTCGATCATAACGATACCGGGGGCCACGGATAAAACCCGTTTGATCTGCGCCACATCGGCGTCGGAGGAAGTTTCCAGGTAAAGCGATTCCGAATGGCCGGTGATCACCGGAACGCGCACGGTTGTGGCGGAAACATTTATTTTCTCATCGTGCATTATCTTATGCGTTTCCTTCACTAATTTCCATTCTTCGGAAGTGTAATCATCCTCGGTAAACCCGCCTATCTGGGGAAAAACGTTAAACCCGAGCTGCTGCGGCATTGACTTGGCCGCCTGGCCGAGATTACGGATATCGAACCCGTTACGGACCGCGTCGGCGACTTCTTCCTTAAGCTGCTCAACGGCCCCTTTGCCGGCGCCTGAGGCGGCTTGCAGAGTGGTGACCACGACCCTTTTTATTCCGAAAGCTTTATGTATCGGGCTAAGCGCCACGACCATTTGTATCGTGGAACAATTGGGATTGGCGATTATGCCCTTATGGCGGCCGGCATCCTGAGGATTGACTTCCGGCACCACCAGCGGCACGTCTTTATCCATACGGAAATCGGCCCCGTTATCGATCACTACAGCGCCGCGCTTGACCGCTTCGGCGGCATAGGTCACCGCCGCGCCCTTTTCACCCTCGGTGCCGGCGAATAACGCGAAATCGACTCCGTCAAAACGTTCCGGAGCGATCGTCTTTACCGCGTAAGTCTCGCCGTCCACCTGCATACTGCGGTCGGAACGGGCCAGCACGCAAAGGTCCTTTACGGGGAATTTCCTGTCTTTCAGGCAACGCAACATCTCCACGCCTACCACTCCTGCGCCCACAACGCAAACATTATACTTCTTCATCTTCTCGTAAACCTCCGATAGCGCGCTGTAAAATCAGCTTTTAGTATAACAACGCACAGCGTCCGCCGCAGGCGGACGCTCGCCCCGCATTCTAACGAAACGAGAAATGCAGGGGCCAACTTTCTACTTTCGATTCTCAAACATTAAGAACTTATTTTACAATACACGAAAAACCGCTATTTAAAATTCTTCACGACAAGGTCGCCGATCTCAACCGTAGAATATCCCATTTTGCCGGCAGCCAGGGAAACCAGGTCCTCCCGCACGATCTTTATCACCGCGTCTTCTATCGAAGCCGCCGCCCGGCTCTCCCCAAGAGCTTCCAGCATCATCGAAACGGCGCAGATGGCCGCCAAAGGGTTTATCACGTTCATCCCGGTATACTTAGGAGCCGATCCTCCGATAGGTTCGAACATTGAAACACCCTGCGGGTTGATATTCCCGCCGGCGGCGATCCCCATACCTCCCTGGATCATCGCGCCCAGGTCGGTAATAATATCGCCGAACATATTATCGGTCACGATCACGTCGAACCATTCCGGATTCTTAACGAACCACATAGTCGTGGCGTCCACGTGAGCGTAGTCGGTCTTGATATCGGGATATTCCCTGCCGACATCCTCAAAAACCCTCTGCCAAAGGTCCCAGGCGTAAGTAAGCACATTGGTCTTTCCGCAAAGGGTAAGCTTCTTTCTCTTATTGCGCTTACGGCAATATTCATAAGCGTACCTGACGCAGCGTTCCACGCCCTTACGCGTATTATAAGAGATCTGTGTAGCTACTTCGCTATCGCTACCTTTATCGCGGAACTCCCCCATCCCCTTGTAAAGTCCTTCGGAATTCTCCCTAACCACCACAAAATCTATATCTTCCGGCTTCTTATCTTTCAAAGGACAGAATTTCTCGTTATATAGCCTCACCGGACGCAGATTAATATACTGATCCAGGGAAAACCGCAATTTCAGAAGGATGCCGGTCTCGAGGATCCCCGGTTTGACTTCCGGATGCCCTATCGCGCCGAGATAAATAGCGGAGTATTCTTTCAATTCCGCGATATCTGCGTCCTCCAACGTCTTTCCTGTTTTGAGGTACCTTTCCCCGCCGAAGTCAAAAACCTTCTGCCCGTAAGAAAACCCGAATTTAACGGCAGCCGCTTCCAGAACTTTCAGCCCTTCCCCGACCACTTCCGGCCCGGTGCCGTCACCGGGTATAACAGCTATATTGTATTTCTTCTTTTCCATTTCTACCCCTCTTCTATGCATTTGATGAACGCCTTGTTCACTATCAGCGTGTCGCGCCGCATCGGTATCTTGAAAAACCCGGAACTTACGGTTACCCCGGTAACCACGATAAAATCCCTCTTGTCGTCATTAATAAAATCCTGTATCCGCTCCCCTTGGTTTATATAAATGGTCCCGCGCACAGATGAAGAATCATTACAATGGATAGTTACCAGCCGTTTTTCTTTCTCCACTTTCATTTTTCTTCTCCTGTTTTGCGGTTACGTAATTGATCAACCCGCCCTTCTCCACTATCTCCCTCAGGAAACCCGGGAAAGCCTTAGTCCGGTATGTCCGGGAACTCGTCAGATCCGTAATGGCCCCGGTGCCCAGGTCTATCTCGATAATATCGCCGTCGGAGATCTCATCAGTATCCGGCAGTTCCACAAAAGGAAGCCCGATATTAATGGCGTTGCGGAAAAATATCCCGGCAAAACTTTTTGCGGCCACCGCCGCCACACCGCACCCTTTAAGCGCCAAAGGAGCGTGCTCGCGAGAGGAACCGCAGCCGAAATTCTTCCCGGCGACGATAATATCGCCTTTCAGCACTTTCGCGGAAAAATCCGGGGAGATATTCTCCATACAATGCCTGCCGAGTTCACCGGCGTCGGTAGTGACCAGGTATTTCGCGGCTATAATATCGTCGGTATTCACGTCGTCGCCGAACTTATGGACTTTCCCTTTTATCACCATCCTAAATCCCCTCCGGGTGCGTGATATGACCGGTAACCGCGGAAGCCGCCGCCACCGCCGGATTAGACAAATAAACGAACGATTTAGGGCTGCCCATCCTGCCGATAAAATTGCGGTTGGTGGTGGCCACACAGACCTCGCCTTCGGTAAGTATACCGCAATGCCCGCCCAGACAGGGGCCGCACGTAGGCGTGGAAAACACCCCTCCAGCGGAAACGAAAATATCGGCCAGGCCTTCGGCCGCGGCCTGCAGATATATCTTCTGGGTAGCGGGTATGACTATCAACCGCACTCCCGACTTGATCTTCTTTCCTTTCAACAGCCGTGCGGCGATTCTCAAGTCGGAGATCCTGCCGTTGGTGCAGGAGCCTATCACCACCTGATCCACCTTGACCCTGCCGAGTTCACCAACGGGTTTAACATTCTCCGGCAAATGAGGACAGGCGACCTGCGGCTCCATATCGCTTATGTCCCACTCATACACCTTTTCGTAAGAGGCGTCGGGATCTGAAGATAATTTCAGCCACTGTTTACGCTGTGCGGCGCATGCTTTACGCCCGGCTTCTTTCACGTATTTAAAAGTTATTTCGTCCGGCTCGATCAACCCGGCCCTGCCGCCGGCTTCAATAGCCATATTCGACATGGAAAAACGGTCATCCATAGAGAGTTTCCTGATCACCGGACCGCTGAATTCCATGATCCTGTAAATCGCTCCATCCACACCTATTTTACCGATGGTGAACAAAACCAGGTCTTTCCCTCCCACCCACTTATTTTTCCTGCCTTTATAAACGAATTTGACCGTCTCCGGCACCTTGAACCAGCATTTTCCGTCGATATAAGCCCGGGCAAGATCGGTGGAACCGATACCTGTGGCGTAAGCACCCAGCGCCCCATAAGTGCAGGTATGCGAATCAGCGCCAATGACCAGATCACCTGGAACGACCAGCCCCTTTTCCGGCAAAAGGGCATGTTCTATACCCATTCTCCCGACTTCAAAGTAATTCTTTATCTTCTGGCTGGACGCGAAATCAGCGAGGACCTTGCATTGATTAGCGCTGCGCAAGTCTTTTGCCGGAGCGAAATGATCGGGGACCAGCACAACTTT
The DNA here is from genome assembly GCA_041652635.1 of Candidatus Omnitrophota bacterium. Taxonomy (GTDB): domain Bacteria; phylum Omnitrophota; class Gorgyraeia; order Gygaellales; family Profunditerraquicolaceae; genus Undivivens. The sequence goes on along the minus strand of JBAZGW010000048.1, from coordinate 5,306 downwards.
ATTTCTGTCAAAAACGCGGCCGGCGCCTGATTTACGGAATTCTTCTATCGCCAGCGGCGCGGTTATGTCATTACCGAGCGCCAGGTCCACTTTCGCCTCTATAAAATCGCCCGGTTTCATCTCTCTCACACCGGCGTGCGCCTTTAATATCTTTTCCCCTATCGTGTAACCCATGTTTTCCTTTTTGAAAACTGGTTCTGGGTGCTGGGTTTTGGGTTCTAAAAGAAACGGTTCAAAATTATTTACGGAACCCTAAAGCTGTTCTTGTTTTGTCCGAAACCCAAGGTCTAAAACCCAGAACCGGTTTTTAATATGCAGTGAATTTCTTAACTACCAGGCTGGCATTGTGCCCGCCGAAACCGAGAGAATTGGACATCGCCACATCCACCTTATGCTTCCTTGCCGTATTCGGGACATAATCCAGATCACATTCAGGATCCGGCTCGTCGTAATTAATAGTCGGCGGGATCACTCCCTCCTGAACGGCCAAACAGCAAGCCAAAAATTCCACTCCTCCGGCCGCGCCGAGAAGATGCCCGGTAACGGACTTAGTGGAACTCATCATCACTTTGGACGCGTGGCTGCCGAAAGCATTTTTGACCGCCAGCGTCTCTATTTTATCGTTAAGTTTAGTTGAGGTGCCGTGGGCATTTATATAATCCACGTCCTGCGCGTTCAATCCGGCATCTTTCAAGGCCCATTTCATCGCCAGCGCCGGGCCGTATCCGCTAGGATCCGGAGCCGTAATATGATACGCGTCGCAGGACATCCCGAAACCGGCCATCTCGGCGTATATCTTCGCGCCCCTTTTTCTGGCGTGTTCCAGGCTTTCCAGCACGACAACCCCGCACCCCTCGGACATAACAAACCCGTCCCGGTTGGCTTCAAACGGCCTGCTCGCTTTCTTCGGCTCGTCATTCCTGGTGGACAAAGCCTTAAGAGCGCAGAAACCTCCGACACCTAAAGAAGTAATACAGCTTTCCGTCCCCCCGGTGATGATCACATCCGCGTCGCCTCTTTCAATGATCCTGAATGCGTCCCCTATGGCGTGACTGCCGGAAGCGCAAGCGGTGGTCACGCAAGTATTCGGACCTTTAAACCCGAACCGTATAGCGACATTTCCGGCCGCTTCGTTAACGATCAACATCGGGATCAAGAAAGGCGTTATCCTCGAAGGGCCGCTCTTCAGAACTACGCTGTGCTCCTCCTCGATGATCCTCAAACTTCCGATACCCGATCCCACCACGACTCCCACCCGCTCCGGATCGCAGTTATCGGCCGTGATCCCGGAATCGGCCACTGCCTGGTGTGCGCCGGCAATAGCATACTGCACGAATTTCTCCATCCGGTTCACTTCTTTCCTGTTGATCCCGTATAATTGCGGTTGAAAATCCTTGACCTCCCCGGATATTCGCGCGTCATAAGCGGAAGCGTCAAAAATCGTCAATTTATCTATGCCGCTTATTCCCTCTTTAAGCGAATGCCAAAATGAAGCCACATCATTTCCTGCCGGAGAAACAACGCCAAGCCCGGTAACCACGACTCTGTTATTGTTCATAACCCCTTGCTCCGTTATGATTCTGTTTTTTCAATCTCTTCCAGGAAATACTACCGCATTCCCGGATTCAACTGCCGGCCCTCCGGGCAATATGCCTGCGGCTCTTTTTCATTTGTTCCCGGAAATGCCGCTGCATTTCCGGATTATTCCGGCAAACCGTTGAATCCTCCCGGATTCAACTGCCGGCCCTCCGGGCAATATGCCTGCGGCTCTTTTTCATTTGTTCCCGGAAATGCCGCTGCATTTCCGGATTATTCCGGCAAACCGTTGAATCCTCCCGGATTCAACTGCCGGCCCTCCGGGCAATATGCCTGCGGCTCTTTTTCATTTGTTCCCGGAAATGCCGCTGCATTTCCGGATTATTCCGGCAAACCGTTGAATCCTCCCGGATTCAACTGCCGGCCCTCCGGGCAATATGCCTGCGGCATATTGAATAAAAATTACCCCGCCGACGGATAAGAAGGCGGGGTAATCGGAACTTCTTGTCAGCTAACTATTTGCCGACGGACTTTTCCTCGATATATTTCACGGCATCCCCGACGGTGGTGATCTTTTCCGCGTCCTCATCCGGAATTTCCACACCGAACTCCTCTTCCAAAGCCATAACTAACTCAACCGTATCAAGAGAATCGGCTCCCAAATCGTCCACGAAAGACGCTTCAGGGGTGACTTCTTCCGGCTTGACTCCAAGCTGTTCCGCGATTATTGACTTCACCTTATCTTGAACTGACATGCTTTTTTCCTCCTTTTACAATCGGGCGGAGGGGATTCTCCAGCAAACATCCGCCTTGTTGAACGTGCAACTACGCAGTTACCATTCCGCCATCCACTACTATCGTCTGGCCCGTCACATAGGCGGATTCATCCGAAGCCAGAAACAAACAAGCATTAGCGATATCGGCCGGCATACCGAACCTATGCAAAGGTATTGAATCGAGCATCTTTTGTTTCAACTCCTCAGGAAGCTTAGCCGTCATATCCGTTTGTATGAAGCCGGGGGCTACGGCATTAACGTTAATATTCCTGGAGGCCAGCTCTTTCGCAGAGGTTTTTGTAAGAGCGATGATCCCGGCTTTTGAAGCTGAATAATTAGCCTGACCGGGATTGCCTATTATTCCTATAATAGAAGCTATGTTGATGATCCTGCCGGAACGCTGCTTAAGCATCACTTTCGCTACGGTTTTAGTGCAATTGAAAGTGCCTTTTAAATTCACGGCAATTACCATATCCCAGTCTTTTTCGCTCATACGCAAGAGCAAACCGTCCCTGGTAATCCCGGCATTGTTAATTAATATATCAACCTTTCCGAATTTGTCAAGAATTTTATTGACGGACTCTTCTACTTTAACACCGTCTGTTACATCGAGTTGCAACCCTAATGCTTTTCTGCCCTTGGATTCTATCTCTTTTACCGTTGCCGCGGTAATATCGGGATTTATATCGCCGATCACGACATCAGAACCTTCCCCGGCAAAAGCCAACGCTATCTCCCGACCTATCCCTTGGCCGCCTCCGGTAACAAAAGTAACCTTTCCTTCAAGCCTCATTTCTTTCTCCTTTCACGCGTCTGTGGACTTTTTTTCATCGTGCCTCGTGTTTCATGCTTCGTCCTTCAATATTCACGCCTCAAAATACCCGTTTATATCCTCCGGGGTCTCGCTGGAAGCAACCCTGGCTTCCGGGACTATCCTGCGCATCAACCCCTTCAACACCTTCCCGGGACCGAATTCAACGAACTCCGTCACTCCTGTCTGGGTCAATTTTATCATAGAATCTTCCCAAAGCACACTGGAAGCCACTTGTTTAATAAGATTCTCTTTTATTTCCCGCGCTGAGCGCTCTCCGGAAGCGGTAACATTACTGATAACTTCCATAAACGGCGTTCTCAATACCACTTTCTCCAGCGCCCCGGCAAGTTTCTCGGAAGCTCCCGACATATAGGAAGAATGGAACGCCCCGCTGACCCCCAAGACCAACGCCCGTCTCGCCCCCATAGACTCAGCGGCTGACCGCGCGGCTTCTATCTCCTTTACTCCCCCGGAAATAACCGTCTGTCCGGGACAATTAAGATTGGCGATCTCTACTCCGGACCTATCACAGACTTCCCTGACCGCGGGAAGATCCAATCCTATGATGGAAAGCATTCGTCCCGGCCTGCGGGAAGCCTCTTCTTCCATATATGTGCCTCGCAACCGGACCAGCCCCACCGCGTCTTCAAACCCCATAGCTCCGGCAGCCACCAACGCGGAATACTCCCCCAGGCTTAATCCGGCGGCATAGCATTCACCGGAGTCCAAACAAAGTTCCTCTCCTTTTGCGCGCGCCACAGCTTTAAAAGCCTCAAAAGCGGCGATGCTGGCGGTCAAGATGGCCGGCTGACAATTCCGGGTCAACGTCAATTCTTCTATCGGCCCTTCAAAACAAAGCCGGGAAAGAGAAAACCCTAGGACTTTGTCCGCTATCTCAAAAATACCCCTGCTCTCAGGGAAAGCTTCATACAACTCCAGCCCCATCCCCACGCACTGCGCTCCCTGTCCGGCGAACAAAAAGCCTCTTTTCATCGGTTTTCTCCTTTCCATATAAAAAACTTCAATTTCTTGATCCGGGCCGCCTGCTCCAGATTATCCGCGGCCGGTTTTTGCGCGCATTTCTCCAAAAGCAGTGAATACGCGATATCGTCATACTCGGGGTAGACCCTCCCGGCATTAATATCTCTCAGCCTTAAGAATTCCTCCCGCGCGCGCTGGTATTCACCGTTCAAAAAATACACCAGGCCGGCTTTGAGATAAGCCTGGATATGCCTGGGCTGCAGTATTTTTGCCCTTTGAAAAGCCCCCTGAGCCTGATCATACCTTCCTTCCAAAGCACAGCACCCTCCCAGATCGCTCCAGACAATCGCCGCTTCAGGGAATAATTCCGTCATTTTGCGAAAGATCGGTTCGGCGGCCGCGTACCTGCCGGATCGCAGATAAATATCCCCCAAAGTGCGGTAAACCCCGGCCAGATCATTTTTGTGAATGTCCCAACCGGCGTTAAACACCGAAGTAAACCTCTTTTCGGCTTCCGCGTATTGCCCGTGTCTGGCCAGTATAATACCTAACCCCAACTGGGAGAAAGGAGACCCCGGATATTTCTTCTCCAAAGCCAAATACAGGTCCGGCTCGCTTCTCCAGTTCAGATTAGAAGGGATACAAAACATTATCAAAGAACCGGCTACAGCCGCCGGCAGTAAATACGAAAGAAAACGGTTCTTCCAGCGCGAGAAACAACCTGATCGCGACCAAATGCGCCAAAGCGGATAAGCGATGACGGCGGCAAAACCCGGCAAAGGCAGGTAAAGATACCTTAATGCCATCGCGACGCGGAAAGAAGAAAAGAAATTATTCATCGGCGCCAGCCAAATAAAGAACCAGATTATCCCGAATGCCACCGGTGAAGGCACCCGCCTGATATTCCAGACAGCGTAACCAGCCGCACAAAACGCCAACGCCCCGAAAATAAAGCGTATTATAGAATGTCTCACCTGTAAAGGAAAAATGAAAAGCGGATCAACAGGATAAAAAAGCTCTTTCAAATAAAACCCGTTTATATCGCAAGTCCTGAGAATATTGTCCCAAAGGTGGCGCTGCGTCTGTGAAAATGACTGTTGCGGTGTCATGATCAGGAAAAAAACCGCCAGAAATAGCAAAGCGCAGATAAGATACGCCGAATACGCCCGCCAATACCGCGAGACTCCCCGCAGGGAGAA
>JBAZGW010000047.1:0-11331 GCA_041652635.1 Candidatus Omnitrophota bacterium | reverse complement strand
TGTGCCGGCGGCGTTGATCATCGAGCAGCCTGACCTGGGCAGCGGGATGCTGGTGCTGATACTTTTTATGTGCATGCTTTATCTTTCCGGGATAAAATTACGTTATCCATTGTCATTGACCGCGGCCTCTTTGTTTATGCTGCCGGTGGGGTGGCATTTTCTGCACGGATACCAGAAGGAGAGGATCATGGTTTTTCTTAATCCCAGCATAGATCCTCTCGGCGCGGGGTATACGATCATCCAATCAAGGATCGCCGTGGGCTCGGGAGGGCTGATAGGCAAGGGGTGGCTTTCCGGAACGCAAAGCCAGCTGCATTTCCTGCCGGAGTCGCATACCGATTTCATATTCGCCACTTTCGCCGAAGAATGGGGGTTTGCCGGTTGTCTGGCGCTTTTATTACTTTATTATTTGATCATCAGGGAGGGGATCCGCATATCTTCTCAGACCGGTGACGCTTTCGGCAGGCTTTTGGCGGCGGGGATATCGATAATGCTTTTCGTTCAGGTAATGGTGAATATAGCTATGAATATGGGCCTGGCGCCTGTCGTGGGGGTCCCTCTGCCGCTGATGAGTTACGGCGGCACGTCGGTGCTGGTTACCTGTATTTCTCTCGGGATCCTGGCAAACATAAGCAGGAGCAGGGCGGCTTATTAGTGCGCTGTTAAATGAGTTCTTTTAACAGCGCACAGAGCAATCGAGATTCGAAAATCGAGATTTGATCCGATGGAAGTTCTCGATTGTGGTCTATTTTCGATTTTCTATTGTTCAAAAAAGCTGTATAAGTCTTAAAAAGACCCCAGAACCGGATCACCGTTTAACTACTATAAAAGAACTGGAGAGTAAGATAATGTTCAATGAGAACGATCTGCTCGGGATAATGAAACCTTCGCGGTACCTGGGGGGGGAATGGAATTCCGAGGTGAAAGATTTTGACGCTTCCGAGGTCAGGTTCGCTTTGGGATTTCCGGATATTTACGAGGTGGGGATGAGTAATCTCGGCATCAGGATCATTTACGGCGCGTTGAACGCGATGGAAGGGGTGCTTTGCGAACGTTTTTTCGCTCCGGCGGCGGACATGGAAAAACTTATACGCTCCGGCGGCTGGAGGATGCAGTCATTGGAGAACCGCAGGGACCTGGCGGCTTTCGATATGGTGGGTTTTTCCCTGGGATATGAATTGAATTATCCGGATGTGCTGAATATTCTTGATCTCGCCGGTATACCTTTGAAGGCACAAGAGAGAGGCAGCGGGGTCCCTCTGGTGATCGGAGGCGGTCCCTGCGCGCTCAACCCGGAACCGGTCTCGGAATTCTTCGATCTTTTTATAATAGGCGAGGCCGAGGAAGCGTTGCCGGAATTGATCTCTCTTTACCGCAGGCGCAGCCGGGATTATAAAAGCGGGCGTTTGGACCGCGGATCACTATTGGCGGAGTTAGCGGCTATCGAAGGGGTGTACGTGCCTTCTTTATACGACGTCGGTTACGACATCGACGGCAGGATCGTTTCTTTCGCGCCTAAAAGTTCCGGCGTGCCGGCGACGGTAAAGAAGCGTTTTGTGGAAGACCTGAATTCATCTTTTTTCCCGCGTAAGTGGATAGTCCCTTACGTTCAGATAGTGCACGACAGGATAACTCTGGAGATAATGCGCGGCTGTCCGAACCGCTGCCGGTTCTGCCAGGCCAGGCAGCAATATTATCCCTTGCGTTACCGCGACGCCGGGAAAGTGAAAGAATTGGCCGCAGAACTTTATAAAAACACAGGGTATCAGGAGATCTCTTTTACCGGATTGTCGATAAGCGATTATCCTCAGATCAGCGGGATCGCCGCCTCTTTGATGGCTGAGTTCAGGGATAAATGCGTGAGTATTTCATTGCCTTCGATAAAACCGAAAAGTTTTCTCGGAGATCTTTCCACGCTTATCGCGACTATCCGCAAGACCGGGCTGACTTTTGCTCCTGAAGCCGGGACCCAGCGTATGAGGGATATCCTCTGTAAAGATTTTGACGACGGGATATTTAGGGAAGCGCTCTCTAAAGCGTATGCCGCAGGTTATCAGCACGTGAAGCTGTATTTTTTGACCGGCATCCCGGGAGAGGCACCCGCCGACCTGGACGGAATAAGCGCGCTGGCCGCGGAGGTTTCGGAATTACGCAGAAAACCTGCGGGCAGGCCCGCGGAAGTCCATTTAAGCGTCAATACATTGATCCCCAAGCCGCATACGCCGCTGCAATGGTTCCCGATGGAAACTATGGATGTCATACGGGAGAAACAGGCTTATCTTAAACGCAAGGTCTGCGGTAACCGCAGGCTGAAGGCCGTGTTCCATGATCCGAAATTGAGCATTTTGGAAGGAGCTATTTCGCGCGGTGACCGCAGGCTCGCCGGGGTCATTGAAGCCGCTTTTCGTTCCGGCATCAGATTCGACAATTGGAACGATAGCTGTTTCTGGGATAAGTGGATGGCTGCTTTCTCCGGAGCGTCCCTGGATAGCGGGTTCTATCTGCGGGAAAAGTCCCCGGAAGATATCCTTCCCTGGGATTTCATAGATGTCGGGGTAGAGAAGAGGACTCTTATCGAAGAATTTGAGAAAGTTGTTGCTATGAAATAGGATAAAGAGTATAATTCTTCCAGTTGTCTCTTCGGTTTCCCGCGAGAGCGGTATGTTTCCGGAGGCGGCTCAAATTCGGTTTCTTAAAGCACAAGGCAGTCAAGAGCATAGGAGGGATGAAATGCTGTCAGGGCGAAAAAAGAGCGATTTATCTCTATTGTCGCGCAGCCTGAAATACAGACTGAAGATCGCATTTTATTTGATCTTTCTCTTGCCGTTCCTAATCTCCGTTTATCTCCTTTCCAATTATGTTTTCCCGCGCGCCGGCCTTCCCGGTGAACTGCTCTGGTCGTTGTCTATAAGCATGATCATCGCCATTATAGGTTTTCTTCTTATAAAAGAAGTGTTCGACCGCGTTTTGACGATCGCGTTGGAAGCGAGACTTATCGCCGCCGGGGATATCAGCCGTAAGGTGGATGTCCAGCGTTCCGATGAGGTCGGCGATCTGGGGGACGCTTTAAACCAGTTGACGCAGCGTATCCGTAGTAATATGGACGAGCTGAAGAATTACGGGCGGAAAACCACGCAGATAAACCTGGAGATTCAGAAAAGGGTCCTGGCTCTTTCAAGCCTGTTACAGATAAGTTCGCTGGTGTCGCAGGGAGCGGAACTTAATGAGATACTGGAGATCGCCGTGGATAAATCGCGTCTTTTGGCGGATTCAGAAGCCGCGTATTTATTCCTAAAAGATAAAGAAAGCGACTCTTTTTTTATAAAAGTTGCCGTGGGCCAGGGGGCAGAGTCATTAATAGGGATGAAAATAAGCGCGTCCGATAGCGTTTTCGGCTGCTTGTTGACGCGCGGGGATATCTTCGTGGCCGACTCCGACAACAAGAAAGCCAGCGAAATGTTCTCTCAGCGTTTCCGGTTCCGCAATACTATCGCCGTCGCCGTGCCTTTGCGGAATGAAGTGACCGCCGTGCTGGGGATCGCGAATTCCAGGGAAGATTTTTCTTACGATGATGATGACGCCGAGCTGCTTGATATATTCGGGAGGCAGATAGCTATAGCCATAGAGAACGATTTCCTGCTGCATAAAGCCGAGAAATTGGAGATACGGGACGCGTTGACCGGATTGTTCAACGAGAACTATATAAACGGTAGGCTGGATGAGGAGATAAAGCGCGCGATATTGTGCCAGCGCCCCTGTTCTTTCGTCGTCCTGGATATAGACGATTTTGCGAGATTCAGGCGTGAATTCGGCGCCATCAGCGCCGAGATCTCCCTCAAGAAAGTGGCCGGGGTCATCCATGATGTGATATCGGAGATCGACAGGTCGGGCAGGACGGCGGACAACGAATTCTCGGTGATCATGCCTGAAAGGAATAAACGCCAGGCAAAGGATGTCGCCGATAATATAAGGCGCAGGGTCGAGGAAGTGTTTTCCGTTGAGCCGGAAGCCGGCCGGCGCCTTACCGTAAGCGCCGGCGTTAGCGAGAATCCGCTGGACGGTATCACCGCGCAGGAATTGATAGAAAGGGCGCGCGGTTCCGTCAATCTGGCCAAAGCCCAGGGCAAGAACAAAGTAGTTTGATGATCGGTTTCTTCCGCTTTCGGCGGCTATCCTGTTCTGCTCATACCCGGTAAGCCTGGAGCGCTACTCAAAATGACAGTAAGAAGGATAATTACAAAACAACTCGGTGAACTTCTCCTGGAGCGCGGCGTGATCAGCAAGCCCGATCTCGAGAAAGCGCTGCATATTCAGAAGGAACGGGGCGAAAACCTTATAGGCGAGATCCTTGTGGAACTGGGGGTGGCTAAAGAAGAAGATATCGCCCAGGCCCTTACCGCCCAGTATGGGTTTCCTTTCCTGCCGTTGTCCAATTACGAGATCAGCCGGGAGATAATAAGACTTATACCGGACCGCGTCGCCAAACAGTATATGATCATACCGGTGGATAAGATCGGCGATAATCTTACCGTTGCCATGTCCAACCCTCTCAATATTCAGGCAATAGAGGATGTGGAGATGCTGACCGCCTGCCACGTCCAGACCTTTGTATCAACCTCTTCCGATATAAAGAACGCCATAGATAAATATTACAAGCAATAAAACAGCGGCTGCCCAGCGGCCGGGAAATCAAGGATATGATTTCACTTAAAGAACGCCTGAAAAGCATACTTATTCAGAACAAACTGCTTACCTGCGAACAACTGGAACAGGCCCTGGCCTTGCAGCGGGAAAAGGGCGCGCGCTTGAGCGAGATCCTGGTATCAGCCGGGTTCGTTCAGGAGACCGCTTTGATGTCCGCGGTCAGCTCCGGAATGGGCCTTCCCGTCATAGATCTTAAAAGGCTTAAAATAGATAAAGAGGTGGCGAGGCTTATTCCTAAGGAAGTCGGCAAGCATTATTTGATCTTGCCTCTTTCCAGGATCGGCGATACCCTGACCCTGGCGATGGCGAATCCGCTGGATGTATTGGCCATAGAACACGTGGAATCGCTTACCGGCTACAGAATAAATCCGGTTATTTCCTCGTCGCGAGACATACTGCAGATATTAGAGTTGAGTTTTGAAGAAACGGTTGATGACGGCGAAATGGATAAACTGGTCAAGGAGATATCTTCGGGGCCGCTTGAATTCTTGAATGAGGAGCATGAGATATCCCTTAGCGAGCAGGAATTAAGCCTGATCAGTAAACAGGCGCCGGTCATAAGGGTGACCGACGCCATACTGATGGAAGCCGTCAGGAAAAGGGCTTCGGATGTGCTTGTGGAACCGTTTGACAAGAAACTCAGGGTGCGTTTGCGGGTAGACGGCGTGCTGCAGGAAATAAACGCCCCTCCTCCGAGTATGCACGCTTCCATTATCTCGCGTATGAAAGTGATGTCAGAGTTGGATATCGCGGAACACCGGCTCCCGCAGGACGGAAGGTTCAACAGGAAGATCGACGGGCATGATGTGGATTTTCGTATTTCCGTGATCCCGACAAGTTTCGGGGAGAAAGCCGCGTTGCGCGTCCTGGACACATCTCAGGCGATGCTGGATATCGATAAACTCGGCCTTTCCGATTACTGTGTTGCCGTGTTGAAGAAAGCGGCTTCTCTTCCGCACGGGATGATACTGGTGTGCGGTCCCACCGGAAGCGGCAAGACCACCACCTTGTATTCATTGCTGAAGCATGTGGGCAGCCCGGACCGGAACCTTGTGACGGTGGAGGACCCCGTTGAATACCAGCTTTCGGGCATCAATCAGGTTACCGTCCATCCGGACATAGGGCTTACCTTCGCGTCCGCCCTGCGTTCCATCCTCAGACAGGACCCTGACGTAATTATGATCGGGGAGATCAGGGATTTCGAGACTGTGGATATGTCCATAAAGAGCGCCCTTACCGGGCATCTTGTCCTCTCCACGCTTCATACCACCACCGCCTCCGGAGCGATAGCCAGGCTGGTGAATATGGGAGTTGAACCTTACCTGATAAACGCGTCTCTTATTTGCACCGTGGCCCAGCGTCTGGTGCGTAAGATATGCCCGCATTGCCGCGAGCCGTATATTCTGGGCAAAGACGCCGCGGTCGGGCTTAAACTTCCTGCGAATGAAGAATTAAGATTGTTCCGCGGTAAAGGCTGCCAGGCGTGTTCCAACACCGGATACAGCGGGCGAATAAGTATCGCGGAAGTCCTGGTGTTAAGCCCCGGCATAAAAAGCCTGATATTTAATATGGCGCAGGAGCACGTGATAAAGAAACAGGCGGTAACGGAAGGTATGCAGACTTTAAGAGAGCAGGGTATGGTCCTGGCGCGCGAAGGGGCTACGACGGTCGAGGAAGTTTTCAGGGTCACGGTCTCGGACGATTAAACCGCTCCGGTAAGGGGCTGGATCAGCCGGATGAACCGGCGGGGTGAACGAGAAGATGGTTTCTATAAAAGAGAATATCATTTCCATACTGCTTAACAGCAAAACCGTCGGGGCCGAGGCGTTGGATAAGGCCCTTGAGATACAACGAAAAAAACAACTTCCGTTGCGGCAGGTGCTTCTGGAAGAAAAACTGGTCTCTGAATCGCAGCTGATCGCCTTACTCTCCGAGCATCTTTATATTCCCCTGCTGCGGCTGGATAAATACAAATTCGATCCTAAGCTGTTCGACTTGATCCCGGAGCGCATCGCGAGGCAATACCGGATAATCCCTCTTTCTCTTATCGGCGGCACGCTGACCGTTGCCTTGTCCGATCCGCTGAATATCGTGGCCATCGATGATTTGAGGGCGGTAACCGGGTATACGCTTAATCTGGTGCTCAGCACTGAAGAAGATATATCGCGCGCGATCAACGCGCAATACGGGACAAAGGTGCAGGAAACCGATATAACTTCCATATTGCGGGAAGATAGCCGGAAAGACGGAGAGGCGGAAGAGCCTTTCTCGGCGGAAGATATGGATTTGAGCGCCGGGTTCAAGCAGAGTCAGAAACCGCCTATCGTTAAAGTCGTCGACTTCCTGCTCAGTCAGGCGATACGCAAGCGCGCCTCGGATATACATATAGAGCCGGAACATGACTATCTTAAGATCCGTTACCGTATAGACGGGGCGTTGCAGGAAATTTTTAGGATACCCCGCGTTAATCAGAACGCCGTGATCGCGCGTTTGAAGATCATCTCTAATCTGGATATTACCGAGAACAGGGTGCCGCAGGACGGGCGGTTTAGGGTCCGTTTCGAGTCTAGGGAGATCGACTTCAGGGTTTCCTGCCTGCCGACCACTTACGGCCAGAAATTCGTGCTGCGTATTTTAGATAAAACTTCGCTTTCTATCGGTTTGGATAAACTCGGGTTTTCTTTTCAACCCCTGGAAGTGTTCAAAGATACCGTAAAGAAACCTTTCGGTATGGTCTTGGTCACAGGGCCGACCGGATCGGGGAAATCCACCACGCTCTATTCGATCTTGAATCAGTTGAACACTCCGGAAAGGAATATCGTTACTATCGAGGATCCGGTCGAATACCAGGTTTACGGCATCAGCCAGGTGCAGGCATGCCACGATATCGGGCTGGATTTCTCCGGCGGTCTGAGGGCGTTGCTGCGCCAGAGCCCGGATATTATCATGATCGGCGAGATCAGGGATTCCGAGACGGCGGATATCGCCATCAAGGCCTCGCTTACCGGGCAATTGGTCCTTTCCACGCTGCATACCAATGACGCGATCTCCACGATCACCAGGATCATAGATATGGGCGTGGAGCCTTTCCTGGCAGCTACCAGTATAATAATGCTTTGCGCCCAGAGGCTGTGCAGGCGCGTCTGTCCGCGCTGCCGGCAGCAGGTAAAGCCGGACCGCGAGTTGCTTGAGAACGCTGGTTTTCTGGAAGGGGTCAGTCAGGATGAATTGGAGAAGGCGACGATTTATTCCGCTTCCGGGTGCGAATATTGCAATAACAGCGGGTTCTATGGTAGAATAGCCATAGCAGAGGCGTTGATCATAGACGACACTATCAGGGAGATGATCATAAAAAGGTCTCCCGAGGACGATATCAGGAAATACGCCTTCCAGCAAATAGGTATGCGCAGCCTGCGGCAGGACGCTTTTCTTAAAGTCAGGGAAGGTCAGACTACTCTTGAAGAAGCCCTTAGGGCCACCAAGGAGGAATAAGATGTCTGTTCCGGCACTACTATTATTGACCGACGAGAGAGAGATGGCCAGGTATCTTAAAGAAGAACTGGTCATAGAAGGAGGCTATTCGGTCGTCCATGAATCAGACGCAGACGCGGCCTTGTCGGTTTTTCGCAAGACACCGTTCCCGTTGATAATTATTAAATTGGATATGCAGGGTGTTATCGTGGGAGAGGTCACCAGGGCTTTCCGCGAGATAGACCAGGATTGTATAATTATAGGTTTTTTGAATGAGGCTGATCCGCGTATTATGCGCGAAGGCTTCAGGAACGGAGTCTATGATTTCATCACCAAGCCGGTCAACATCGAAAGGTTGATCTTCCTGGTCAGGAAAGGGATGGAACTGCGCCAGATAATGACCGCGCACAGACAACTGCTTAACGGGATACAGGACCATAATTCTTCATTGCATAAGCAGAATAATATCCTTGCCAAGAGGATAGAGGAATCCACTAAGAATATGGTGCGTTTATATGAGGACCTTAGGGGCACTTATATGCGCACGATAAAAGTGCTGGCGCACACCATCGAGGCCAAGGATAAATATACGCGTAAACATTCCGAGAATGTGGCCGCTTACGCGGCGGTTATCGCCAAGGAGATCGGGATCACCGGTGAAGAACTGGAGAAACTTATCGAGGCCTGTGAGTTGCACGACCTGGGAAAGATCGGGGTCGAAGACGTTATTCTTTCCAAGCCGGCCAGCCTGACTCCGGCGGAATGGGAGCAGATAAAGCTTCATCCCAATACCGCGGTGGAGATCCTGGAGCCGTTGACTTTTCTGGAAGATGTCACTAAATTGGTTAAACAGCACCATGAACATTACGACGGCACCGGCTATCCGGAAGGCCGCAGCGGAGATGATATCCTGTTGGGGGCGCGTATAATACATCTGGCTGACGCTTACGATGCCATGCGTTCCGCCCGTTCTTACCGCAAAGTGCCGCTTACCAAAGGGGAGGCGGTGGAAGAGATAAAGAAAAACTCCGGTAAGCAGTTTGACCCGAAGGTAGTGGAAGCTTTCCTGAGGGCTGTGGATAAAATAGATTCCTGAATCTAAGATGCCGATATATAAATATATAGTAAAAGACAAGAACGGGCAGACGCTGGGCGGCAGTATGGAAGGCCAGTCCGAATCAGACGCTGTTACCGCTTTGCATAAGAAAGAGTTCGTGGTGCTGAAGGTGGAAGCGGTGAGGTCCGTCCAGCGCAAGCATTACGGCGGCAAGGTTAAATCCGAAGACCTGGTCATCTTTTCCCGCCAGCTGGCGACGATGATAGACGCCGGTATCCCGGTTGTCCAGGCCTTATCCATACTCTCCGAGCAAATCGAAACCAAATCTTTTAAAGATATTGTGGAGACGATCGCCAGGGATATACGCGCGGGCACCAGCCTCAGCGACGCCATAGCGAAATATCCGGCGGTCTTTTCGGAACTCTTCGTGAATATGACCAGGGCCGGGGAGGCTTCCGGTATGCTTGATGAGGTCCTTGACAGGCTGGCTTCTTATCTGGAGAAGTCCCTGGCGCTGGCGCGTAAAGTGAAATCCAGCCTGGTTTATCCGACGGTAGTGATCATCATGGCGATGGCGATCACGGCGGTGCTTTTGTTGAAAGTGGTCCCCACTTTTAAAGGGATATTCGAAATGCTTGGCGGCCAGCTTCCTATGCTGACGCGCGTTTTGATAGGGGTGAGCGATATCCTGCGGCAGTATTTCATATTGGCAGTGATCGTTCTGGCCGCCGCCGGAGTGGTATTCAAAAAGATCGTTTCCACCGAGAGCGGCAGGCGTAATCTAGACGGGTTCAAACTGCGCGTGCCTGTTTTGGGCGATCTCTTTCGTAAAGTAGCGATCGCGAAATTCTCCAGGACTTTTTCCACTCTCGTTAAAAGCGGAGTGAACGTCTTGAGCGCGCTGGATATCGTCGCCAAGACCTCCGGGAATAAGGTCGTCGAGGAAACCGTTGCCGCCTGCCGGACGGCGGTCCGTAACGGAGAACCGATCGCGGCTTCGCTTATGAAAAGCAACGTCTTCCCGCCGATGGTCTGCCGTATGATAAGCGTTGGCGAGCAGACCGGGCAGCTGGAAAAGATGCTTTCCAAGATAGCCGATTTCTACGACGAGCAGGTTGACGCGCAGGTCGCCGGGTTGACCAGTATGATAGAGCCGCTGGTCATCGCGTTCCTGGGAATAATCGTCGGAGGCATCGTCATCGCGTTGTTCCTGCCGGTCTTTCAGATCACGCAGTTGGTGGCGGGTAGATAAAGAGACGGGGGCGTGTTCCAAAAAGGGCATTCTCCAACAAAGAATTTAAACAGGGCGTTTTTTGGCAACGTCACCAAAGCCCTTATTTTGCAAGCGGTTCCGAACGAGCCGCAACTTTATTTCTAAAAAAATTAAAAAAAGTTATTGACAAGCAATGGCATCTTTGGTATAACTGAAAAACCCTGATAGAACAGCAGGTGATACCATTCTATTTTCGTGAAGAAAATAAAACAGGTTATTGACATTTTGAGCAATTAACAGCCGGGCCTATCTGGCGCTTTTACGAAAGCGTCCCGGAAGGTGCGGGACGCTTTTTCTTTTGTCAAAATAGATTTCAGAATCATTGTTCTTTGAGAATTTAGGAATAGCCAAGCACAAAAAGTAAGACCCGTAAGTCCTTTAAGGATTTATGCGGGGAACAGTAGTTATAAAGAGCCTTTATACAAACTTTTCTAGATTTTCGGAGAGTTTGATCCTGGCTCAGAGTGAACGCTGGCGGCGTGGATTAGGCATGCAAGTCGAGCGATGGTTAGTGGAGTGAAGCCGCAAGGCCGAATGAAGCTGACTATAGCGGCAGACTGGTGAGGAACACGTGAGTAATATACCTTCAAGTCGGGAATAGCCTTGCGAAAGCGAGGGTAATACCCGATGTGTTTACGGCGGCGCAAGCCGTTGTAAGTAAAGGTGCACCGACGCGAGTCGGAGTACTGCTCGAAGATTAGCTCGCGTCCTATCAGCTAGTTGGTGGGGTAATGGCCTACCAAGGCTTTTGACGGGTAGCTGGCCTGAGAGGGTGGTCAGCCACATGGGGACTGAGACACTGCCCCAACTCCTACGGGAGGCTGCA
>JBAZGW010000046.1:0-11475 GCA_041652635.1 Candidatus Omnitrophota bacterium | reverse complement strand
AGGTTACACAAGCAGGACTATTGCGACAATGCCTACCACAACACCGGCATCGGGGCTTGTCTGAACAGGTAAGGAAGGAACAACCGGCGGAACGCTCTCCGACTCGGAACACGCGCAGGCAAAGGCAGGAACTACCAAAAACAAAATAGTGATAAGAACACGGACGAATGCTTTCGCAGCCGGCGGCCCAAGGATCAGGCCTTTTTTCGCCACTTCCTTGGTGGAAAGCCTGCCCCCGTCTAGAACTATTCTGTTAGCGATAGACGATACGTCATACTTATTTGCGATCTTGATGATAGCCGCGAACGAAGTAACCCAATGATCTTCTGTAATGGTTAACGGCACCGGCCCCTTATATTCCCTTAAGTTTTCCAACAGCTTTTGATCCATCGTCCATACCGCGATCCAAAGGATAGCTTCTACCGGCAGATCGTTGCGGAGGTATAGACCGTCTTTATCAATCCCGCACTTATATGTATTAAAATTATTCAAAAGAAAACGCGGATCCACAGCGATTATCGCCTGACCGTAGAAAGTGGCATACGTCGGCGAGTCCGTAAAGTATACTTTATTTTCTTTGTATTTCTTATGCAGTAACCCGTTCTTAAGAATCGAAGGCACAAATTTACCATCAAGGCCGTGGTACAAAACAGAATGAGCAAAATTAAGAGTAACCGTATCGCCTTCTACCCTGAAGAGATCGCTATTAGAATCCAGTGCCGGGAATATGGCCTCCGCTTTCTTCCTCTCAATTCTACCCCATGGAATACTGTTTTCAGTCATCAGTTTAAGCGCATCCTTAGGATTTGAGTATTCTTTCAACCATCCGTTCCCGGATATCTCCCTAAAACACCGTCCGATGAAACTACCTAGAATTATGCAGTCACCGACCAAAAGCTCAATTAACGCATCCTGTTCTTGATTCTCCTGCGCACCTCTCTGGGGTAAAATTATCCACCACCAATAACATAATAATAATGGATACACGACCGACCATGCCATCAACAAAAAGGATAGTAGCGATGGCGGCCGAGCCATAAAAGAGCAAGATGGAGATAAAAACACATCAATTATAACCGGCAGAACCAAAAATACCGGCACCAGCAAGACGGCTACGGTCAATTTTATCTTTGCCCGTATTCCTGTAGTATGCCTGTTTTCCCCGCCGTCATGCTGCACTTTCTTTAGATCCTTGTATCGGGCTAACGGGTCTGCTTTAGCGTATAACTTACAGAACGGACATTCACGACATAAAGGCTCGGTTAAATCCACTTCATGCAGGATATTTAAAGCCTCCGATTCATTCATATTGAAAAGATTGTTTCTATCAGTATCTTCTTTTTGGTCAGTAAAGTCGTCGAGCACAACTTCATCAAGTGCTTTCCTTCTAATCAAACACACCTGATGTGAATCTCTACCAAAGAAGTGAATTGCAGTGGCATACTGCGAGAAGTACAAAGGAATCCCTTTCCAGAAATTAACGGCTTTACGGTGGCTAAAAAGTTCTTTGATAAGCCCCAGTTTAGTTTTTATAACTCCGCATTGCAGAAATAACGCATCCACTAACAATTCTAGAGGCAGAAAAATAGCCGCGATTACAAAACCGCCCACAATTGAAATCACGATCTCAAATATCTTCGAGGGTTTTCGTTTCAGTTCTCCCAGGTCCTCGATACTATCAATGGCTTTACCCAAAGCTGCTACAGGAGAAAATGCCAAACTTATAATATTCCAATTTACTACTCTTAATGTATCCGGCTCATCTATTCCTTGTAACAAATGAAAAGAGAATGTAACAATTATTGCAAAACTGGCCAAACTAAAAAGAAAACCGCAAATATACATAGATAGAACAGGAGCCACAACACTTAGAACCAACACTGATACCGGACAAGAAGCCAATAAAACTCCCGATAATAAACTGGCTGGGAACATATATTTATCATCCGCGCCGCCGTACATTATCATAGCCACCAGATAGAATATAACAAACGTGGAATCAGCAAGAGTCGCTCCTAAACCCATTTGTACATCTATATACCAAATCGCTGCCAATACTCCAAGAACAATAATAAACGTCCCAATTAGAACCAGTATTCCCGCGACTATCTTGAATACCATTTTCGCGACGGACGTAATCCTATGCGCCAGCCTACCGTCGTCCTGCCGCGCCATTTCTTCCGCTGCGCCCTTCGCCAACGTTGCCCCCCCGTCCGCCTGCCTGAAAACAACCGGATTACGCGCATCCCCGCCGTCGCGCTTATTGCCTCCAAGCCTCCCCTTCCTGGCAGTATTTACATCTTCCCGAACTGATCCCGCTATCACTATGACTAATCCAACCAAAGCTATAAAAATGCCGGTCATAGAAATATCGATTAACGTAAACTGGGTGGAACGGCTGCCCAAATCCAATATATCCGATCCAATCGCCGACATCACACTAACTATACCAACCGTCAGACCACCAATCATTATTCCTATTCCGACCTTGGAAACCAACGGCATTTCCCCATCAAGACTTCTGGAACTACCGCCGCGCAGCAAGGCGCGACGTAACAACGGACGCGCCCCAATGATCGGCGGTAACATTATCGGCGCTATTATCAATACATCCTGCGCCATGAGATTCCCGCCGTCGCGGGCATTAACGGACTTAGCAAAGATAGTTTCGCGGGTACGCAGCATCTGCTGATATGCAGCGGTCGCGAATATCGCCGCCGCGTACAAGATACCTGCCGCAGGCGACTGCTTTGCGGTTTGCGATGAAACATTAACCACTGCCGTCACATTCTCCGCCGGTTCCGGTGTGAATACTGCCGGCAAAGAGGGCATCACCGGCGCCGCTGACTGCGCTTCACTGCACGGACATGCGGAAACCGGCAGTACCGCGCTTAACCCATACAACAACAACGCGATCGCCGCGATGATCATCAGGTATTTAAAAGCTTTGGGATGTTCCACTGCCAGCACGACCAGGGCTAAAACGGCAACTACTCCCAGGAGAAGTTCGGGATGCTCGGCGCACAAACAGGCTGAAGCGGAATTGATCAGGAATAAACTCGCGATAAGAGCATACAAAAGAGCTTTTGCCGCCGGCGGCCCGAGGATCAAGCCTCTTGCCTTCACTTCCCGCGCGTAACGCGCTATACCGCCGTCTTTCACTTCGTCTGCTCCTACAACTTCCGGAGCATACCGTCTGTTGAGTTTTCTCAAGATGTCATCTTTATCCATACGCGCCATTCTTTCAAGCTCACGGACTTTATCCATTTCAAATATATTCATCCCTTCCTCGCCGATCCCCAGCGCCTTCAGTTCCTGCCATGCCCTTATGGTAGCAGTCCACGCCCGATACTCTCCGGCATTGAAGAAAACATGTTCACCCACATGAACGAATACCAGCGCGAGAAAGATAATTGATTGGGCCATAGAATTGATCAATACGGTCCCATCATCAAGGAATCCTTCCACGTCATCCTCGTCCCCTGCTATGTCGGCGTAATACAACAGGACTTTCTGTTTATTGAAATGTTCCGCGATCAGCCTGCCGGAAGGTATCTTCCCGACAAGAGAAATCACTTGTTCCCTAAGCTCACCGTCTATCGGATTCCTTCCCCCGTCTCTCTCTTCTTCAACGGATACATCTACTAATAAGCTGTTGATTCTGTCCATCCCGGCTTCTTTGTTAAAGAATAATCCCAGTTCTCTTATGCCTTTCTCTCCGATTATCCAGGAGCCCGGCTGGTCACCCGGACGAGCCAGTTCATTTACGCCACAGCCGATTGTTCTTGCGGTCTCTATTAATGCGTCGGCCAACTGCGCTCTCGGGACATTCAACCGGTAGCCTCCGGCTATATATAATAAATACGTTATCGAACGGCTCAATTTCCTGCCTGTTTCCTTTGCCTCTGAAGTATTGCCATTCGCAGCAGCATATCCCTGCGCGAACCTGTCCAGGATACTTCTCAAAAGACGACTTGTTTCTTCCGCTGAGGTTATCTGCGGATGCTTTAGGCCCGCAAGCGCCTGAGCCAAGACAGCTACAGACTTAGACGGCAGACTCTTTTTGACTACCGGGATCAACCAGCCATTCTGCAGAATATCAGAGCATTTGTGGGCCGTTTCTTCCCAATGTTTAATATCGATAGTCCCTCCGGCTATCAAAGCGGCTATTTCCGCCCGTTCCAGTGAAAACAAAGGCTGCAATATACTTACCAACTCAAGCAGACGGGTATCTTGTTTAGGAACAGATGTGTTCTTGTCCACAGAAATACTCGGTGCTTTATCAACGGGATAAGCGGTAATCACTTCATCCCCTAATATACTTAACACCACTTCGACAGATCCATTCCCTCTCGGAAACTTAATAACAGCCGATAATGTTTCGTTGTCAGTGAACCGGCCTTTTTCAATAACTTCTATTATCACCGCTCTTATCTCTTCAATGCTGTTTATTCCCCATTCCTTGAATTCCTGTTCATGACTCAACAATACATGGTTTAAGCCATGGTTCATATTACCGCTGTTCAACGCTATGAAACTGTTGCCGCGCAAAAGTATCCCGGAGCGGCGAAGTTCATTCACCAACTCAGTCAAGGAGGCGCCCGCAGCTCTTATTTGCATATTACCTCCGCCATAGATCTTGATCTCATTCTTTAAGGCTTCCAGCGCGAACAACTCCTCGCGCGCCTTTCCTAAAAACAGTTCAAATGTCAGCTTATTATTCTCTCCGGCAGTCCGGAGAAAAAACCCTTTTTTCTTAAGCAGCTGCGCGTCATAGCCGCGCGCGCGCCATACGGCCGAGACGTATCCATAAAGGAGATCCGACACCATATTCTGATATATGGGAGTATCCCCGTCAAACAAAAGCGACATCTTGATAAACATCAGTTCGCGGACGATCTTAACGAAATCGTCTTGCGAAACAGAAATAGCTGCACCGTCATTTTGCTCCCCGCCGTCTTCTTCTAAAAAGATAAATCCGGCCCCGGTTGTCTTATCTCCGCCAGCCACGGTAGGTAGATCGGACAATATTGATCCGGGACCGGATTTATCCGTTAATACGCTGCCTGCTAATCCGCCGTCCTTCAATTCCCCCTTCATCAGCTCGGAATAAAATCTCTTTGCATCTTCCGGACGCGGACGCAAGAATTTTACCGCTGCAAAAAGAACGACAAGAGTAACCAAAGAGAGACTTGTGTCAATTATATCCAATGAAAAACTGAACGGGAAGCCGGCCAAATTCAGGGATAGATGCACCATGTCAACCGAAGAGAACATACGCACAAAAACATATCCGAAGATATTGCATAACGCGTTATAACCGGCATGCACGAT
Source organism: Candidatus Omnitrophota bacterium (assembly GCA_041652635.1). Taxonomy (GTDB): domain Bacteria; phylum Omnitrophota; class Gorgyraeia; order Gygaellales; family Profunditerraquicolaceae; genus Undivivens. The sequence goes on along the minus strand of JBAZGW010000046.1, from coordinate 6,141 downwards.
TATAGCCCGCCTAATCGATCCGGTTTTGATATATGCATACGCTGCCGCAACCCCCAACAACAATTGGTTCAACGGCAGGAATGTCATCCCGTTCGTCAAGGGATGAATAATGGCGAAGAATACTGCTGAAATAATCACGGAACGCGATACATTGATGCCATACTTCTTGACCAGCAAATCACCGAGGATCATCTTTCTCCAGACTACCTCTTCCCAGATCGGAGCGGTGATACAGCTAATGACTATCGTATGCACCAAAATATAGGCTAACTCGCTGTCAAACGCGCTTAACAATACTTCGCTTATATAAAGAGTGAATATCAACGCCCCGGAGAAATACGCCGGATATTCAGAAGCTTGCCGCTCCTTATCAAATAGAGCCGTATATTTGCCGCCAGGCAACGTCAGATATGCCATAAGGAAAAGCCCTGAGGTCAAATACCAGGAGCCTTGCGAGAACGCCGCGAGGACCATCGCGCTTGCGTATACTGCCATGGAACGATTCAAGTTACCGCTGCGAACGAACAAGTTGACATTGATAACGCCCAACAGGAATAAAGGTATGAAACCGCACTGAATGACCATGCCGCCGAACACGGCGAAGATAAGGCTGGATATAGCCGTTGCCGCGCGGAATCCTATCCCCCAGCGCCGCAGCAACAGATCATCGAAAAGGACCTTGCGGAATAATACCTCGTCCAGAACCGGGAAGATCATAATCGCCAAAATAAATACAATGGCTGTTACACTGGCTCCGGAAGATGCCAGAATTCCGATAAATGTCGGAAGGAACAATGCCGACATCAAAGAGATCACGAATATCAACCGGTAATCACGGCCGAAAACTATCTTGTATTTTTCTTCATTAGCGGCATTCCCTCCGTCAAGATAACTGATGAAAGAAAAAGTTTTGACTATTGCGGGACCACGGGGATATTGAAAGGCGGATATTGTCGAACAAGTATGCGCCGGGCCTGCTTTGTTCCCTCCCATATCGCTTACGAATATATCTTGCAAGATCGAACTATGCCCTTTTTCAGGCTCGCCTGACCTATGCCCTGCCAAAGCTTTATTAAACAACTTACAAACGGATCGCACCCTGCTCCACCCTGTCCACTCTTCACTGGGGAATGTAACGCCCCCCTGCCTGGCGAAAGCCGCTGACAAAATGTTTTGCCTGACTCGGATAAGAGTATAACCATCCCCTGCAAATTTTCCATACCCGGCTGTCCGGCTTAATCCGGGGAAATTCACCTGCCCGCGCGACCCTGATAGTCTCAACAAGAACAACGCCCCCACAAGCTCTAATCCCGCATCGATCAAAATAATCCCCGTCCCGGCATCCTGTCGTCCGCTTAGTCTCCCGCCAGCCACGGTGAGGTCAACCAAGCTTGTGCCGGGACGGAGAATCAAACGCATATAGTTCCGGGAAATACCGGTTAATTTCACGCATCCACCGTCCGGCAGACCGGACGCCTTTTCGTCTACTTCGCATTTAAACCCGTATTGATTAGGAGCACAGGCGAAGACCCTATAATATTGTATATGGGAAATGAGATGAACCTCCAGTTGTTCCAGCAGTCTGATGAATCTCTTGTACTCCGGGACCTCCATAGCGCCTACGTATTCAAGATAATCCATAACGAAGCCGGCGTTCGGTACTCCCTCAAAAAGCTTCCGCAGATAATTCATATAATCACTGAAAGAAACCCCTCCTTTCCCGTTAACCTGCTTCAGAGTAAACAGAAAATCCTGCAGGCCGGCGCTGTCCGCCATCCATTTTCCGCGGAGAGTATAGAACTCGAACGGCCGCATATCGAACTTGCCGTAACTAAGCACCGTCTCCGCGCTATCCAAGTTCGCATTACCGATGAATGAATTCACAAGGCTTTTTTCCATCTTCTCGTTCAGCTTTTCCACGAATCTAAGAAGAAAGTGTATTTTTAATGAAACCGATATAGGCTCGTTGGAGATCGACTGCAAATACGCCATTATTTCTTCCCGTCCTTTAACCTCTTTGAACAACGCGTCCATATATTTCATAAAATCCATGAAATCGTTAATAATGCCGCAGTCGGAACGGCGGCCGGCGGAAAGCCCTCTCAATACGGCCTCAAAACTCTTCAATCCGCTGGTCTCCGCGTATACTGCTCCCGATGTTGTGTTGAAAATAAAACTATCGACGCACTTATTCCCGATCATTAACGTAACCAGCTGTTCTATGGTCAGCCCGCCTATCCATCTTTCGATAAGCCTATACTCGGCATGCCTGGTGAACTGCTTCAGGAAGTCGAGCAATTCACCGATCTTCTCTGCATCACCGGCCTGTTTGGCTCCGATAGAACGCATATGCTTCAACAGTATATCTTCATTCACGCATCCGGCGCAAAGCCCGGAGATATAGCGTATAAAATGGTAAAATGGTGTCCGGATGGAAACACCTTCTTTAACCAATACGTGCGCTTTGTTTATAAAACCGATTATTCCTGACGAATTCGCATATTGCATACCTTCGGAAGTATCAAAGCCGAAAGGCAGCATACCGAATTTCCCGAACAGGATATCCCTCGCCGCGCCGATACTGAAATCCAACGGATAGACGGTCTTGATCAATTCATCACCTTCCAAGGGAATATACTCTTCCGGGATAATCTCGAAATATTTCGTCTGCTGCCACAAACCGGAAGTCGCCCTGATCATGCCTTGGAACGGCAAAGGCAGGTCTTCCGGGATAACGAGCTCGTATTCAACAACATTATCGTATATCTTGCGCACCGGCGACATCTTCAGGCGTATCCCGTAGTCGTTCACCAATTCAACGAAAATGTTTTCTTCCGGTATCCTCGCGCCGCCGAATGGAGCGAATGCCGGGTCCAGACTGATACTAAGAGTCAACACTAGATTCTTGGACAAATTACCGACTTCTTTTTTCTTGCCGATGATATAGAACTTATTCTCGTCTTTGAATATGGCGATGTCCCCGGAAGTCGTCTTTGAGGTTAACTCGAGATATCTGCCGTCTATTCCTATCTCGCCGACCACCCGCGGATTCACAACCGCGCGTTTGCCCGCAAAACCGTTATTCCAGAAACGCAGGTAAGCGGCCGCCGTATAACGCGCGTCCACAAAACCGCTTATTTTATATGCATACGTCTGCAGTTTAACAAGCTTGCCTTTTCGATACTGCTCCTCGGCCCACAGGACGGTTTTTAAATATGCTTCCGCGTCATCTTTCTCAGGTATTAAGACATTACCTGTCATCTTAACGCGATTTACCGGATCACCCATGAAAGGTATCATCCCTTCCCAGTAAGGCGTGGACAATTGCAGTCCCGCGTTTGCGCCTATATCCGATTCTGTGGCCCCGGCGGCTTCCGTCTCCCTGTCGGAAGCCTGGATCTGGATATCTGCGGCGGCCAAAGCCTTTCTCTGGTCATCAATAGTAAACATACTCTCAAAAATGAACCTGCCGGGATACGTCTCAGGCTCTTCCTTCTTTCTCTCCGCCAACTCCGTCTCGAGAGTTTCCAGTTCGGAACTCATCGTCGGCGTCCAGCGCGCGCTCCCGTAGATAATTAGTTGTATACCGGCTTTAACCATGGCCGTAATATTGGTGTCTGTGAAAGCGCTTTTACGGCCGGCTTTTTCCGGAACCAGCCTGCCGAAATAACCGACAACCATCTGACGCGGATCAAGTCCTATTTGCTGCTTGGCGTAAGCCTTCGCGGCGGAGATCTCCTCCGAAGACGGCTGCGAATGACCACTGGCGCCGGTTCTGCGCAATGCGTCACGGAAGTATTCGGAAGAATAGACGTAATTATCCCCGTTCGTGAGCCCCTTGAGCTCAACGGCAGGGTCGTACCTATTGACTTCGAAGGCGTGGACGGCCGCCACGGCCTTTGCCACATCTGAAGCCCTGACACCGCCGCTGGTCAAATCCCACACTACTTTCCAGCTTCCATAGCCATCGATAAATATATGCAGGAACAACCACAGCCACTCATCAGGTATACCGGCTTTACGCAGGAAATTTTTGCCGAACTCGAAATCATCCGCCCAGGCCCGATTGTAATAAGTATGCGTGGTCCCGGAAAATAACGCTGCGTTCATTATGAAAAATGCTTCATCCCTATCCGGGGCCGGAGCGATCCTGTCTTTATTGCTGTAGAAGGCTTTTCTGAACGCCGCTACCGGCAGGGTCTGGGCGTCATTAGCGTCTACCACCGGCGCCTTGTATTCTTCATGGAGCGACTCTTTGAGATGCTTCTTTTCCACCTCCCGCTTCCTTATCAGCTCCAGAGCCGCTTTATTGAAGAACTCGGTGAACTCCCAGATCGACGCCCTGCAGTCGCACGTCCCGTATTCATAAAGCAGATTGATAATACGGTAGGGATAGTTCTCAGGAATGTCCCGTATCAAATAAATGGGGATCAAGTTCACTTTATCGCCGCTCTTAATATTTAATATTCCCCTTGCCGCTTCAAAACGCACCTTACATCCCTGAACGAATGTTTCCATCGTCTCGTAAGGCGTGATATCGGTGATAGGATTAGGCAAAGCCGCATAATCTATTTTTTGCAGTTTTCCTGCATTATCCCTGATGTTCAAATACCAGGGCGCGACATAAATACTGTCGGCTCCCAGCTCAAACATGGCATTTCCATGATACAGTTCCACCCTGCCGAGTCCTCCAGCCATAGGAGATATTTCAGCGGTCAGGTGATAAATGCTTCTCCCGGCCAGTTCATGCGCCTGCAGTTTCAGCCAATCTTTTAGCGCCCGTTCATAATCGAGGTTCAGGGCAATAGAATCTTCCAGAGCTGACCCTCTCGGCCGGCTGAATATCCAATCGGCCATAACCTTACGCGAAGACTCATCAAATAACATCATCGCGCGAAGGATCGAATGATTTACCTCCACCGGGAACTTACTCCATATCTCCGTTACTCTAGCGTATTCCCCTATGGCCTTAAGGAACTCTTCCTTCCCATGGAGAAACCCTTCGGTTAGATCGACTTTGATATATTCCACGTTCCTGGACCATACGGCGTTTAAACGGGGATCAATATCCACGATGATCCTATCTTCTTCTGAGCTGAAATCCCTGCGGTTGCCGTTTCTGGGGTTAACAACCAGTCCCCTGCGGCGCAATCCGTTCAATACCAGTACCGCTTCGTCCCTATCCCAGCTTAATCCATAGGCTCCAAAAACTTCCCGGCTGTTCTTCAAGGCTTTGCTCAATGAAACCTGCCCGGATGAGCTGTTGTTAAGGTCCATGATCGTCCACACCATTATGAAAGATTTCAGCCATTCCGGGTCAGAGATACCGCGTTTTAATTGCCTGTCCGGGAAAGGCCAGGGGATCTCGAATGTCCTCGTCCCCCCTTGCGTTTCATCGGCAGAAGAATCAGCGAGAGGATCACCATTCATATAGCCGGCCAGGGTCCCGCCGTCTCTATCCCAGAAGCTTCCCCCTATCCGCAGTTCTTTCAGCCCCAGGTCTTCTTTTGTGATACCGTCCGGCAGGGTCACCGTGGAGACCGGTTCAATATTGAACATCTTAAGTATCGGGGACAGATCATAATCCAGCAGCTCCGTCACCTGCCGGTTATTAGGCACGATCTGCTTCAGCACGAACCTGTCCGAATCAGGGTCGCACTCGAACACCATCGTCCCAACAGGATACCCTTTAAGCGCGTCTATATACGGAATCGTCGGGATGACCTTATCATAAGTGGTATCGATGCCAAAATGGTCCACTCCGTACTTGCCCGTCTTTTTGTCGAATATCACCTGGTATCCCACGCTGAAGAACCGGTCTTCCTCTTCGTTCATCAGGTCGAATATCTTCAGGTCTATGACCAGCCGCTCCAGCATGGGCTTCAGCGTCTTCCACGTCGACCCGTTCAGACAGTTCAAGACTATCTTCTGCCCGCGCTTCGCTGCCTTGTTAATGACTTTCACATCCTCTTCCGTAGTGTTCAGTATGGAAATGAACAGTTTCACCATCTCTTCATACGTCAGGACGTTCAGGATGCGGTTGTCGTCCGCAGCCGCCATCACTACCTTATGCTGCCCTGCTTCTCCGTATATCTCCCCGTTTATGATCCTGTCCAGTATCTCTATGTACTTCTTGTACAG
>JBAZGW010000045.1:0-11493 GCA_041652635.1 Candidatus Omnitrophota bacterium | reverse complement strand
CGGCCACGCCCTTATGCGAAAGATGCGCGCGCTGCTTTTCCCAATCGGTGATCTGCGTCGCCGGGATCGGCATAGCCAGACAGCCCTTGCTCTCCAGGTAACGGCAGATACGCAGGCATAACTGATCCAGAAAAATATTCACGCTCCGGTAATGATGAAAATAAAGTTTTGTGGGGTTCTGTTCCACTTCTTCCAACACGGTCGAGGACAACGCGGCCCCCACGCACACCGCCCTGGAAAGTTTAGCCTTGACCACGGGGGCGATCGCGTAATCTTCTTTCTCTCCGGAGATATCGGACACTCCGAACAGGTCCGCGCCCCAAAAAGAACAGAAATCCTTCAAATCCGCGTATTCTTTATTCACCGGGAATACTCCTCTTATTACTTTCCGTTTTTCGCGGCTTAGATACGGCCGGAGCGTCGAATTTCTTCAAATAGACCATCATCAAAGATATCGACGCCGGGGTAACTCCCGATATGCGGGAGGCCTGCCCCAGATTGACCGGCCTGAAAGCGGTAAGTTTCTCGCTGATCTCCCGCGAAAGGCCGCATATACATTTGTAATCTATGCTTTCGGGAAGCTTTATTCTCTCCAGGTTGCGGAAACGCTGCACTTCCGATTCCTGCCGCCTGATAAATCCCGCGTACTTGATCTCAGTCTCAATAAGGCCGCGCGCGGAAAGAGGTATTTCACCGGTATCTACGCCCATTTTCTCCAAAAGCGCGAACCCCGTTCCGGGCCTTTTCAGGAAGTCCTCCGCCGATACGCCCTTGTCTAAAGGCTGTAACCCGCCGGCTTTCAGCAGTGCCTGATTCTTAGCTGAAGGATTGATACGGCAGCGGCGCAGGCGGTCCCTGCCGGTGGCCAGAGCTTCCGCGCGTTCTTCTACCCGGAGAAAGGCCTCTTTAGACACCAAGCCTAAACGGTAACCCTCGGAAGAAAGCCTGATGTCCGCATTATCTTCCCGCAGGATCAATCTATACTCTACTCTGGAAGTGAACATACGGTAAGGTTCAGGCGTCCCCTTGGTGGTCAGATCATCCACGAGCACCCCTATATAACTACTGGAACGATCAAGAATAAAAACCGGCTCTCTTCTGACTTTTAAGGCGGCATTGATACCTGCCAGAAGCCCCTGGCTGCCCGCTTCCTCATAACCGGTAGTGCCGTTGATCTGGCCCGCCAGATAAAGTCCGGGAATATCCTTGGCCTCCAGCGTAGGATAAAGCTGTGTCGGCTCGACGACAGTATGCTCTATCCCGTAACCCGGCCTGATCATCCGCGCCTTCTCCAGCCCTTTTACGGAATGCAGCATAAGTAACTGCGCGTCTTCCGGCAGGCTGGTGGAAAGTCCGTTCGGATAGATCTCCTCACTGTCCCTGCCTTCCGGTTCCAGGAAAACCTGATGGCGTTCCTTTGATGAGAACTTCACGATCTTATCCTCTATAGAAGGGCAATATCGGACCCCCGTGGCGTGTATGAGCCCGGTATAAAGCGGAGAACGATCAAGATTATCCCTGATGATCCTGTGAGTATCGCTGTTCGTGTGCGTTATATAACAGGGGAATTGCCGCCGGGTGAATAACGAGGAAGAGAAAGAGAACGGCCTGGGCTCGACATCGCCTTCCTGAGCCGTCAAAGAAGAATAATCTATAGTGCTGCGTTTGATCCGCGGGCAAGTGCCGGTCTTAAAGCGCAACATCTTCAGCCCCGCTGATCTTAAAGAGGCGACCAGTCCCACCGAGGCAGGTTCGTTTATCCTCCCGCCTGGAAAACTCCTCAGGCCTATATGGATCAGGCCCTCGGTAAAAGTCCCCGGACAGAGAATAACCGCTTTCGCCGGCAATTCTTCCCCGGAGACAGAACGGATACCGCGGCATTTGCCTGATTCGATCAACACATCCGCCGCTTCCAGGGCCCTGACTTCAAGCCTTTCCTGCTTCGCGACCGCCGCGCACATATACCGGCGGTATTCTTCCTTATCTATCTGCGCGCGCGATGACTGCACCGCGGGACCTTTAGAGGCGTTGAGGACCCTGAACTGGATGGCGCAGGCGTCGGCGGCTTTTCCCATTTCCCCGCCGAGAGCGTCTATTTCCCTGACCAACTGCCCTTTACCGACCCCGCCGAGAGCGGGATTGCAGCTCATTAAACCGATATTCTCAACATCCATGGTCAGCATCAGGCAACTGCATCCCATCCGGGAAACAGCCAAAGCCGCTTCGATCCCCGCATGCCCGGCGCCTACGACTATAACATCATGCTCATTGTTCATCTTGGGAATGCTGCTCCGCCCGGAGTTATGCTTCTGCGGTGCCCGATTCCACCCTACGGAGCCTTAAAAACAATGCCGTGGATAGAGTTATCCGCTACCCACGGCATCAAGATTAAACCGCAGTTGAAAAAAGGAGTTACTTCAACACCTCGAAAAACCGCAGGCCTGACATTTCATACAGCCTTCTTCATGCCAGAGGGCGCCTCCGCAATCCGGGCAAACCCCGACGATCTCTCCCCGTGGCCTATTGTTAGCCGGCATTTCTTCTTCACCAGAGTTATTCATAAAAGCGTCTTCTTCGATCTGACTGACCGCTGAAGTGACGGCCCCCGCGGAGAGGCGCTTTTCCACTACCCGAGCGATGGCGTCGGCGCAAGAAAATATCCTCTGCCCTTTTTCCCAGGAAGGACTGGGACAACGGATGTTCCTCAACTGTCCGATAATGGCCTTAACCTCTATCCCGGAACGGAATGCCAGTGATACCAGCCTGCCGACCGCTTCCAATTGGGAAGAAGCGCATCCTCCGGCTTTTCCCATCTGGGTGAAAAGCTCGAACGGTTTTCCATCCTGGTCTATATTGATGGTCACGTAAAGATTACCGCATCCGGTAGCCACTTTCGTGGTGGTCCCCTGGATCACTTCCGGCCTGGGGCGCGGAGCTATCCCGTCCGGCTCGTTGGACTGCGCAGCGTCTTTTTCGCAAGCGGCCTTGCCGCAGTCTTTACCTCCGACATTCAGGACCTGCTCTTCCCTGCTGCCGTCGCGATAGATCGTGATCCCCTTGCATCCCAGCTCAAAAGCCAGCATATAAGACTTACGCACAGATTCCACGTCGGCGTCGTGCGGAAAGTTTATGGTTTTTGAAGTGGCGTTATGCACATATTTCTGGAACGCCGCCTGCATCCGCACGTGCCATTCCGGGGAAATATCGTGGGCGGTGACGAAAACGCTCTTTACGTCTTCGGGGATGCCCTTGACGTCGCGCAGCGAAGAATGCTCCGCGACTTCCTGCATCAGCTCTTTGCTGTAGAAACCGCGCGCCCTGGCCGTCTCTTCAAAAAGCGGATCCACCTCAAAAAGTTTATCGTTATCCATTACGTTACGGTAATAAGCCACGGCGAACATCGGTTCTATGCCGGAAGAACACGGGCCGGCGATAATACTGATCGTCCCGGTGGGCGCGATCGTGGTTAAAGTGGCATTACGCAGTTTACGGCCGTTTTCTTTAGTCGCGGGATCATAAATACTCCCCTTAAATGACGGGAATACGCCTTTGGCCGCCGCCTGTTCTTCCGATTTGGCAAACGCTTCCTGTAAGATAAACGACATCACTTTCTCCGCCAAAGCCACGGCCTTTTCGGAATTATACGGCAGGCCGAGACGCACCAGTAAAGTCGCCCAACCCATAACGCCTAAGCCGACCTTACGCGTCTGCTTGGTGGCATTCTCTATCTCCGGGAGGGGGAAACGGTTGACGTCTATCAGGTTATCCAGGAAATGCACCCCCAGCCTGACAGTGCGCTTAAGGCGCTCCCAATCCACTTCAAGGGCTCCAGAAGCGTTCTTGCGGAACATCACGGCGAGATTTATCGACCCCAGGTCGCAGCTTTCGTAAGGCAAAAGCGGCTGTTCGCCGCAGGGATTGGTGCTTTCCATCATCCCGAGCTTCGGGGTCGGATTATACTGATTTATACGGTCTATGAAAATTATCCCGGGTTCTCCGTTCTTGTGCGCCTGTTTCACTATCAGGTCAAAGACTTCCCTGGCATTGACGCTGCTGACGGCCTTTTTTATATAGGGATCGATCAAGTCGTAGTTTTCCCCGCTATCCACTTTTCTCATGAACTCATCGGTAATGGCCACCGATATGTTGAAATTGTTTATTTCTTTGTTATTCTCTTTGCAGCGGATGAACTCCAGGATATCCGGATGATCCACTCTTAAGATGCCCATATTCGCCCCGCGCCTGGTGCCGCCCTGCTTAACGGCCTCGGTAGCGGCGTCATAAACCTTCATGAAAGAAACCGGACCGGAAGCGACGCCTCCGGTGGTCTTTACCACGGCGTTCTTGGGCCGCAGGCGTGAAAAGGAAAAACCGGTGCCTCCCCCGGATTTATGTATTATGGCGGTGGCCTTGAGGGTTTCAAAAATGGATTCCATGGAATCCTCTATCGGCAGGGTAAAACAGGCGCTCAACTGCCCTAATTCCCTTCCCGCGTTCATTAGACAGGGCGAATTAGGCAGGAACTCCAGAGAAATCATCATACGGTAGAAAGCGTCCTCCAGAGCCGTTATATCTTTCTCGGTTTTACCGTGAGCTTTCTCCGCGGAGGCGATGGCGCGCGCCACGCGTTTAAACATTTCTTCCGGGGTTTCGACCACTTTACCTTCGGTGTTTTTTTTAAGATAACGTCTTTCCAGGACCCTGAGAGAATTCTCGGACAACTGAAGCGCCATTTCTACACCTCCCATTATACTGTTTCCTGACCGGCCGTTCCGAATTCCAACGGCATTACAATCCTGTTACGCCCGTAAGGATGCCCCGCTACGGGAACCACTATAACATCGGAGGAAAAAGCTGTCAACAAAAAAAATACCACATGTTGTATGTTCTGCTAAAGGGTCACACAATTTGTTGTATCTACGGGCAGAGCGGTCTGCAGGACTCCCTGATGATCAATTCCGTCGGCAGGAATATCTTCTTGAGAGGCAAAACCTCACGGCTGGACATAAGATTATTCAGTTCTTTAATGCTTTCCTGGGCCATTTCTATTAACGGCTGTTTTATCGTGGTCAGCGCAACCGGGCCGTAGAGGCCGGAGGGATTATCGTCAAAACCCACGATTGACAGATCATCCGGTATTTTCCTGCCTCTTTCCCTGACTACGGCCATAACTTCCAGCGCCATAGAGTCGGAGGCAACGAAAACCGCGGTCACCGGCTCATTCAGCAATATAAGCTTCTCCGCCGCCTCCCTGGCTTGGCCGCGGGAGTAATCCGTCTGAAAGATATATTTCTCGTTCAAAGGCAGGCCGTTCTTCCTAAGGGCGTCTTTATACCCATTAAAACGCAGATAGGCCGCCTGCGTCGCCAGGTCGCCGGTTATATGGGCGATCCTGCGGTGGCCGAGATTTATCAAATAATCCACCGCCTTCTCCGCCCCGCCCTCGTTATCCACGGCTATACAATTGACGTCCATATCCTCGACGTAATTATTGATGACTACCACCGGCAATTTACGGTTTAACGCGTCTTCCAATTGCCTGCGGTTGCCTATGATATCCGCGAATATGAGCCCGCCGACCCCCTTAATGCTTACAGGGGAATTACTGCCGGTCAGATGCAGCAAGAGATCCAACTTGAAGGCTTCGCATAACGTTCCGATGCCGCGGATCAGCTCCAATGCGTAAAAAGAATAAAAGATGCCTTCATATCTCGGGATCACCAGAGCGACGACATTACTGTGCCCGGTAGCAAGGCGCTGAGCCAGGACAGAAGGCTGGAAATCAAGTTCCTTCACGGCCCTGAGAACCTTAAGACGGTTGTCCTCACGCACGCTGGGGATCTTATTTATCACGCGCGAAACGGTGGTTATGGAAACACCGCACCGTTTTGCCACGTCGTTAATGGAAATTGTCCGCGCTGATTTATTGCTTGATCGAACCATACCGTGAATAGGTCTGACTTTCTATTGGGCTATTTGGTCGCCGATCTTTATAGCAACGGCCTGACTGGCGATATCGCAGGCGGCCACTGAATTCCTGGTCTGTATGACGTTAAGAGTGGCGATACTATTGCGCCCCCTTCGCACGGAGAAAGAATCCCCGACTTTTATTCCGGAGTTGGCGCCCAGATTGATCACCGCGAAGTTGTTCTCTTTGTTGATGGCGACTACTTTACCTATGCGGGGGGAGGACTCTTCAAGATACTTCTGTGACTGTGGGGGAACTGAGATCGGAGGAAGCTCCACCGCGTTACCGTCGCCGGAAGGAACCGGGGGCACGGTCGCGCTGATCCTGGCGAAATGCAGTTGTTTCTTCAGCTTTTCTATCTTGGTCAGGCTGTCTTTAAGCACTATTTCCAATTCCGAATTCTTATTCTTCAGGCGGCCGTTCTCATCCTGCGATTCCCCAAGCCTGCCCTCGAAATAAGTGCGCATCTTGATCTCCCGCTCCAGTTGTTCGTTTGCCGCCTGCAACTGCTGCGTAAGGTTGTCTCTGACATCCATCAACGCCTTACACTGCTGGGTCAGGTCTTCTTTTTCACGGGAAAGCTGCGTGTTCACGGTATCCAACTCTTTGATACGATCCTGAAGCTTCTTTCTCTCGGCAACGCCTTCCTCTATCTTTTTATTCAGCGCCGCTATTTCCTGCTTGAGCGACTCTCTCTCCATCTCAAGAGATCTTTTTATGCCCAAAAGACGAAGATTGACGAAGAAGCTGGCCAACAAGATGACGCTCACCGCTACCGCGATTATCTTCAATTTTCCGTCCAAACCGCCTCCTATAATATTCTTGCGAATACTTTCTGCATAACGAGACTGGCCGCGCCGGATGCCACGGCGTTCTCCCGCAATTGGGAATAAACGATCTTCAAACTCTCGGTCACCTGCCGAAACGCCCACTGTTTAACTGTATGGGTCACTTCATTCAGGAAATCCTCGCCGGCTTCCTCCATCCCGCCTCCGATAACCACCACCTGCGGATTAAACAAGTTCACCAGAAAAGCTATCTTTATGCCGAGTTTTCCGGCAGCGGAATTCAAAACTTTTCGCGCCGATCTGTCGCCGGACTTGGCGGCGGCAAAAATGTTCTTCAGGCCGATATTATCGATCCGGCAATCCGCCGTCTTCAAGAAATCCGCCGCTGCCTTTTTATCCGACTCCAGCAGTTTGTTCAATTCAACGGTAATGCCCAAGTCCATCTCCCAGCGTTTCAAGAAACACGGGCTGCCGGCGCCGCAGTTAAAAAGCTGGTCCTGGGAGTAATTATATATCGAAACCTCCCCGGCGTATCCGTTGGAACCGGTATATATCTCTCCGTTTATGACTATCCCGCACCCGACTCCGGAGAACATATAAATAATATTCTTGTAACTGCGCCCCAGATTGAGCCAGTTCTCCCCGAAGCAGGCGGCGGTAGCGTCGTTCTCTATCAGGACCGGGAGGTCAAATTCTTTTTCTATTATTTCGCGCAAAGGCAGGTCTACGGACACATAAGCGTAAGAATGATCGATCCTCTGCGGCCAATGAATACTGCCGTCTTTCTTGTTGACCAGGCCGGCAATGCCTACTCCGATGCCTTTTATAGCCGGGACATAAGCTTTGGAACGCCTTAGGATCTCACGGATGATCTCAAGCACGGCTTCGGTGACTTCTTTTACCGACGAGCGCGGGCTGGCGATCTGTGTCTTGGTGACGATATTACCCTTCATATCCACCAACAGCCCGACCATATTCAAAAGATTGAGCCCCACCCCGATAATATAACCGGACTGAGAATTCAACTCGAGCAGGGCCGGCCTTCGGCCGCCTTCCGAGATATCAAGTTCTTTCTCGTAAACCAATCCGTGTTTTATATAATCGTCTATGTAATTGGAGATTGTAACGACGTTGATCCCCATCTCTTTGGAAATGTCCGGACGGCTGATGGGACCGCGCCTTCTCAAAATCTCGAGGATTTCGATATTGCGCTTTTCTTTCTCGGAATAATCTTCTCTGTGCAAATCTACAGAAAGCATTTCAGGCAGCCCTTCAAGGTTGTCAAAACCCTTTCCGAAAGCTATTTTTATTTAACTTTATACTACCAAATAGTATGCAAGTCAAGCTAAAAAAAGTTTATTGCTTTACGGGTTACGATACATCTCTCTGTGTCCGCGCCGGTTACGCGGGATGAAGCAGTCGGCGTTCTCAACGCACGTCAACGATCACGAAAGAACGATCTATGGTCCCGGAAGGATGCAACGCCACCACGTTTATCACGTGGCTGCCTTGCTCTTGATAAACGGTCGAAAAACCGGCGTCGTCCGCGGATAATTTAGGATTTCTACCGGTCTGCCCGGACCAAAGGAAGGAAAGCTTGACCGGCATACATCCGCTTTCAGCGGTGTGCGCCGAAGACTGCAAGGAAATATTTTCTCCCGCGGCCGCCTGCGCCGGAGAGGCTTTAACGTCCAGCCTGGACATATTATACGCGGAGTTTTCCGGCCTGAAAGATAATTCCAGGAAAGTCCTGAGATTATATTCTATGGGTTTGTTACCGGCCAATTCCGACATCCTGGCCCTTGACAAAGCGACCTCTTCTTCGTAATGTTTACCCGCAAGCCCGATCAACATATTGTAATATTCGGCGGCCCGCGAAGAATCCCCTTCCCATTGCAGAAGAAGCGCCAGATGATAAACGGCATCAACCACATACGGCCCCTTCCTGCCGGAATCAGCCAGTTTCTGCAGGTATTGTTGACCGCCGTCGGTATCCCTTAACGCGTACATTTTTATCACGCCCGATTTAAACACCGCTTCATCGGCAAATACTCCCGAGGGGAACCGTGCCGCCAGTTCGGAATAGCGTTTTTCCGCCGCTTCAAATGAACGGCTCTTTTCGAGATTCCAGGCCCTGGTATAAAGCGAGGACTCCGGGAAACTTTCCGGGCCGGCGAACGACTCGATCATAGCGAAGATCTTCTCTGCGTATTCCGGGTCGCAAATCCCTCCGTCATTGTAAACGAACTGGCCGGCGACCTTGAACAAAAGCCCTGGTTTTTCCTCTTTGGGATACGTCCCGCTTTTCAGGAGATTGTCCGCGTACGCGTCATAAGCCAGCTCGGACAACAACATATTGCCTTCTTTAAAGAACTGCCCCGCAAGCGCCAGTATCTCTCTGGTATCCGCCGCGCCTGAAGCCATTTTTGTCACGTACAATTTATAGAACTCCGCGGCTTTTGTTCTCTCTCCGGCAGCGTATAGCCCGCCGGCGACCGCCTTTATAACTTCCAAATCCGCTCCGGTGGACGCGGCGTACTCGCGGGCCGTGGAAAGTAACTCCTGAAGCAGTTGAACGGAGGCTTCGTCCTGCTGTTCCCGCAGAGACCTCCACAATAAGAGCCTTGAATACGCAGGCAACGATCCTCCGGCGGCGGACTTGACCGCCTTATGCGCGTATTCGTCCAATTCACGACGGTATGTTTCCCCATCGGCGAAATACTCATCCCATTTCTTTTCCGTCTGAAGATAAGCCAATTGATCGTATCTTGCCAACGCCGCGTAATAATAAGCCCATGCAGACAGATCTTTCCTTTTTACAGCCAGTGTTTTAAGGAAAGAGAAGAAATCCCCGTACCTGCCGGATGAATAATAGCATTCTTTTGTTTTCTCCAGGCTCTCCCGAATGACCCCGGGATCGTTCTTCGGTGAAGAAACTGTTTTTCCGGCATATTCTTCGCAACGGTCCTGCCCTGAATATCCGGGAGCCGAAGAAAAAACCGCAAAAACCAATACGAGGACCGTTAAACTATTTTTGTATGGCATAACGTTCTTCATTTGCCTTTATTATCCTCCGCTATGGGACATTGCCTCATCAGGTCCTTTAAGGGGATACCTTTCAGGCCGCCTCCGGCATTCCTCTCCACCGGCTCTTTCTGTATTTCCCTGCCGCCGTTCGGCCTTTTCCAGAATTCTCTTATCACGTAATATGCCTTGCGCGGCATGCGCTGGTCCAGCCCCGCTTCTTTGACGTCGGAAGAAAGAGAGACGATCCCAAACCATTCCTCGTTCATATTCAGGCTGTCCTTGGCTTTTATGTCGAAATAATAACTGCCGTTTGACCAACGCGGCTGAGTGTCGTGCGCCAGCCAACTGGCGGGGGAATTCGGATTGTTCTTCCACCATTCATCGGTCCACTCGAACATCACCCCTCCCAGGCAATTCCCCACGCCCTCGCGCCTTCCGGCGGTATTCTGATAGATCTGCCTCCATTGCGACTCCAGGAAGAAAGCCTGCATATCCTGATCTTCCCTGTTGCGGTAAGAATCGTAGCTGTCCGCGCCGAACTCGGTCAATACCACCGGTTTATCAAAAGTCGCCTTAACGGAATTAAAAAGATTGCCGAAAGTTTTCCCTCTGTAAATTATGCACCCCAGAAGATCCACGTCGGGACAGTAAATGGCGGCGCATTCCAGCCCCACCAATTCGCCGTTGCCGAGAGCGACAGGATGATTAGGATCTATTTTATGTATTTCCTGCGCCAGCTCGTTCACGAATGTGTAATATATCCTGGCGCGCATCGCTCTCTGTTTCGTCAGATCCGGTTCCTTGTCTATCTCATCGGTTGTCCAGGGATTGATCTGCCCGGAAAAAGAATAATTATTTTCGTTGCCGAGTAACCAGAAAAGTATGCCGGGTTGGTCTTTATACGTGCGCACCATATCCAGGACTTTTGCCTTGACCTTATCCCTGAATGCCGGATCCCCGTAGAACGGCCCGGGATATTCCCAGAATCCCAGCCAGTTCCCCATGATCACGCGGATATTATAAAGTTTGAACAGATCGTTCACGACCGCTTTGACTTCAGCGGCATCGTCCGCCGGCTCGTATAAACGGATAGTGTTTATTCCCATATCCTTCATCATCTTGCCGTCGGTGATCCATGGCTTATTGTGATCCTCCCACCACTCATAATCAGCCCCTTGTCCGACAGGGACCGGATTATAACAGGCGCCTTTTACGACATAAGGCTTACCGGAGACGACCATCTGATAATCCCCGTTCTTGAGCGTGCGGATAGACACCTTGCCGGACGGTTTCCCCGACATCCCGCAGACGAGGAGGGACAAAAAGAAAATGCCGCAGGCCGCGGAGAATATTGCTCCGCGGCCTGCGATACCAGCCTTCTTACTGTCAGCCGCGCCGACAGTTCTATTCATATTTGATCTCATCCAGATAAAAGATTACGCCGTCGGGATTAACGTCGGCGTTGGTCGCCCAGCAGAAACCGCCTATGATATAGGACAGGTCTTTGCCTTTAAGATCGATCGCATACTGCTGCCAGTCTTTGGTAAGCACTACCGGCCCTATTCCGGCGGTATCGGAATCGGAGAACTCGCCCATTATCCCGCCGATCTTGAACTCTTCTATGCGCTCGCCGCCTTTGGCTCCGCGCGCCCAGAACGTAACTTTGGTGGCTTTAGAGAGATCAATCCCCGCGTCTATACTGCCCCAGTT
>JBAZGW010000044.1:0-11684 GCA_041652635.1 Candidatus Omnitrophota bacterium | reverse complement strand
GAGTTCATTGAACTTCTTTGGGAGGGGAAAAACTTTCCGAAGTGGGGCTCGCGGATATTTACAAGATATACGACTTCAAGACCGCTTATTACACTTTTTCCTGCCCTTTATCGGTGGGCGCCGTTTTGGCGAATGCGCCGGCCGCGGAGATAAAGAAATTGAACGACTACGGCATTTGTTTAGGCAGGGCCTTCCAGATCAAAGACGATATTATCGGTATGTTCTCGAACGCCGCTGAAAGCGGCAAGCCTTCGTTGAGCGACCTGCAGGAAGCCAAGAAAACAGTCTTGATATATTACGCTTCCCGGATGGGCAGCAACAGCCAGCGCGCCGCGATCAACGCCGTCCTTGTCAAAAAGACAGTGACCAAAGCAGACCTGGAACGGATGCGCGGAATTATCGTAGACTGCGGAGCGCTGGAACGCGTCAAGAAAGAAGTGGTGATACTGCGCTCCAGGGCCGTTGACCTGGGTAATTCATTGCGTATGCGCGGAATTTATCGCCATGCCCTGGCAGATTATGCCGAACGATTGCTGGCCTGCTGAAAGTCTCCCATACTGAACCCGAGGGCAACACCTTCCATTTGAACATTCCTCTACTCTAATCCTTAAACCGGGACTACCCTTAGGAAGTAAACCGTCATTCGGCTGAGTGGCCTCGCCAACGCATCAATGGCGGGCGGACGCATAAAAAATCGAAGGATGAAACACGAGAAAAAGCTAATAAGAACAACGTCAACCGGCTATAGTTACGGCTTTAGGACGTTACCGTCACCGAAAATCGATGGGGCTTCGTTACCTTAGCCGTTGCCGAGGGAATTGTGTCTCCGGAACTCGGAATTTAGACTGTTTCTTTGATTTATCTCGTCGCTTTCTTTAATAGCAGAAGGGCGAGGCGGGCGCGGTTTTTTAATCCGCGGCTGCGGTAGACGCAGAGCAGGTAATGCAGGAATAAAGGCAGGATGCCTTTTAGCGGCCGGCCGAGAATAATGCCGCAGGCGCGGTCGTTTGTCATTGGGATGATATAACCCGGGTCGACAGGCCGGAATTTAACCGGCGGCAGTGAATTTACACCTTTTAGGATATTCCTCGCGCAGGCCTCCCCTTGTTTGATGGCAAATTGCACGGACATCCGCAGACAGCCTGGTTCAGAAGAAAAACAGGCGTTGTCCCCGGCGGCAAAACACGTTCTATTTATCCTTAAAAATTCGTCGGTTTTTAACCTGCCCTGCGCTGTGCGCTGAGCCGGGACGCGGTCTATGAAATCCGGCGTTTTTACTCCAGCCGCCCAGATCACCATACTATTTCCGAAGATGCTTCCGTCTGAAAGAGCGCTCCTGCCCGCGCGCGATTCATTAATGGAAAGTCCCGTTCTTACCTCCACTCCCAACTCAGCCAGGTTCTTCGAAACGTATGCCTTCATCCATTCCGGCAACGGCCCGAGAATAGCGGGGCCTTTCTCGACTATTATTATCCGGCTCTTGCGTCGTTTCTCCCGCAGAAAAAGCGACAGATTACCGGCGATCTCGATGCCGGTATAGCCTCCTCCGGCGATCAGGTAATTGTCGTAACATCCGGTCATCAGGGTCTGGCGCAGTTTCAAGGCGTCCGAGACATTATCCAGCTTGTGCGCAAAATACGACAGGAGGGTATTCCCGTAGAAATTTGTCTCCGTGCCGCAGGATAGTAAAAGATAATCGCAGTCAAGATTAAGGCCGCTTTCCAAGTGAACACTTTTGCCGTCAGGGGCGATGGTCTGGGCTATATCGTGGATAAAACGTATTCTTAACGCCGAACAGATATTCTTTAGCGGATAAGCCATTAACTCCGGGGAGATCCCCCTGCCGAGAGCGTCTGGGAGCAGAGGCAGGAAATTGAAACAATTTTTCCTGTCCACCAGCACAATCTCCAAGCCTTTGCCTCGGCGGGAAAGGATCCCGGCGGCAGACAGCCCGGCGAATCCGCCTCCGATAATGACTACGCGTTCCATAGCTTTAATCTTACCATAAATTTTTCTCCCCGCTAACATCTATTTTCTCCTTCCAAACCGGGACCTGGTCCGTTTTACCTTTACTCCCACAGTTGGTTACGTCAGAAGTGTCCCCGGGATTGAAGAAAGACGAAGGGCGATTCTTAATAAATCTTATCCTCCGGGATGAAGAGTTAAAAATAACGTTAGATTTTCGATATTTCATACGTCTATTATTATAAGATCGTTTATTATCCAAATTTTTGCAGGAGGGGCTATGGGAAGGATCCCGAGGATTTATTACGATAACGCGGTGTATCACGTTACGGTCAGGGGCAATAACAGAAAGGCGGTATTCGGGAAAGCGGAGGATAAAGAAATGTTTTTGCGTATCATTAATAAATACAAAAAGCGTTTTTTGTTTAAGTTCTTCGGTTTTGTGATAATGGATAATCACGCCCACCTGGTGATTCGCAGCACGGCATTGAACGATATCTCCAAGATCATGCACTCCATAAACTTATCTTTCAGCAGGAATTACGGGATCAAGTATGAACTGAGCGGCCATATCTGGCAGGGAAGGTTTAAAAGTGAGTTGATAGAAACGGAAGGATATGCCCTTAATTGCCTGGAATATATTCATAATAACCCGGTAAGGGCGGGGATGGCGGAGAGCGCGGCGGATTATTTCTGGAGTAGTTACCGTTTTTACCATGAAGAAGGTGATCGTAGCTTGGAGGGGCTTATTGAAATAGACAGGTTTGAAGAGTAGCCCGGGGACACTTCAGACGTAACTGTCTTATCCCGCAATAGGTTAGGCGGACCAGGTCCCCTTGCTGGTCCCCTTGCTGAATCCTCGCAAAAGGCTTCTAAAAGGCGAAGAAAGCGGTTGACAAAAGGGGGATGTTTGATATAATTAGGCGGTTACGAATGAAAGGTTTGTAGTATGAGTATTAATCTGCGCTTCAGCCTGGTTTGTCAGCTGGCGATCCAGGCTATTTTTTTTGTTTTATCCTCCCAGGCTTATGCATATAAAATCGGCGATCTTCAGGTCGGCTTGACCGGCGGATTACAGCAGGTTTACGATGATAATATTACTTATGCCGAAAGTAACAAACGCGCCGATTACAGCACTACCGCGTCATTAGGCATACGCGCGCTTGCCGAGGGCAAGTTAAGGAGCGCGGGTTTTACCGGTAATTTCGCCTTCAGCCATTTTCACCGATATTCCCGCTACGACAACCACAGTCAGGACTTCTCCGTTTTCTACAATCAGGAATTGGACAAATACAACCGTTTCCGTGTCTCCGATTCTTTCAGCCACGATTACGAACCGCGCAGTTTTGAGGACGCTTTCGGCAGGAGCAGCGGCCGCTACAGCATTTATAACAACCGTTTCAAGTTCGACTATAGCAAGGATTTCACCAGAAGATTCGCCGGCATTT
The DNA here is from genome assembly GCA_041652635.1 of Candidatus Omnitrophota bacterium. Lineage (GTDB taxonomy): Bacteria > Omnitrophota > Gorgyraeia > Gygaellales > Profunditerraquicolaceae > Undivivens. The sequence goes on along the minus strand of JBAZGW010000044.1, from coordinate 8,271 downwards.
TCGAATATGCCAACAATAACACGCATTACTCGCGCGCCGACCTGACGGATTCCAATCTGAATACGCTCGGTTTTACCGGGCAATACGCGATAAATTCTAAACTGCTTGCGCTCGGGTCATACGCGTATTCGCGCCGTGGATTCGAAGGCGGCGGCTTCACCGCCGGCAACCTGCTTACGGCCGGTTTGAGGAACTATTTTACCTCGCGATTATATTTGGATGCGGTCACCGGCTTGAACTTCCTGCGGGACATAACCGGCAAGCGTTACAATAAGCCGGTGTTCAGCCTGCTCTTGACCGACGTGCTGGATGAGGTCTCCACCACGCGCTGCGGTTTTCGCCGGGAATATAACAGCGTTTCCTACCAGGAAGACCTGTTTAATTACTGGGAGTTCTTCGCGGATTTCTCCCGGAGACTGACAGCGAGGCTGGGTTACACTTTTTCCGGATTTTACGGCCAGGGCGAGTATCTGAACAATTCCATAAAGGACACGCTTAAAGGCGCTTCCTGCGGCTTGACTTACGACCTGACCCAGCGCTGGAAAGGCGACCTTACTTACAGTTATTCTATCACGGATTCCAACGAGGCCTCCCGGGAATACCGCAAGAACACCGTGATCTTCGGTTTGAGAATGGATCTTTAAGATGTTAAGAGAAAGAGTGACTTTCTTGCGCAGGCTAATGAAAGGCGCCGACGCCGTTATCGCGGTGTCGTCTTTCCTTGCCGCTTGTTTTATTTCCGGGAGCGCGCATTCCCTCTGCCGGGACAAACTCATTTTTCCGGCCGCGGCCGTGTTCCTCTTTTCCTGGCTTATCGCGTTGTCTTATTCCGGGATTTACGACTCGCTGCGCACCCGGCGTATCCTGCTTGTTTTGTTTTTGATAGTCAAGTCCGCAGCGATCAGCTTGATCATAAACGCCGCCTGTTTTTATATATTCCATTTGCAGGATTTGAGCAGGATGTTGATAGGTATCAGCACTATCCTTTGCGCCGGAGTGGTTTTTGTTTCACGGCTGATGCTGATGCTTTTTTCCCGTTTCTTCCGCCGCCGCGGGTATAATTTCCGGCGTATCCTGATCATCGGCAGCGGCAAGCGCGCCAAACGATTCATCTCGCTGGTGGAGGAACACGAGGAATGGGGGCTGAAGATCGTCGGCGTGGTGGACAAGGATCCGGCGCTGAAGGGCACTCGCGTGATGGATTACACGGTGTTGGGGACTTTCGAGGACATCCCGCGCGTCATCCACGAGAACGTAGTCGACGAAGTGGTGTTCGTTGTGCCGCGTTCCTGGCTGGACAGCATCGAGGGTGTCATCCTTTTTCTGGAGGCGCACGGGTTGGTCATTCACGTCGCGCTGGATTATTTCGAGTTGAAGATCGCCCGCGCCCGGCAGAATGATCTGCACGGGTTCCCGTTATTGACTTTTGAGAGCACGCCGTATAAGGCCTGGCAGTTAGTGGTCAAGCGCCTCTGGGATATCTTTGTTTCGTTTACTCTTTTGCTTTTGCTTTCCCCGGTGTTCGCGCTTATCGCCGTAATCATTAAAATGGGATCGCGCGGCCCGGTTTTCTTCCGTCAGAAGCGCTGCGGGCTTAACGGCAGGAAATTCACGCTTTATAAATTCCGCACTATGGTTTTAGACGCGGAACAGCGCCTGGATAAACTGCGCGGGATGAACGAGATGAATGGCCCGGTGTTCAAGATAAAGAACGATCCGCGCCTGACCGGAGTGGGGCATTTTCTGCGTAAGTCCAGCATAGACGAGTTCCCTCAGCTTTGGAACGTCCTGAACGGCCAGATGAGCTTAGTCGGCCCGCGGCCGCCGCTTCCGGAAGAATTGGCGAAATACGATTATTGGCAGAGAAGGCGCTTGAGCATGAAACCCGGCCTGACCTGTCTCTGGCAGGTCGGCGGCAGGAACAAGATCAGGGATTTCAACGAGTGGCTGATGCTCGATCTGGAATATATCGACCGCTGGTCGATCGGCCTGGACTTGTTGATCCTTCTGCGCACCATCCCGGCGGTGCTCTCCGGAAGAGGGGCGGGGTAGTGTCACTCGGGGATTTTATCTCCGAGTGATAGTCGATAGTCCATCATCGCTGTCTAAATTAGAATGTCTTTGCCGACGTAAAGATAATTAGGAGCCATGATTTTTGCTTCGTCACTCTGAAGCACAAAGGGTTGAAGAGTCTCGACTAACAAATATTTTCCCCCTTCATTCTGTTTAGGGTCAGAATGAAGGAATTTGGACAGCAATAATGGACCGTGGACTGCTTTTTAAGATGATGGAGGATTTACGATGAGATCAGCAAAGTTATTTTTCGCAGCGTTCTTATTCTCGGTTTTAACTTTCTCCGCCGCTTACGCGGCAGATAAGGAATACGGTTATACCGTGGGGGTAGGAGATATTCTGGAGTTGAATATACTTCAGCCGGAGAAAATGCTATTGAACGTGGCAGTGGCTCCGGATGGGGCGATCTCCGTGCCGTATATCGGCAGTCTGCCGGTCAAAGGGCTTACGCTTACGGCCGCGCAGGATACTATCCAGGCCAGGCTTTCCGAGGGATATATGAAATACCCGGTGGTGGTGCTTTCTCTGGTGGAATCGCGCAGTCGCAAGGTGCTTGTTTACGGAGAGGTGATTAGGCCGGGCGAGTATCCGCTGGATGAAGACAGTACCGTCCTGAGAGCGATATCGATGGCGGGCGGCTTCACCAAATACGGATCGTCGAGCCGCGTGAAAGTCCTGCGGCCCAAGAAAGACGGTCCCGGTTACGATACCGTCAAGATCAGCATCGCCGATTTGATGGAAGGCAAACCAGAGGCTGATATCCTTGTAAAACCCGGCGATATCGTCGTCGTTTCCGAAGGCGTTTTTTAGCAAAGTTCTAACACGTAATTCCGGAGTAGCTCACAATATTTAACTCGGGATTACGGGAGTAAGGAATATGCGGGGAATTAAGTATTGTGTCCCCGGAATTACGGAGGAAAAGTGGAAGAACAACATACGACGTTGCGCGATTATTTAAGAGTGGTGTTCCGTCAGAGACTGGTGATCTCTACCAGCATCCTGACCGTGATGGCCACTGTCTATCTTGGGGTGCATTTAAGAACTCCGGTTTATCAGTCCAGGGTGAAGATCCTGGTTTCCGGAGAGAAACAGGTGGAATCGCCTTATTACCGGGAGATGCTCAGTTACCGCGATAACCAGTTGACGCTGACACAGAGCGAGATGGTGCTTTCCAGGCCGGTGCTGGAACTGGCGGTGCGCGCGCTCGGTATAGACAAGAAGCCTTTGGATTACGAGAATAAATTCGCCTGGCCGCCTAAGCAAAGGTTTATTTCCTGGAATGCCGCGCGCCTGGAGAAAAAGATTTCCAGTCTGCCTAAGGACAGCGCGAGGCTTTATATGCTGGAGAATGCCATCAACGAACTGCGCGCCGGCATAAAAGTCGAGCCTGTGCGCGATACCAATATGTTCACCATCACTTCCAGCGATTTCAGCCCGATCGGCGCCGCGGTCATCGCCAATACCGTCAGCCGCGCCTATATTATTTTCGACCTGCAGCAGCAATTGGCGGAATTGCAGCTTAAATACGGCAATAAACATTCGACCGTGTTGCAATTAAGAGACAGCGTGGAGAAGATGACCAAAAGTTTGAACGGGCAACCCTTGCCGGACGTGGAAGCCATCGGCCCCGCCAGCGTCAAGGTGGTGGAACAGGCTTTCGTGCCGCTGCAGCCGGCCGGACCGGCGAAGATATTGATCTATCTGCTGGCCGGTCTGATGTCCGTTTTCTTAGGCGTGATGCTGGCGTTTACCTGCGAATATCTGGACCAGACTTTCAAGACCCCGCAGGAAATGGAACAGTACTTGAATGTCCCCTATTTTGGTTTTGTGCCTTTTCGCGGACGCGGGGAGAGCCCGTTGATCAAAGACGCCGAGAGAGCCACGCCTTACGTGCTGGCTTTCAGGAATCTTTCCGACCAGCTTTATCTGATAATGAAAGACCGCGGTTATAAATCCTTGCTGGTCACTTCCGCAGAGCCTTCCGAAGGGGTCACCACTATCGCGGCCAACCTGGGTATATACCTCTCCACTATCCGGGGGTATAAAGTGCTGGTGATCGGCGCCAACCTGCGCAGCCGGACTCTGCACACTTTCTTCGGCTTGGAGAATAAAACCGGCTTGTCGGATGTGGTGCAGGACAGAATGACCCTCAAGCAGGCTGTCAATCATATTTCGCCGACGCTGGACGTGCTCTTTACCGGGCAAAGCAATCTGAACCCGATCACCATCCTCGATTCGCACCGGATGGCCGAAATGGTCAAGGAAGCGGAAGCCGCCTATGATCTGGTGCTGGTGGATTGCGCCAACCTGGGAGGGTATAAAGACGGAGTGGTGGTCTCATCTTACGTGGACTCTACCATAGTGGTCATAGACGAGAGTAAGACCAGGCGCCAGCTGGTGCAGGCGGCCATCTCGCCCTTAAGACAGAAAAAAGTCAACATCCTCGGCGCCATACTAAACAACCGCACCTTCGTCATACCGAGGGTGATTTACGATAGAATATGATGCCGTCCATATATAGTATATGACGAAGCACGAGGCACGAAGCATGAGGCATGAAAAATATTGAAGCACGAGGGACGAAGGATGAGAAGCGAAGTCTCGCCAATCTTTGTGGCGGGCGAAGTCTCGCCAATCTTTGTGGCGGACGAAGCCTCGCCAACGCATCAGTGGCGGGCGAAGCACGAGGCATGAAGGACGATATGTGAAATGGGTGAAACGATAGGTGAAAGAAAGAAAATCATCGGAAGCGTAAGAGATCTGGATGTTTATACGTTGTCCTTTAATGTGTCGATGCGGATATATGAAATATCAAAGACTTTCCCTAAAGAAGAGACATATTCGTTAACGGACCAGATCCGCAGGTCATCAAGAGCCGTATGCGCGAATTTAGCAGAAGGATGGAGAAAGAGAAGGTATAAAGCCGTATTTGTTAATAAATTATTGGATGCTTCACAGGAAGCAGCTGAAACCCAGACTTGGCTCGAGTTTGCTTTAAAATGCGGATACATCGATCAAGAATGTTTTGATAAATTTAATGGTGATTACGAGCACATATTCGCGATGTTAATTAATATGGAGAGAAAGATAGATGCATTTTGTAAATAGTATGGACGAGCAGTCTTTGATCCATCGTTATTTATGTCTCATTCATCGTGCTTCGTGCTTCATGCCTCATGCTTCGGTAAACCATAAGGATTCATAAATATGTCTCTCATCTTGCTCACCGGCGGCGCGGGATATATCGGTTCGCATATGTTAAGGCTTTTGCTCGAGCAGGGCAGGGAGGCGGTTATCTTTGACAATTTCTCCACCGGAAGCAGAGAACGCCTGCCGGCGGGGGTTGAGTTCGTCGAGGGCGACCTGCGTTCTCCGGAGGATGTGAAGAAGCTTTTTTCGCGTTATCGTTTCGACGCCGTGCTGCATTTCGCCGCTTCCATCGTGGTCCCGGAGTCGGTGGCAGAGCCGCTGAAGTATTACGAGAATAATGTCTGGGGATCGGTGAACCTACTGCGGCATTGCCTGAAATACGGCACGCGCAAATTCATCTTTTCATCCACTGCCGCGGTCTACGGACAGCCGGAACAGATGCCGGTGAGCGAGGACGCGCCTTTGCGGCCGGAGAATCCTTACGGCAGGAGTAAATTGATGGTGGAGCAGATTTTGAGCGATTGCGCTTTTGCCGGGCAGATCGATCACTTGGCTTTGCGCTATTTTAACGTTTCCGGCGCGCATTCCAGCGGCGAGATCGGGCAGTCCGCGCATGAAGCCACTCATCTGATACCGAATATCCTGAAAGCCGCCAGCGGCGATATCCCGGTTTTGAATATCTTCGGCAACGATTATCCCACGCGCGACGGCACCTGCGTCAGGGATTATATACACGTTACGGACCTGGTCAGAGCGCATTTATTGGCCCTGGACGCCCTGGATAAGGGCGTCAGAAATACCTCGATCAACCTCGGCAGCGGCTGTGGATACAGCGTCAAGGAGATGGTCGCCGCCGCCGAAAAAGTGACCGGCAGAAAGATCCCGCTGAATATTGCCGGGCGCAGGCCCGGAGACCCGGCGGAATTGGTGGCGTCATACGCTAAAGCGAAAGAACTGCTGGGCTGGCAGCCGGAATTGGGCCTGGAGGAAATAATCTCCTCGGCGTGGAGATGGCAGCAAAAGAATCCGAGGGATGAAGCATGAGGCATGAGCCCTTCGACTCTCTATGTTCTCTCAGGGCTAAAAAGAGGCACGAAGGACGAAACTGAAAGACGCAAAAGCGTGAAAAACAACGCATTAAGGAAGAAAACACAAAAGATGAGAGAAGATAATTGAATAAAATCGTCGGAAGTGTTAGGGAATTGGATGTTTATAAATTAGCAGTCTGCTGAAAAAGTCTCAATTGCGTCATTCTGAGGTCGAAGTCCGAAGAATCTCCGACGGAGATACGATCCTTCGCTTCGCTCAGGATGACGAGAATAGGGTTTTTCAGCAGACTGCTAATATGGAGAGGAAAGTCGATGCATTCTGCAAATAGTAGGGGGTGTTCATCTTCCTTCATGCCTCGTCCTTCGGTCTCTTCCCGACAACCGAGAACCGGTTCTTAAATAAATAGGAGAGGTGAAATGTACAAGATAGGCGTGATCGGCACGGGATACGTGGGCCTGGTAACCGCGGCCTGCCTGGCGGATCTGGGGAATGAAGTGATTTGCGTGGATAATGACCGCAAAAAACTGGAAAACCTCAAAAAAGGCATTATCCCCATTTACGAACCTGGCCTGGAAGAACTGATCGCCAAGAACAGAAAAGCCAAGCGGATCACTTTTACTCACAGCATAAAAGAAGCGGCGCGAGGATCGGAGATCGTCTTTATCTGCGTAGGCACGCCCGCGCACGCCGACGGAGGAGCGGACCTCTCGGCGGTGGAATACGTGGCGCAGGAGATCGCCAAGGCGATAAACGGTTATAAATTGATCGTCGGCAAGTCCACTGTCCCGGTGCAGACCGGCGAGCGCATTCAACAGACGGTGGCGATGCTGACGCGCGGCAAATACGAATTCGACGTGGTCTCCAATCCGGAGTTTCTGCGCGAGGGACAGGCGATCTCGGACACTATGCGGCCGGACCGTATCGTTATCGGAGTGGAGAATAAGCGCGCGGAAGAGATAATGCGTAAACTTTACGCGCCGATCAAAGCGCCGCTGGTGGTCACCAATATCCCCACCGCGGAGATCATCAAGCACGCCTGTAACAGTTTCCTCTCCACGAAGATCTCTTTCATCAACGCCGTCGCCAATATCTGCGAGCGGGTGGGCGCGGACGTCAAACAGGTCGCCTATGCTATGGGCCTGGATAAGCGCATCGGCGCGTCTTTCCTGGATGCCGGAGCGGGTTTCGGAGGGTATTGCTTCCCCAAGGACTTAGACGCTTTTATCCATATCGCCCAGAAAAAAGGCTATGATTTTGAACTATTGAAGGCGGTGCGCGATATAAATAAAGAGCAGAAGAAATTAGTCTTCAAGAAGGTTGAAGACACGCTCTGGAATATTAAAGATAAGACCATCGCCGTATTAGGCTTGAGCTTCAAGCCCAACACCGACGACATCCGGAATTCGATTTCTTTTGAGATAATCGCTATGTTACAGCACGCCGGGGCGAAGATCAGGGCATACGACCCGCACTCGATGACCAAGGCCGCGCGGGAATTAAAATCAGTCAAATTCTGCCGCGACGCCTACGACGCCGCCAAAGGCGCGGACTGCCTGTTGATCATCACCGAATGGGAAGAATTCCGTAGCCTGGACCCTGCCAAACTGAAAAAAGTAATGCGCGGTCAGTTTATCATCGACGGCAGGAATATCTTCGACCCCGCGGCGATGAAAAAAGCGGGATTTGTGTATAAGAGCGTAGGCCGGTGACGGACGAAGCCTCGCCAAAGTATCAGTGGCGGGCGTAGGCCGTTAAAACGGCCGGGTCTGGGGTCTGGGAAAAGATACGAAGGAAGAGAAGAAGTCCAAGGTCGATATTGGTATTAGCGATATTACTTACAGTACTTTGTTAAAAAAAGGATAGATTTGACAGTTTTGTCCTCGGTAAGATGCGTTGCGCAATATGGAATGCGAAAGATGTCATTTTGTGTCATCCTGACCCTTAACAAAGAGAAGGGTCAGGATCTATTATCGACGAGATTCTTCGGCCTTTTCGGCC
>JBAZGW010000043.1:0-11698 GCA_041652635.1 Candidatus Omnitrophota bacterium | reverse complement strand
TTCGCGCGGCGGAAGTCAAACCGGGAAGAAAGATCACAGAACATAACGTTTAAGGAATAGAAAGGGGAGAACAATGAGTCCGCGTAAGCATTATTTTACCTCCGAATCAGTTGCTGAAGGCCATCCCGACAAAGTCTGCGACCAGATATCCGACGCCGTGCTTGACGATGTCTTGAAACACGATCCTTACGGCAGGGTCGCCTGCGAAACTTACGTTACCATGGGGCTTTTGATCGTCGGCGGTGAGATAACCACCACCAGCTACGTGGATGTCCATAACCTTACCCGTTCGGTGCTCAAGAACATCGGATACACGCATCCGAAATACGGATTTGATTATCATACGTGCGCGGTCATCAATACCATACACACGCAGTCACCGGATATCGCTCAGGGCGTGGATAGGGGCGGCGCCGGAGACCAGGGATTTATGACCGGTTTCGCCTGCAGGGAAACCGAAGAGTTGATGCCGTTGTCGTTGATGCTGTCGCATAAGCTGGTGGCGCGTATGGCCAAGGTGCGGAAAGAAGGGATCCTGAAATATCTGGGCCCTGACGGTAAATCCCAGGTTACGGTGGAATACAATGACGGTCATCCCAAGAGGCTGGATTCCGTGGTATTGGCCTGTCAGCATACCGAGGATATTCTGGACTCCAGCGGAGAATTCATCACCAAGAAAGCCAAGGAAGAAATAATAGAGGCTATCGCCAAGCCGGTGGTCAAGGATTGGATAGACAAGGATACCAAATTCTATATCAACGAGACCGGTAAATTCGTGGTCGGGGGCCCGCAATCCGATACCGGGATGACCGGAAGGAAGATCGTAGTCGATACTTACGGCGGGGTTGTCTCTCCGGGGGGCGGGGCGTTCTCCGGGAAGGACCCGACGAAAGTAGACCGTTCCGCGGCTTATATGTGCAGGTATATAGCCAAGAATATCGTCGCGGCAGGGCTGGCGGATAAGTGCCAGGTGCATTTGGCGTATGTTATAGGCAAGGCAGAGCCGCTGGCGGTAATGGTGGATTGTTTCGGCACCGGTAAATTATCCGAGCAGGAATTCGTGAAATTGATCAGGGAAAATTTCGAGTTGACGCCTAAAGGTATGATCAAGACATTGGATCTGCTTAGGCCGATATATATAAAGACCGCCTGTTACGGGCATTTCGGCAGGACCGAACCTGAATTCAGCTGGGAGAGTATCGATAAGGCGGCAGTTCTAAAAAAGGCGGCCGGTAAGAAAATATGATGTTTCGTTAGCGTGTCGGGGGCTTATCTTAAGCCGATACAGTTACTTAAGTGAGTTATGCAATGGTGAGCCTTTCGGCTTTGCGCAAGATAGTAAACATAGTCGAACCATTTATGGTGAGCATAGTCGAACCAATAACCCAGGCGGCGCTGTTATTACGGAGCGAATAATATGAATTATGACGTTAAAGACATAAAATTGTCGGCTAAAGGAGCGTTACGTATTGAATGGGCGCGTAACAATATGCCGGTATTGGGCTTGATCGCGGAGCGTTTCAGTAAAGAGAAGCCTTTGAAAGGATTAAAGGCCGCGTGCTGTCTGCACGTGACCACGGAGACCGCGGTGTTGATGGAAGTGGTCAAGGCCGGCGGAGCGCAGGTGTGCCTGTGCGCTTCAAATCCTCTTTCAACCCAGGATGATGTGGCGGCTTCATTGGTCAAGAACCTGGGTATCCCGGTTTTTGCCGTCAAGGGCGAAGATACCAAGACGTATTACCGGCATATTGAAGCTGTGCTTTCTACGCAGCCGGAAGTCACTATGGATGACGGCGCGGACCTGGTTTCCACGATTCACCAAAATCCCGGGCTTTATATGAAGAAACCCGTCGTGGGCGGCACCGAAGAGACCACTACCGGAGTGATAAGGCTCAGGGCGCTTGCCGATCAGAATAAACTGCGTTATCCGATCGTCGCCGTCAACGACGCCGATACCAAGCATCTTTTTGATAACCGTTACGGCACGGGGCAATCGACTTTAGACGGGATTATCAGGGCCACCAATAAGCTGTTGGCCGGAGCCCGTCTGGTGGTCTGTGGATACGGCTGGTGCGGCAGGGGAGTGGCGATGCGCGCCAAGGGAATGGCCGCTAAGGTGGTTGTTTGTGAGGTCGATCCGTTAAAGGCGCTGGAAGCGGTAATGGACGGTTATGAAGTTATGCCGATAAAAGACGCGGCCGGGATAGGCGATATTTTCGTGACTGTTACCGGGGATATCAACGTCATCCGTAAAGAGCATTTTAAACTTATGAAAGACGGCGCTATCGTGGCTAACTCCGGGCATTTTAACGTCGAAATAGATATTACCGGCCTCAGCGGACTCTCGGGGAAGCCGAGGCAGATCCGGGATTCCGTGCAGGAATACACGATGAATAACGGCAGGAGGGTTTATATCCTGGGCGAGGGCAGATTGATCAATCTCGCCGCCGCCGAAGGCCATCCGGCGCAGGTAATGGATATGTCTTTCGCCAACCAGGCGTTATCGCTTGAATATATCGCCAAGAACCACACCAGATTGCAGCACCAGGTTTACAGGGTCCCTTATGAGATTGACAGCGGTATCGCCGCGTTAAAACTCAAGAGTATGGGAGTGAAGATAGACACGCTTACCGCCGAACAGAAAAAGTATCTTTCCAGCTGGGAAATGGGCACTTGAGGAGGAGTCTTTTTGAAGAGAATCGGTGTATTGACATCAGGAGGGGATGCCCCGGGTATGAACGCGGGGATCCGCAGCGTGGTCAGGTCGGCGGCGGCGCATAAACTGGAAGTGTTCGGTATCTTCCGCGGATATGCCGGCTTGATCAACGAAGAGCTGAAACTGTTGACCCATCGCTCCGTTTCCAATATCATAAACCGCGGGGGGACGATCCTGAAAACAGCAAGATGCCCGGAATTCTTTTCGGAAGACGGGCAAAGGCGCGCCGTGGAGACCCTTAAGAAGCATGAAATAGAAGGGTTGGTCCTGTTGGGCGGGAACGGCACTTACCACGGAGGAATAGCGCTGGCGCGTAAATGGGGGGTCCCGTGTATCGGGGTGCCGTGCACGATAGATAATGATATAAACGGCACCGACGAGACGATAGGCGCCGATACCGCGGTGAACACTGCTATGGAGGCGATCGATAAGATACGCGATACCGCCACCAGTATGGAACGTATTTTTGTGGTGGAAGTTATGGGCAGGGATTCAGGGTATATTTCCCTGCAAGTGGCGCTGGGCAGCGGTTCCGAAGAAGCCCTGGTGCCGGAAAGACAGTTTGATTTCCACGGGATGTGCCATGAGATCGTGGAAGGCAATATCCGCGGGAAGATAAGCTGGATAATCATCGTGGCGGAAGGCGCGGGAAGAGCGGATGATATAGCCGGCCGGATAACCGAGATGACTGATCTGGAGACCCGCGTCGTAGTCCTCGGCCACGTCCAGCGCGGCGGCGCGCCCACGGCCAGGGACAGGATACTGGCTACCAGGCTCGGTTCGGAAGCCGTGAACCTGTTGTTGCAGGGACATTCCGGTAAGGCCATCGGAGTGATCTCGGATAACTTCAATGAAGTGGATCTGGAGACAGCCGTGGTGAAGAAGGAGTTCAAGGCCGCCGAGCTGTATAGTTTGCTGAAACTTTTGACTTGATCGGATAACTTATTAACTTTGATAAACGGATAAGAAGACCCGCGTCTTTATAGAGTGCCGGGAGATCGCAAGGGAAGGAGAAATGGAAATGGGAAGAAAACCGCAGGACATCGATAAGATAGTAATGGAATTGGTGAACAGTGACGACGCGGCAGTGAAAAAGGCTGTGGCGGGAAAGATCCGCGTCTTGGCGTATAAAAAAGGCATTTATCTTTCCAGCATAGAGGGGTTGTATGAAGCGCGCGGTAAAGGCGAGTTTTCCGGATTTACCGTCCCGGCCGTCAATCTGCGCAGTATGACCTATGACCTGGCCAGGGCGATGTTCAGGGTGGCGATAAAAAATAATTCCGGAGCTTTCATTTTCGAGATCGCGAAATCGGAAATGGGCTATACCGGGCAGCCCCCGGTGGAATATTCGGCGGTCATCCTGGCGGCGGCGATAAAAGAAGGATATAAAGGCCCGGTATTCGTTCAGGGGGATCATTTTCAGGTCAATGCCAAGAAGTTCAAGGAGGACGCGGAGAAGGAGATTGAAAGTCTCAAAGCCCTGATCGCCGAGGCCGTGGAATCCGGTTTCTACAATATAGACATAGATTCGTCGACGCTTGTGGACCTTTCCCAGCCTGACGTGCGCAAACAGCAGTTCAACAATTACGATGTCTGCGCGCGCCTGACCCATTATATCAGGCAGGTCCAGCCTCGCGGTATCGAAGTATCGGTCGGCGGAGAGATCGGTGAAGTCGGCTCAAAGAATTCGACACCCGAGGACCTGCGCGCGTTTATGCAGGGGTTCCGCGACAGGCTGCGTAAAGGCCGTAAAGGGATCAGCAAGATCAGCATTCAGACCGGCACTTCGCACGGCGGCGTGGTTTTGCCGGACGGCAGTATCGCGCAGGTGAAACTCGATTTCGACACTTTGAAGAATCTTTCCAGGCTGGCCAGGGAAGAATTCGGGCTGGCCGGCGCGGTGCAGCATGGCGCGTCCACTTTACCGGCGGAGGCATTTCATAATTTCCCCGCCACAGAGACCGCCGAAGTGCATTTAGCCACCGAATTCCAGAATATGATCCTGGATAGTAAACATTTTCCGGCTGAGTTGAAGTCTAAGATCTACGAATGGCTGAAGGTAAATGCCGCTTCCGAGCGCAAAGAAGGCGAGACGGAAGAACAGTTTTTCTATAAATCGCGCAAAAAAGCCCTGGGGCCTTTTAAGAAAGAAATAATGAGTCTTCCCCTGGAAGTTAAGGACGCGATCGCCGCGGAACTCGAGGCTAAGTTCGAGTTCCTGTTCAAACAGTTGAACAACGTCAACAATAGTGAAATAGTGAATAAATACATCTCTCTGAAAAGGGTCATTTCGCGCAAAAGGACGGAGCGCGAGGCGATAGTGCATGACGGTGAAGGCGCGGATTAGTGCACTGTCATATTTGAATTAATTTGACAGTGCACAGAGCAATCGATAATCGAAAATAGAGAATAGACAGGATTTCGATTGCGCTTGCCCTGCATTCGAACGAACATATTCAATTTAGTTCAGGTGTGTGTCCTGAGCGTAGTCGAAGGACGAAGTGAGTAGTGCAGGGGGCAAATTTCAATTGTTCTGTTCATAGAAGAAGAATTATCCTGGTGGTTTTTCGGCGGCTCATAACGAGCGGTATAAGTTATCCGCCTTTTGAATTGGATACGATCCTGCTGCGCAAAATGTATGGATTTTTGCGATAAGTTTTATATGCTTCGCAGGATTAAATTCGCGGACGCCCCGAAGCACCGGGCTATAACTTACGTTCACTGCGTTCCGTAAGTTATCCGCTTATTTAAGGAGGTCGCGATATGCGTTCGGATACGATCAAGAAAGGTTTGGAACGGGTACCTCACCGCGCTTTGTTGCACGCTACGGGACTGGGGAGGAAAGATTTGGACCGGTCTTTTATCGGGGTCGCTACTTCTTTCACCGACCTTATCCCCGGGCATTCGGGGATGCGCGACCTGGAGCGGTATATAGAAAGAGGTATTTGTTATGCCGGAGGGGCCCCGTTTTTTTTCGGTATCCCCGGTATCTGCGACGGCATCGCTATGGGGCATCTGGGTATGTGTTACCCGCTGGCCTCCAGGGAACTTGTCGCCGACAGTATAGAAACGGTCTGTAACGCGCACCAGCTTGACGGTTTGGTCTGCTTGACCAATTGCGATAAGATCACTCCCGGGATGGTTATGGGCGCGGTGCGATTGAATATACCCACCGTGATCGTTACCGCCGGGCCTATGCTCAGCGGCAGGCTGGGGACGCGCAAACTGGCGTTCGTGCACGACACTTTTGAGGCATTGGCCCGCGCTAAAAAAGGCGAGATCAGCCCCGCGGAATTGGAATGCCTGGAGATGGAAGCATGTCCTGGAGCCGGTTCCTGCCAGGGATTATATACGGCGAATACCATGGCCTGTCTGCTGGAGACGATGGGTATTTCTATGACAGGCTGCGCCACGGCGTTGGCGGTATCCGCAAAAAAACGCAGGATCGCTCAGTCCAGCGGGGAAAGGATCGTGGAACTTGTCCGTAAGAATATCCTGCCTTCGGATATCATCACTAAAGAGTCCCTGGAAAACGCGATCGTAGTGGATATGTCTTTGGGAGGTTCCACAAATACCGTGCTGCATTTGATGGCCATCGCCCAGGAAGCGGGAATAAAACTCGACCTGCGATCTTTTGACCGTATCAGCAGGAATACGTCGCACATTACCAACATCGAACCGGCGGGCACGCATTATATGGAAGACCTGGAATTCGCCGGAGGTATCCCGGCGGTACTGCGCCGCCTTAAAGATAAATTGCATAACACGATCACGGTCAGCGGAGAGAAAATTTATAATATAGCTTCCCGCGCCGCGATCCTGGATGAGGAAGTGGTGCGTCCGTTCGATAAGGCATATCATAAAGAAGGCGGGATCGCCGTATTGTACGGTAACCTTGCTCCCGACGGAGCTGTGGTGAAACAGGCCGCGGTCAGCCCCAAAATGATGCGTTTCGAGGGAAAGGCCAGGGTTTTTGAGAGGGAAGAAGAGGCGATGAAAGCCATTCTCTCCGGTAAGATCAAAGGCGGGGAAGTGATCGTTATCAGGTATGAAGGCCCCGCGGGCGGCCCGGGTATGCGCGAGATGCTGGCTCCGACCGCGGCTATCGTGGGGATGGGGCTGGCGGATTCGGTCGCCTTGATCACCGACGGCAGGTTTTCCGGCGGGACAAAAGGCCCCTGCATAGGCCATGTCTCTCCCGAGGCGTCGAGCAGAGGGCCTATTGCCGTTATCCGGGAGAATGATATAATATGCATAGATATTCCGTCCAGGAAACTGGAAGTGAAATTGACCAAGGCGGAGATCGCAAGAAGGTTCCGTAACTGGAAACCCGTGCCGCCGAAAATAACTAAAGGCTACTTGGCCAGGTATTCCGCGATGGTCTTGTCGGCAGACCGAGGGGCGGTATTGTCCGCGAAGAAGGCCGCTTGTAAGTAAGATAGAAAACAGGTTCTCGGTGCTGGGTTTTAGGTTCTTGGAATTACTTAAAACTGTTTTTCCCAGAACCCAGGAACGGTTATTTAATTATGAAAATGAAAGGTTCGGATATACTTATAGAGTTTTTGAAACGCGAGAATACCGAGGTGATCTTCGGTTATCCGGGCGGCTCTGTTTTGCCTATCTTCGACAGTCTTTACGATGCCGGATTCAACTTTGTGCTTACCCGGCACGAACAGGCGGCGGCGCACGCGGCGGACGGTTACGCCCGCGCCACGGGAAGGCCCGGGGTTTGCTTGGCCACTTCAGGGCCCGGAGCCACTAACCTGACCACCGGCTTGGCCACGGCTTATATGGATTCAATCCCGATGGTCGCCATTACCGGCCAGGTAAAAACATCCCTGATCGGCAACGACGCCTTCCAGGAAGCGGATGTCACCGGCATAACCCGTTCCATAACCAAGCATAACTATCTTGTAAAAGACGCCAAAGAATTGGCGTTGATCATCAGGGAAGCCTTTTTGATCGCGTCTACGGGCAGGCCCGGCCCGGTGCTCGTGGATATACCGGTAGACGTGCAGCAGCAGGAATGCGAGTTCGTCTGGCCTGAACAGGTGGTCATCCGTAGTTACCGCCCCACTCTTTTCGGGCATCCCGGTCAGGTGAAGAGAGCCGCGAAGATGATCGCCGCGGCGCGCAGGCCGGTAATTTACGCCGGCGGCGGGATAATCACTTCCGGCGCGCACTATGAATTACGCGCTCTCGCCGAGAAGATCAACGCCCCGGTCACCTGGACACTGATGGGCATCGGCGGTTTTCCGGCCACGCATAAGCTTTCTCTCGGTATGCTGGGTATGCACGGCACCGCTTACGCCAACCACGCGATCATGGATTCCGATCTGATCATCGCCGTTGGCGCGCGTTTCGACGACAGGGTCACCGGCAGGATAGACGTGTTCGCCCCTTCGGCGAAGATCATACATATCGATATAGACCCGGCTTCCATAAGCAAGAACGTAAAAGTGGATATCCCGATGGTCGGGGACGCCAAGAACGTGCTCGGACAGCTCTTGGAGGAGATCCGCACTTCGCCCGATACCGGCGACTGGCTTAAGGCCGTGGAGTCCTGGAAGAAAAAATACCCGATGGTTTATAAAGAGGGCGGGAAGATAAAACCGCAGTATGTGATAGAACAAATCCATGCCGCCAGTAAAGGGAACGCGGTCATCGCCACCGAAGTCGGACAAAACCAGATGTGGGCGGCGCAGTGGTATAAATACGACCATCCGCGGACTTTTATTTCCAGCGGCGGCCTGGGCACGATGGGATTCGGTTTTCCGGCGGCGATGGGGGCTAAGGTCGCTTATCCTGATAAGATCGTTTTCGATATCGCCGGCGACGGTTCAATACAGATGAATATCCAGGAACTCGCCACTTGCGTAAGCAATAAGATCAACGTTAAAGTCGCCATTCTCAACAACGGGTACCTGGGTATGGTCAGGCAGTGGCAGGAACTTTTTTACAAGCGCCGTTATTCGCATACCACTTTGCTTAATCCGGATTTCGTGAAACTCGCCAGGAGTTACGGCGCCGAGGGGATACGCGTCACAAAGAAAGAAGAAGTGCGCCCGGCAATAGAGAAAGCCATGGCTTTGGATAACGTGGTGTTCATTGATTTTCGCATCGAACCGGAAGAGAACGTTTTTCCGATGGTGCCGGCCGGGGAGGCTATTAACCGGATGATCGGAGGAATGGCGTGAAGTCTGTTGAAAAAGCCTCATCTGCGTTGTTGCGCGCCGCGTGTCTTTGTGCGGCGTATATGGCAACATACGCCTCCGCAGCCACTTGGCGCGCGCCTATCATCTGAGACTTTTTGAACAGACTGTCTAAATAGATTCTTTAGCAAATGACGATAGTCTAAAAGACAGATTCTCGAGAAAAACAGAAATAGGCGGTAGTCAGAAAAGAATAGAGGTAAGAAAATGAGGCATACTATATCCATATCGGTGGAAAATAAGTTTGGCGTGCTGGCGAGGATCGCCGGGTTGTTCAGCGCCAGGGGATACAATATCACATCGTTGTCGGTCAGCGAGACCCTCGACCCCAGCTTATCCTATTTGACCATGGTGGTGGATACCAAAGACGAGAAAATACTCGAACAGGTCAAGAAACAGTTGAATAAGCTTATTGACGTGATCTCCGTGACCGATTTTACCAAAAAGGATTATATTGACCGGGAATTGATGATGATAAAGGTATCCTGCGGCAAGAAGGATAAAGCGGCGCTTGAGTCCCTGGCTAAGAGATCCGGGGCCGGGATCACGCATTGCCGCGGGAATACGGCGATAATCGAGATCGCAGGAGACCAGGAAAAGCTGAAGAAAGTTTTGGAGGAAGCGAAGCGTTTTAATATCAAGGAATTAGTGCGAGCAGGCAAGATCGCGATGGCGACAGGCGACGTCACGAAAAAGACTGCCGTTTAGCAACAACAGCATATAGGAGGAACGATGGCTAAGGTGTATTACGACAAGGACGCTGATTTAAACCTTTTGAAAAATAAGACCGTTGCGATACTCGGTTACGGCATACAGGGCCGCGGGCAGTCATTATGCCTGCGCGATTCCGGGTGCAAAGTGGTGGTTTCCGAGCTCCCCGGCACCACTAATTATGAACAGGCCAAGAAAGACGGTTTTGTCCCGGTGAGCGCGGAAGAAGCGGCGCGCAAGGGAGATATTATCCAGATACTTACTCAGGACCATGTGCAGGCGATCGTTTACCGTAAGGCGATAGAACCGAATCTCACTTCCGGGAAAGCCCTTTGTTTTTCGCACGGGTTTAACATTCATTTTAAGCAGATCGTCCCGCCCAAGAACGTGGACGTGTTCATGGTCGCGCCCAAGGGGCCGGGAGCCCTGGTAAGAAAGATGTATGAAGAGGGTAAAGGAGTTCCTTCTTTGGTGGCCGTTTATCAGAACGCCAGCGGTAAGGCCCTGGCTCTGGCCCTGGCTTATGCCAAAGCGTTGAAGGCCACCACCGCCGGCGTCATAAAGACCACCTTCGCGGAAGAGACCGAGACCGATCTTTTCGGAGAGCAAGCCGTGCTGTGCGGAGGAGTTTCCGAGTTGATCATGGCCGGGTTCGACACCCTGCTTGACGCCGGGTATCAGCCGGAGATCGCTTATTTCGAAGTTCTGCATGAGTTGAAGCTTATCACCGACCTGATCCAGGAGCGCGGCATAGCCGGCATGCGCCGCGGCGTGTCCAATACCGCCTGTTACGGAGATTTGACCAGGGGCAGGCGCGTGATCACCGCCAAGACCAGGCAGGAAATGAAGAAGATCCTCAAAGAGATACAGACCGGTAAATTTGCCAAGGAATGGATAAAAGAGAATGAATTAGGCAGGCCGGTGTTCAACAAACTGCTTAAAGAAGGCGATAATCATAAAATAGAGCAAGTCGGCCGCAAACTCAGGGAAATGATGCCCTGGATGAAGAAGGCATGAAGATCGCGAAGGAAGAGGCACGAAGGACGAAACTGAAATTTCCGGTTTGTATTCCGGGGACACAATACTTAATTCAGGGTCGTATAATGGCCGCGGAATTCAAAACAGTATGCTATCGAGTATAAAGTAAAATAAATGGAAAAGGTAATAATTTTCGACACCACCTTGAGGGACGGAGAGCAGGCTCCGGGAGGTTCGTTGACTTCTCAGGAAAAGCTTGAGGTCGCTTTTCAGTTGGAGAGGCTCGGAGTGGACGTTATCGAAGCCGGTTTTCCGGTGGCCAGCCCGGATGATTTCCAGGCCGTCGCGCGCATAGCTTCGTCTATCAAGAAGAAGACCGTTTGCGCCCTGGCGCGATGTATTAAAGTAGACATCGAAGCGGCGGCTGCGGCAGTCAAAAAGGCAAAGAAACCGCGCGTGCATCTTTTCCTCGCCACTTCCAAGATACATCTGCAATACAAGTTCAATAAGAAAGAGGATGAGATATTGGATCTGGCGGTGAGGTCCACGCGTATGGCCCGGAAGCTTTGCTCCGATATCGAATTCTCTCCGGAGGACGCCACCCGCAGCGACCGGCAGTTCCTTTACAAGGTCATCGAAGAGGTGATCAGGAACGGCGCGGGCACGGTCAATATACCGGACACGGTGGGATACAGTTATCCGGCGGAAATAAAGTCCCTTATCGAAGGTATCCTTTCCAATGTCCCGAATATAAACAAAGCGGTGATCTCCACGCATTGCCATGACGACCTCGGTATGGCCACCGCCAATTCGCTTTCGGCGATAACCGCGGGGGCCCGGCAGGTGCATTGCACGGTCAACGGCATCGGAGAACGCGCCGGTAATGCCTCGCTGGAGGAAGTGGTGATGGCTTTGAGGACGCGCAGGGATGTCTTCGGCAATCTGCAGACGGCGATAAATACGAAAGAAATATTGAGTTCCTCCAGGCTGGTGAGCAAACTTACCGATTTCGTCGTCCCTCTTAATAAAGCCATCGTAGGCAAGAACGCTTTCAGCCACGAATCCGGCATACATCAGGATG
>JBAZGW010000042.1:0-11985 GCA_041652635.1 Candidatus Omnitrophota bacterium | reverse complement strand
TGCTGCGGCGCAGGCCGCAATAAAGGCAATCCATCCGGCAATAGTTCGAGAACTCGATCACGCCGCGCAGATAGACCTCATCGCCTACGCGCTCTTTCCGGCACCTGTCGGCATCGGAAAAAAGCATCCCGGTTTTCCTCTTATTCTTTTCCAGAAGCGCCGCTGTCAGCTGTTCTTTCACATAGCTCATTTATTTACCATTATGAAACCCCAAGTTTTGCTTCGCGTCGGCGGGATCTGTATTCTCAGGCACCAATGCCCGCGGATCACACGCTACGCTTAACCGAAAAATTCATCCCCTCGCGCCCAATTCGCTCCGTCCACCTCGTCGATCACCAGATATAAACTCTCTTTGGGCTTACCCGCGACCTTCAACAAAGTCTCGGAAAAATCCTTCGCTATCTCCTCTTTCTGTTTCTTGCTGAGTTTTCCCACCAATTTCAGATTTATGTAAGGCACTTTCCCTCCTTTGTTCATATCAGGGGAACAACCGGACACCCGTTTTTTAGCTCAACCCGGCGGTTTGCTCAGTAAAAAGCCAGGTGGACAAATACCTTTCACCGGTATCCGGCAATATTACCACGATCAACTTACCTTTGTTCTCTTTTCGTTTAGCCGCTTCCAAAGCCGCCCACACGGCGGCGCCGCTGGATATCCCGGCAAGTATCCCTTCCAACTTGGCCAAACGCCCGGCAGTTATGCCGGCGTTATCGTTGCTGACGCTGATGATCTCGTCTATGACCTTCACGTTCAGCACTTTCGGCACGAAACCGGCGCCGATACCCTGGATCTTATGCGGCCCGGGCGCCCCTCCGGACAATATCGATGAACCCTCAGGCTCAACCGCTATCGCCTTAAAATCCGGTTTGCGCTTCTTGATCGCCTCGGAAATACCGGTTATCGTTCCTCCCGTCCCGACGCCGGAAACCAGGATATCCACCTTACCATCGGTATCATTCCATATTTCTTCGGCGGTGGTCTTACGATGTATCTCCGGATTAGCCGGATTATTGAACTGCTGCGGGATAAAACTGTTCCGGGTAGACGCCGCGAGTTCCTCGGCCTTTTCCACCGCTCCTTTCATCCCTTTGGCGCCTTCCGTCAGCACGACTTCCGCGCCAAGTATCTTAAGCAATTGCCTGCGTTCAAGGCTCATTGTCTCCGGCATGGTCAATATCAACCGGTATCCCCTGGCCGCGGCGACGAACGCCAGGGCGATCCCGGTATTGCCGCTTGTCGGTTCTATTATAGTCGTGCCCTTCTTAAGCGCCCCTTTACGCTCGGCGTCATCGATCAACGCCACGCCTATCCTGTCTTTCACGCTGGAAAGCGGATTAAAAAATTCCAGTTTTGCCAACACCGTCGCTTCCGATCCTTCGGCGATACGGTTGAGTTTCACCAGAGGAGTATTACCTACGGTCTTCGTGATATCCGCGAATATATTTGCCATTGTATTCCTCTCCTTCGACTTGGCAGAGACAACTAACCTTAAGCTGTTTTGTGTGAAACCGGGGTTAAATCGCGTAACCGGCAGCCCCTATTTTATCTCTTTGTCTTTCAACTATATCTTTCAAACTGAAAGATTCCAGGGTGCTATAAATAACGTCATTGGTCTCTTTCCAGATATCGCGCATAACGCATAACCCGGCCCTATCGCATACCGCGGGATTATTCACGCATCCGACCAGGCACAGGTCGCCTTCCAGCACGGTAACTATATCCCTTAAACTTATCTCTTCGGCCGGCTTGGCCAACACGTAACCTCCGTGCGCACCGCGCAAAGAATTAACCAACCCCGCGTTCTTTAACAAATCAACTAAATGCCAGAGATATTTCTCAGAAATCTCCTGGCGTTGTGCTATATCTTTTAAGAATACAGGCTGGTCTTGAGAATTAAGCGCCAGGTCCAGCATAAAGCGCACCCCATATCTTCCTTTAGTCGATAAGTTCATTTATCTCTCCACGTAAATTACCTACTAATACTATTAACTCTATAGAGATTGTAGCATATGAGGTTGTTTTGTCAAGATGCCTTATTGCCAGACTGGACTATCGATAGGCCAAAAACAGTAAGTGCTTGTAATAAAGGATGTTACACCACGGCATTCGGGAGTTACACCTTCCGCTTAAACCCGGATTTTGCAATAGGATTTGAGAAAAATGGGTTAAACCGGGGAAACCACGTAAATATATCTTAGGCGGGATTTACTGAGATTGAGAACATTATGCGCGGTATGCGCGGGGATATATACGATACTGTATGACGCGGCAATGATCCGGCCGCGGCTGCCGCTGAGCACAGTAGCCTCTCCTTCCAACACTATCAAGATCTCCTCCCGGCCGCCGGTATCGTGTTCCCCGACGTCTTCTCCCGGAGCCAGGATCATCTGCCCGGATTTCATACCGGAAGTCCGCGGCAGTCCTTTAAGCAGGCGTTGAAAACCTTTCTTTTCTTTCAATACGACTTTGAAAGCTTTTGTTCTAACCATAATTCATTGCTTATAACATAAAGGACGACGCCTGTCAATCCGGGAGGTGCGCTGTTCAGTAAGTTTTTAGACAGCGCACAGAGCAATCGAGAGTAGAACGACGAGATTTGATTCGATGAAAATTCTCGATTGTGGTCTAATTTCGACTTTCGATTTTCAAATACCGATACGACACAAAGACCCGGCATCCGGGGTTTCTGCGCCGCGATCAATGGTGGTGCCGCACGTCGTGCTGATGCGCATGAGAGGCATCGACATCCTTGTGGCGGTGGCGGTGAATATGGACCAGGTTATGCGCCTGCAGGAACTGTTGATCCGACAATACCTTTTCCGGGGGGGCGCTGTGAATGATCCTCTTTTCCAGACCAAAGACATGCACGGTATCGGATATCTCCTCGACGATATGCAGGTCATGGGTCGCCGTGACCAGCGTCGTCCCCGACCGGTTCTCGGCGATAAGGATATCGATGATATCGCGCGTGGTCTGCGGGTCAAGCCCGGCGGTGGGCTCATCCAGAAGCAGGACTTCCGGCTGTATGGCGAGCACAGAAGCGATAGCCACCTTTTTTTTCTCACCGATGCTCAATTGATGAGGGGAACGTTCCAGCAAATCGGCGAGTTTCAGTTCCGTAGCGACCTTCTCCAGCCTCTTGGCAACCTCGGAATTGCGCACTCTTAATTGCAGGGGCCCGAATATTATGTCCTCTTTTACAGTCGAGCAGAACAACTGCGTATCGGGGTTCTGAAAGACCAGCCCTACCCGACTGCGGAAGATCCTGGAGAAGTCGGCGTCATTCGACGCCTTTTCGTCCAATGTCCTGCCGAAGGCTTTGACGCTGCCCTGATCCGGGAAAATAAGCGCGTCCAGCATCGACAGCAGTGTCGACTTGCCCGTGCCGTTGGCACCGATCACCGCGACTTTAGACCCCTGCTCGATGGTCAGGTCGACCGCGCGCAGAGCCGGAAATTTGCCGAGGTATGAATAAGACGCCTGTTTCAGTTCGAAAAATATGTTCGCCATATGATCAAAAGAAAGATAACGGTTGCTCCCGCAAGGAATAAAATGTCTTTGATCCCGGCGCGAAGGTCATCAAGGATATACACCTCCCCGGAATACCCCCGGGAGAGCATCGCGTCATAAACCTGGTTCTGCATCCGGTACGAACGCTGCCAGAGAGCGGCGATGCTCCAGGCCACTATCTTCTGCCCTTTCATAGAAGATAGGCCATATCCACAGCGGCTTTTTATCGCGGTGTAAGTATCCTGAATTATGCCTATAAAAAGAAAAATATAACGGTAACACATCCCGAGAGTCATCACGAACACCTGCGGCACCCGGAATATCCTTAGAACCTTCAGCAGGGCATAATGCCTGGTCGTCAACGACAGAAGCACGCACAAGGATACCGAAACAAGCACCCGAGAGAAAAAGATAGAGGCGCCCGCGATCCCCTGTTTGGTAACCTGGAAAGAAAAGACGCCTATCTTAATAACGGCTAACTGCTCTCCCGGAGTAAAAACGCTGAACGCTGAAGGAACGACAATAAAAATGGCAAAAAGCGGGACAAACAACCATGTCCTGCCCAGAAAGAAGGCCAGGTTGATCGAAGAACAGCCCGCGAGCACCAGAGAGACCAAATAAATACCCCCGATGAACGCTATCTGTCTGGAAAAGAGCACCGATAGAACCAACAACAGTATTGCCGCTACTTTGACGCGCGGGTCGCGCGCCTGCAAAAAACCTTTTTGTCCGGCGTGCTCGTCGGCAAACACCGACTCCTTTAAAAAAGAAACGGCTCCCATCAGGGAGCGCTCTATAAAACGGTTATCTTTCATAAAATCAACTGTAGCGGGACGGTAATTATCGGCTGTTGCTCCGGAAAGCCGCGCGGCTCACAGGTATTCTTCCTTATCGAGGTACGCGGCGTAATCTTTCACGGCATCTTCCAGTTCCAAGAACTCGTGCCAGCAACCCGCGGCCCTTAATTTTCCGGTCACGGCTTCGGTAAAATACTGATACTTTGGCCGGATGATATCCGGCATTTCTATATACTCGATCCTGTCCGGCTTGCCGGCGGCCGCGAATACCGCGCGCGCCAGTTCGTTCCAGCTTCTGGCCTTACCGGTGCCAAGATTAAATATACCGCTTTTCCCCTGTTTTAGAAAGAAATAATACATCACTTCAACGGCATCCCGGACATAAAGGAAGTCCCTCTTTTGTTCACCGTCTTTATACGCCGGGTTGTATGACTTGAACAGGCGCAACGGGCGGCCGGCCGCCGCTTCCTTAAAATTACGGCAGACCAGGCTCATCATCTCCGCCTTATGATATTCATTCGGGCCGAAGACATTGAAGAACTTGAACCCCGTGGCTTTCCGGAAATACCCGTTACGCAACAGCCAAAGGTCAAAGAGATGTTTTGAATATCCGTAAATATTGAGCGGACGAAGATCCTGCAGGTCTTCTTCCCTGTCGCCGTATCCGCGTTCTCCCGCGCCGTAAGTGGCGGCTGAAGAAGCATAGATGAATTTCGCGGAATGAGCGAACGCCCATTCCGCGAGCCGGCGCGAATATTCATAGTTATTTTTCAGATAATATCCGGCGTCTGTCAGGATGGTGGAACTGCAGGCGCCGAGGTGAATTATCGTTTCCACCCGGCCGAGGCTCCCGGATCCGAGCAGCCCGGGGAAATCGTCTTTATGAACATAATCCATAAAACGCTTGCCGCTGAGGTTCCGCCACTTGGCGTCACTGCCGAAGTCGTCCACGACTATAACGTTATCGATGCCTTCCCTGTTCAACTTCCAGAGAAAACAACTGCCGATAAAACCGGCTCCGCCGGTAAGAATGATCTTTTTCCTGTTCTTAGCCAATTGCGCGGCGTCCTGTCTTACGAACGGTCTTTTTTACTTAACATCTTGCCGATCAACATGACTATAGCGACGGTGATGATAATACCGATAACCGCCGAAGCGATATAGGAGAAACTGAGCCCTCCCAATCCACCCTCTTCCCATCCCTTAAAGGCATAATCCGGCACTGGGGCATTCCAGAGATTGGAAAGTTTTTCAAACCCTCGAGGGACATACCCGACAAGCTCTTTCAAAGTATCTGGGCCCCATTCTCCCCAGGCATCACCGGCTTTAAAATATTCCGGGAGCAAAAGACCAAGAGGAGAAAGAACGACTAAGATCGCGATCCCCAGCCAAAGTTTAGAAGTAAGTTTCATTTCTCTACCCCTCCTTCCCGAAAGCAAGAAGCGCGGGATCCTGTTTTTGCAGATATTTGACTACCAACGCGGTAATAAGCGCTTCTACCCAGCCAAACACCAATAAATGTTCACCCAGCATCATCGGTATTGTCACATTTAATCCGTAAGGACAATACAACGACTGGCCATTAGGGGTCCTGTATAATAACGGCTGAATGCCGAACAGTAGCGCCGCCGCGAACGCGGCGATATTCAACCCCAGGTATCCGGCAATGCCGGCGGCGATAACCCGTCTGCCGGAACCGAAAGACGATCTTCCGCTGATGAGTTTATAGAAGTAATACCCGGCAAAGACCTCGATAAATGCCATAGTAAAACAATTCGCGCCGATAGCGGTTATGCCTCCGTCGCCGAAAAGCAGGGCCTGCACGACCAGCGCTACCGTGACCGCGATACAGGCCGCCCAGGGGCCGAGCAGGATCGCGGCCAGCACGGCTCCTACGGCGTGCCCGGTTGTCCCTCCCGGGATAGGCACGTTGAACATCATTATCACGAAACTGAACGCGGCGCTAATGGCGAGCAACGGCACCTGCCTGGTCTTCAATGTCTTCTTGACCATCCGGGAGGTCAGCGCCCAAACCGGAAACATCACCGCGTACATCACTCCGCTCGTGGCGGGGCCGAGATATCCGTCGGGTATATGCATCTACGTCTCCTTATGCTAAGAATTAGTTTTTACTGTCAGACCCCAGCACATAATAACACAACCGGCGCAATCGTGCTACCTGAATTTAAAAAAAATCTATATCCCGCTGCCGGTAGTGGCGGCATTCAACGACAGATGCTTGACGCCTTTTGTCAAACGCAGAGTGTCGGCGAGTTTCTTGATCTCCGCCGCCTTGCCTTTGGCCGCGATCATCTCCAGGCAATTATAATGATCAAGATGGATATGCTGGGTGGCGATGATCAACCCCTGATAATCATGCTGTATAGAGGTCAGGTGGTTCAACAACTCCCGCTTGTGATGGTCGTAAATAAGGGTGATCGCCCCGGCGACTATCTTATCGTCAGCCCATTCCTGATCGACCAGTTCCCGGCGGATAAGATCCCTTATCGCCTCGGAACGGTTGCCGCATTTACGCCTCTCGATCAAGGCATCGAAACCGGAAACCAGATTTTTATCTATAGACACGCCGAATCTTATCAAATTGCTCATGCGTATATCCCGTTTGGCTTAAATGTTGTGTACTATTATATTCAATAATAAATCGCGGCTGCGGTTCTGTCAACTCTTATAAAAACCGCACTATTTGAAGGATACCGAGCTTAAGGCAACCTTCAATTCCTGCGCTGATTTGTCTGATTCCAGGAGATTAAGTAATTCAATGAATCCCGGTTCGCAGTAAAGGGCATAATCTTCCTCAAGACGCAGAATATTAGAAATACAACCGAGGGCTTTCTCGATATCACGGTTAATATCGGGTTTTTGAAAACAGGACAAAATATATTCTTTTATAGTTTCTCCGGAAGGTATATAGCCTTTATTCACGGACTCTTCGATCTTATTCCACTCCTTGTCCAGATCGGAAAGCGGGATTTTCGGCTGGGCCGGCGCCGCTGAATTCGGCCGCACCGCAGGCAAAGGTTGATTAACTATCCGGAGATCGCGGAAATCTATACCACCGGGATTATTCATCCCGCCATCCTGCGCCGGGACTTGGCGCGCCGCAGTGTCGCTGCTTGCTTCAATCGCACGCATTATCGCATCAAGATATATTTTTATGCCTTCGGGCAACCGCGCTTCAAAAGCTTCGGCATTAGAATCGTTAAGCCGCGTTCTCAATAATCGCTTGTCGGACTTGATGGAAAAAGATACATCATCTGCAATACCGTATATAAGCGCTCTGAATACCGGATCCGGCGAACCTATAATATCATTTTCAAATTCTTTGAATGCCGGAGCGGAGAAAACGGCGAACTTAATATTCAGCTCCTTGCGCTTAGATTCCGCCTTCAATAAAACGCGTTTTAAACCGGACCTCCAATGAGTATCGACGTACATCAACCTTAATCCGGGAGGATCGATCTCCCTGGCGATAGTATCGAACAATTCATTCCTGGTTTCTTTTTTCTTTAACCTGGCATTTTCTTCGCCGTTAAAAGTATATATCTTGACCTCCGCAGCTCTGGGGAACTTTTTCCTCCAGGCCGCCTTAAAAAGCTTATAAGGTAAGATAGTACTCCCCCCCGACATTATAATATTATTTATTCCCGTATCGCTGATCTGTTGCGCAAAACGCAGGGATACCGCGGCAGCCTGCTCAGCGGCTTCGTCCACGGTCATCGCCGCTTCAAAGAAATGAACAGCATACCTGCCCTCCTCCATGCCTAGCCGGTAAAACTCCGGCCATCTCCGGGCAAAGTTTTCAACCCCGAATTTGTTCCTTAAAGCCGGGATGCCGTGCATGAGCAATTCACCCGCCCTATCTTCCGAGGCGATACTCACAGCAATAAAACTATCCCAGTAAACCGGTAATTCTTCCGGGGTAAAAGCGTTAAGCAACGCCGGTAAAGCAAGCCTGAATAAATAGTTGAGCTTTTTTTCTTCTTCTCCGGGGAGACGCATCAGTTTATCAAGATCGGCGGTGATCTTTACCACGTCTTCTTGGGTATTGATCAACGGTTTAAACAGGACCAGTATATTTTCAAAAAAAAGGTCGCCAAAGCCGCCTAAAGTCTCATAAAGCTTCAAAAAAGACGAATATCCGCCTTGCCCGAGGAGAGGATCGAACGGCTTCAATTTTCCCATTATTTCCGGCCTGTTAAGAAAAAGGTCTTTTGCCAGACGCTCCTGCCCGTTCAAGCTCTCTGCCGACAAAGGATTATCTGTTAAATTACTTTTCCCGGGATCAAGCAGTGCTCCGCCATCCCGCGGAATAACTTTTTCACTTTTTGAAGCTAAGCCCGGGGAATGGGCTACGCCATCCGCGCCTATGCTTACTGCCGCCAGATTCAAACCCGGCGATAACGGTTTATGGGTGCTTATCACATTAGCTAAACCGCTTAACATAAGCGCAGGGAGAGTTGCGAAAGTGATCCCTCCCGAGGTGTACTGCCGGATGGTTTGTCCATACGGGGTAGTTATAGTCTCGGATTCGTCGTATTCGCCTTTTTGGAAAGATCGCCGGTATTGATTAAAATAGGTGGTTTTTGACCAGGGCTTTTTTGAAGAAAGGCCGCGAAGATCATTGGAGTTGATCAATCTGACATATGGTAATAAAGCTGCGTCTGTTTGCAGGAGGCCCGCTGCTGAGAGACCTGGGTTTTCATTATCCGGCGCTTTGACGTATTTCATCTTAAACCATTGGCTAAGGATCAACGAATAATACACTTGGCGCAGAGACGCATAGCGTTTAGAACTGTTCACTGTCAGGGTCAGACTGGGGATGATCATGGTCCTGATCAGTTCCGAAGAATAGTCGTTTAACTGCTTCATCCGTTCGTCTTCAAACGCCGGCGCCGCGTTCTTGAGATAATCCTGCTCCAGCATGACTTTCAGTGTCGCTTTGTAGATATAAGCGCTGACAGGGGTCTGACGTATAATTATCTCCCCCGGCACGATCCAGGGCCTGGTAAATGTCGGCAGCGATAATCTTTGTTCTCCAAAAAGCTCTCCTGCTTTTATATATATCTTATCCCAGTATTGCTTACCTTCTTTTGTGCCGGGCGAGGTTGCGTTCGCTAAGTCTTTTTTCAGGTTCATGTCTGCTTCTAAAAGTATTTTACCGATATCGGTCTTTTCTAAGAACGGGTCAATGATATTATCTTTCTGATCAGGCCGGAGATTCACCCAAAACGAGCTGTTGGAAAGAGCCAGGCCAATACGGAAGTAATCCATTAGTTCCTTAGTTGCGCCGGCTAAAGAAGCCTGATCCGGATATTTTGCATCTCCTTTATCAAGGAAGATTTGAAAACCTTGGGTTTGCCGGTCAAGTTCAAGGTAGCGTAAATGCAACGGCCGGAATTTATCCGCGGAAAGAAAGCCTGGTTGGGCAAAATACAGGGGAAACAATTGCGGCGTGATCTGCGAAAAACAAAGCTGATTGAAAAGAAACGAAAAGATTATCGAAAAACAGGCTATTTTTTTAAATTCCGGGGGCATTTGTCTATTGTTTGCCATATGTGTTGCTCGCATAGTACGCAGAAAAAAATTGGGTGAATATACACGCCGCGATCTGAAAATATCCTAACTTAAAGTATACTTTATATATAGGGGAGTTGCAATGCGGCTGCTGTAAACCCGGGGACCGTGAATTATGAAGGACCTCACTCTATATGGATATTTACGGCGGTCTATTAACTTCTTTCGCGGATTATCTGTGAACTGTTTTTATAGTTGCGGTGCCCATTCTTCGTCGCTCGTGCTTCATGTTCACGCTTGAGAATACTTGCTCAATTCCACATGAGCGCAAGGTGCCTCGTACTTCGTCTTTCTTCAACCCCGGGGACACTTCAGACGTAACCAACTGCAGGACTAGGAGTAAGCGGTACCCGGTCCCGTTTTTTCTATATCATATATCCGGCTTGCTTCATATACGCCGCTTATTTTCCCTCTTTCTATCTCCTCTACCACTTTTCGCTTAAACCCTATACTATACTTATATGTTATCCTTTTCTCTCCCACTGATTGATTGACCCCTTTCTGTCAACCTTTTTCAGGATAACACATTTCGTCCTTCATGCTTCGTGCTTCATGCTTCTTAACTATAGCCATAGACTGTTTTTTACGCAGTTCCGCCAGCAGCGCGTGGTTGGTAACGTCGCAATTCAACGGGGTCAGAGAAATATAACCGCGGCGCACGGCTTCGCTATCCATATCCGCGTCCCTGTTGCCGCCGAAGAATTCCCCGCTCAACCAGTAATACTCGCGGTTGCGCGGGTCTTTCCTTTTCTCGAACTGGTCCTTGAAAACCTGTACGCTTTGTTTTGTGAATTTAACGCCTTTTACGGCGCCTGCGGGAATATTCACATTCAAAAGACTTCCGGAAGGCATAAAGCAGCCGGAAATGATCTTGCGCGCCAGCAACGCGGCAAAGGAAGCGGCATAGCTGAAGTCGACGTCAGGGGCGTGGCTCGCCAAAGAAACCGCCATGGAAGGTATTCCATACATCGCGCCTTCCCTGGCGGCGGACACGGTCCCGGAATACAACACGCTGAAGCCGGTATTCGGCCCGGGGTTTATGCCGGAAACCACAATATCAGGAAAACTTTTCAAGACGGCGCGCACCCCGAGTTTCACGCAGTCGGCGGGCGTCCCGTTAGTGCAATAACCGGACAGTCCGTCCTTAAGCCTGACTTGCCTTAAGCGCAAAGGCTGATGCAGGGTAATGGCGTGGCTGACCGCGCTGCGTTCATGTTCCGGGGCGACCACGGTAACATTCCCCAAAGGCAGCAGCGCTTCATAAAGGGCTGTCAGTCCGGGGGCGTGAATACCGTCGTCATTAGTCAACAAGATGCTCGCTTTTCCTCTACCGGATCGGCGCTTCTCTTTCTTGCCGGGCATAAGAACTCCTTATCCTGCTATCGCTGATCCTGCCTAAAAAAACCCGGCCCGGCCGCGCCCCGTTCAGGGCAACACGGCCGGGCCGGATGCGTTAACTGTTTTGTGTTACTGCCGGAAGTCCCCCCGGAATACCGCGGGGAACGTCACGCGCTTTCCAACGCTCCCGTATTAATACTCGGGATGCGGAGGCATGGCGGGACCCGGTTTCTCTTTTTCCGGGATCTCGGTGATCAAAGCCTCCGTAGTAAGCATAAGTCCGGCTATACTCGAAGAATTAATGATAGCCAGCCTGACTACTTTGACCGGATCGATGATCCCGGCTTTGATCATATCGGTATACTCTTCGGTTTCAGCGTTGAACCCGAAAGAACCGCTCTGTTCCTTTACTTTCTGGATCACGACAACGCCCTCGACTCCGGCGTTCTCGGATATTTTGCGCATCGGTTCCTCAAGCGCCCTCTTGATGATATTGGCGCCGACTCTTTCGTCTCCCTCGAGCTTCAAGGATTCGACGCTGGAGATGGTCCTCAGCAGAGCGACTCCGCCTCCGGGGACAATGCCTTCCTCGACCGCGGCGCGGGTGGCGTGCAACGCGTCTTCCACTCTGGCCTTTTTCTCTTTCATTTCGGTTTCGGTGGCTGCTCCGACGTTGATCACGGCGACTCCGCCGGAAAGCTTGGCGAGCCTTTCCTGCAGCTTCTCTTTATCGTAATCGGAATCG
>JBAZGW010000041.1:0-12462 GCA_041652635.1 Candidatus Omnitrophota bacterium | reverse complement strand
ACTAAAACATTTTGTTTTATCCCGGCGCGGATAAATCCAGAACATTAAAAAGTCGGGTTGAAGATATGGAAGAGAGCCTGAAAAACAGGATTATTCTTATTTTATCGGTATTGACGCTGATCTTTTTCATAGGGACGGTCGGTTCCTGCTCCAGCGCATATAAGAAAAGATCCGATTATAACAATGAGATGCGCCTGCGCCTGGATAAAGAAGAAGAACTTCTGAAAGTAAAACGGGAGAAAACCGCGTGTATGGTGGCGGTGGATAATCTAAGAAAGACGCTGGACGAAGAGAAAGAACTCACCAAATCCTTAAAGAACGACCTTCTTCAGGAACAGCTTGTGAATCAGAATTTGAAAGAGGAATTGCAGAAGATAACTAAAATGAATGAAACGCTTGAAAACGGCCTAAAAGAGGCGTCGGGTAAGAACAAGGCCCGTAAATAGCGCGTGTGAGATTGAATAGAGCCGCAGGAAAGATTACCGTTAAGGGGATTTGCTAATCCCCTTTTTGTTTGAAGGGAGGGTTTTATGGCTATTCTGCGTAAGATCAAGAGCGGTGTTAAAAAGATGATCGCCAGGGGGAAATCAGCTGCCGCCGTCAAACGCGCCGCGCCGGCGGCTAAGAAGATCGCGTCGAAGAAACCTCCGGCCGCTCCTGCCAGGTCTTCGAGAAGAGCCGTTGTTAAACAGGCCGTGTCATCGCAGGAAAAAGAAATACTGGGCGTCAGCGAGACGGCCGTAGGCAAAATGAAATTCTCCACTCCCGAAGCCCTGAGTTCCTCACTGCGTTCTATGCCTACGGAACTTCCCTGTTCTTACGGCAAGGATAAATTGGTCATTCATCCCAGGGATCCGCATTGGATATATTCCTATTGGGAGGTCATTCCCGGCACTTATGATTCGTTGCGCGGGCGCCTCGGAGAAGATTTCTATAAAGCTAAGAAGATATTAAGGATTTACGACGTAAGCAATATCGTTTTCAACAGCCGCAACGCGCATAAATATTTCGATATTGAGGTCGGACCCGACGCCTTAAGCTGGTATATACACGTCCAAGAAGCCGGCAGGTCCTGGTGCGTGGACCTGGGGTTGAGGCTTCCCAACGGCGAATTTATAACCATTCTGCGTTCGAACGTGATCAGCACTCCGCTGGATGGCCCGTCATGGATAACCGACGAGGAATGGATGGTCCCCGAGGAGTTGTTCGCCCGCCTCTACGGCATGGGTTTCGGCTTCGGCCAGAGTTCCCCGATAGGCAAAACCTGGCAGGAAAGGATCAAGAGGGAGTTGTTCTCCGGGATCCTTTCTTCTCCCGGACTTTCTTCCGCTGGCAGCCCGGTCAAGTCCAGGGAAAAAAACAAAGGCAGGAAATTCTGGATGGTGGTTAATACCGAATTGATACTTTACGGCGCCACCGAGCCGGATGCCAAGGTCACGGTGCAGGGCGTCCCGGTAAAGTTAAGGCCGGACGGTTCTTTCTCTCTCCGTTTTGCGCTTCCGGACGGAACTCAGGTGATGCCTGTGCGCGGGG
Source organism: Candidatus Omnitrophota bacterium (assembly GCA_041652635.1). Taxonomy (GTDB): domain Bacteria; phylum Omnitrophota; class Gorgyraeia; order Gygaellales; family Profunditerraquicolaceae; genus Undivivens. Next base: position 10,929 of record JBAZGW010000041.1, on the reverse strand, counting down.
TTTCCGCCGACGGAGAAGAAGAGAGGACAATTACTCCGATAGTATCGCGCGAAACGAAATAGCTCGCGCTTCGCGGCGGCAGAGGGCGGTGATCCGCGGGCCCGGAGCCGTATTCCTTCCACAGGGATCCATAAGAGTTCTTTTTTTACGCCTGTAGCCGGGTTATATTCCCGAAGGCGGTAACCTTTGATGCCGCAAATAGATTTCTTAACTATCAGCATAAGGGGGATAAATGAATAAGGGGTATTTGTGTCTGGTATTGCACAGTCACCTGCCGTTTGTCCGGCATCCGGAGCACGAGGATTTTCTTGAAGAAGATTGGCTTTACGAGGCGATCACCGAGACATATACCCCTTTGATCTGGATGATGGACGGTCTGTTGCGGGACAAGGTCGATTTCCGCCTGACCATGTCGTTGACCCCGACCCTGACCGCGATGCTTCAGGACAGGCTTCTGCAGGACCGCTATATAAAACATATCAGCCTTCTGATAGAGCTCGCCCATAAAGAAGTGGAAAGAACGAGGTGGGAACCGCAGTTCCAGAAACTGGCGATAATGTATCTGAATACATTTTGCCGCGCCAGGGACACTTTCGAGTTTTATCATCGCGACCTGGTGAACGCCTTTCGTAATTTTCAGAACGCGGGCAAGCTGGAAGTGATAACTTGCGGCGCCACTCACGGATTTTTCCCGATGATGAACGTGGTAAAACAGTCGGTCAGGGCGCAGGTGAAGGTGGCCGCCGCCAGTTATGAGAAGGCGTTCGGATGCAAACCGCGCGGCATATGGCTGCCGGAATGCGGGTATAGTCCCAATGACGATGAGATCCTGCGCGAGGCCGGGTTGCGTTATTTCTTCACCGACGCGCACGGCGTGCTGCATGGGACTCCGCGCCCGAAATACGGGGTATTCGCCCCGGTTTACTGTAAGTCCGGAGTAGCCTGTTTCGGCAGGGACCTGGAATCGTCTAAGCAGGTCTGGTCTTCTATTGAAGGGTATCCGGGTGATTATTATTACCGTGAATTTTATCGTGACATCGGTTTCGATCTCGATTATGACTATATAAAAGATTATATACATCCTGACGGGATAAGGATCAATACCGGCATAAAATATTACCGTATTACAGGGAGTTCCAATAAGCAGCCTTATGATCCGGATATGGCGCGGGAAAAGGCCGCCGCGCACGCCGGCAATTTTATGTTCAACCGGCAGCAGCAGGTAGAATACCTTTACGGAGCGATGCATAAGAAACCGTTGATAATTTCCCCTTATGACGCCGAGTTGTACGGGCACTGGTGGTATGAAGGACCGATGTGGCTTGATTTTCTGATGAGAAAGGTATATCACGATCAGAAAACCATACGGATGATCACGCCTTCGGAATACCTCAATGAGAATCCGCGTAACCAGGTGGTTACGCCGTCGATGTCCAGCTGGGGCTGGAAGGGGTACAGCGAGATGTGGGTGCAGGGATGCAATGATTGGATATACAGGCATTTGCATGCCGCTTCGGAGCAGATGACGGAGCTTTCCGTCAACCATCCTGAATCGCACGGCCTGAAGCGCCGCGCCCTGAACCAGGCTTTGCGGGAGCTGCTGCTGGCGCAGAGTTCGGATTGGGCGTTCATCATGGGCACGGGCACGCACGTTCCTTACGCCGTAAAGCGCACCAAGGAGCATTTATTGCGTTTCGGCCGCCTCTATGAAGAGATCAAATCCAATAATGTTGACGAACAGTGGCTGGCTGAGGTCGAGCGAGCGGATAATATTTTCCCTGAGATAGATTACCGGGTCCACTCGTAGGACGGATCGTAAGCAAGATGAATAATATACCCGCGCATGTCGCGATAATAATGGATGGGAACGGGCGCTGGGCCGAGAAACGCGGTTTGGCGCGCAGCTGCGGCCACCGCGAGGGAGTAAAAAGAGTGGAAGAAATAGTTGACGCCGCTTCCCGTATGGGCGTCAAGACGCTTACTCTGTTCGCGTTTTCCACGGAAAACTGGTCCAGGCCCAAGCAGGAAGTCAGCATGCTGATGAGGCTGTTGTATAATTTCCTGACCGGCAGGGCGGAAAAACTGCGAGCCCGCAATATCAGGTTCCGCGTAGTAGGCAAGAAAGAGAATCTGCCGCGTTACCTCTCCGATAAACTTGATAATTTCCAGGCGAAGACAGCCGCTAATACCGGAATGAACGTGGTGTTGGCTTTTAATTACGGTTCCCGGCAGGAGATCATGGATGCCGCCAGGAAATACGCGCTGGATGTGTTGAAGCGCGGCTCCGGAGCGGATGAATTGAATGAAGAGAAGTTTGGCGGATACCTTTATACCTCCGGCATTTCCGACCCGGACCTGCTCATACGCACCAGCGGGGAAATGCGCCTGAGTAATTTTATGCTTTGGCAGCTTTCTTATGCCGAGTTGTATTTCAGCGAAACGCTCTGGCCTGATTTCGGGGTGAAGGAATTCGAGAAAGCGTTGAAAAGTTACGCTCGCCGGCAGCGCAGGTTCGGTAACATTCGGAAAGACGGGGGATAATGCTGACACTGGAAGGCAGAAGCACGCTGCAGAAGAGGGTTTTAAGTTCTTTTTTGCTTATCGCGGGGACGGTTGCCGCCGCAATGATAGATTGGGTTTGCGGGCTGGCCGTTACTTTCATTGTGGCCATCGGGCTGAGCGAATTCTTCGGCATGCTGGAGAAAAAAGGACTGAAGATATATAAACGCTTCGGCATGCTGGTGGGAGCGGTGATCCCTCTGTCGATAATGCTGCGTTTCGAATTGACGCGCGGCTGGGAGTTGTTCTTTCTGGCCGCCGGGTTGTTGACGTTGATCATTCTGCAGTTCAGCCGCAGGGAAAATTCCGGGGCGATCGTGGATATCTCGGTCACCATTTTCGGTATAATTTATATCGCCTGGTTCCTGAGTTTTCTGATAAAAATACGTTATATGGACGGTGGGCTGCGCCTTATAGCCATGCTCCTGATAATCGCCAAGGGAGGGGATATCGGCGCGTATTTGATAGGCAGCCGTTTTGGCAAGACCCCGTTGCTTCCGCGCATCAGCCCCCGCAAGTCGGTGGAAGGCGCGGTCGGAGGGCTGTTGTTCAGCGTGGCCGCGGGAGTGATATGCGGTATGTTATTCAAGCTCCCGTTGGCATTCACGCACCTTTTGTTCCTTGGCGCCAGCCTCGGCATACTGGCCCAGTTGGGCGATCTCTCCGAATCTCTCGTTAAACGCGACTGCCAGGTTAAGGACTCCGGGAATTTCTTCCCGGGTATGGGAGGCATACTGGATGTCGTGGACAGCCTGATCTTTACCGCTCCCGTTTTTTATTTTTACCTGACATTCAACACATATCGTTAGCCGTAGCGCAGAATTTCGGATACCGAGACAACGATCGTCTTTCGGTAAGGGGTACGATACCAGTTTCGTCTATCGTCAAGCGGTTACGGCTTTTTCACGTTACCGTAACCGAAAGCCGATACGGGCTTCGTTACCATAGCCGTTGCCGGTATTTTAACCGCGGGCTAAGCTTCGCCAATCTTTGTGGCGGATAATAACGCAGGAAAGAAAACCCGGACGTTTTGTCCGGAGAGGATCCATTATGAAACGTATCTTTATACTGGGGTCAACCGGTTCGATCGGCACCAGCGCGCTGGAGGTCATAAAAAGGCATCCCGCTCATTTCTGCCTGGCAGGCCTGGGGGCCAATTCCAGTATCGATTCCTTAAGGCGTCAGGCGGATATCTTTAGGCCGGCAGCGGTTTGGATAGGTGATAAAAACGCCGCGGAGCGTTTTATCCGCAGCCGCCGTTCAGGCAGCAGGGGAGTCTTTGCCGGGATCGGGGGATTTTCAGATGCGCTCACCAGGAGCAGGGCGGATCTGGTGCTTGTGGCCGTCAGCGGCGCGGCCGCGTTGCCTCCTTTGATGGAGATACTGGGCCGCGGTATAGATGTGGCTTTGGCGAATAAAGAGGCGCTGGTGATGGCCGGCGGACTGGTCATGGCGCGTTGCGCGAAAAATAAAGTCCGCATACTGCCGGTGGATAGCGAGCAGTCGGCGATCTGGCAGTGTTTGTCCTGTAACCCGTCGGAAAGGTTAGAAAGGATCTATCTGACCGCTTCCGGCGGCCCGCTGCGCGGGATGACGGAGGCTCAATTGCGCCGCGTCGGGCTCAAAGACGTCCTGCGGCACCCGCGTTGGAAGATGGGCAGGAAGATAACCGTGGACTCGGCCACGCTGATGAATAAGGGGCTTGAGGTCATAGAGGCTATGCATTTATTCGGGGCTTCCTGCGAGGATATTCAAGTGCTTGTGCATCCGGAAGCCGTCGTCCATTCTATGGTGGAATTTAAGGATGGGGCCGTGATGGCGCAGTTATCGGTCCCGGATATGCGCATACCCATACAATACGCTTTTTCATATCCGCGGAGGATCGGGAATATAGCCGGCAGGCTCGATTTCTTCAGGCTCGGCAGTTTGAATTTCGAGAAGCCCGATCTCAAAAAGTTTCTCGCTTTAGGGCTGGCTTATGCCGCGGCGCGGGAAGCGGGCACTATGCCGGCCGTGCTTAACGCCGCCAATGAAGTCTGCGTGGCCGCGTTCATGGAAGGGAATATCGGATTCACGGATATCCCCGGGATCGTGGCCCGGGTTATGGACGCGCATAAAAATACTAAAAGTAGTTCCCTGGAAGCTGTATTCGCCGCTGACTTATGGGCGAGGCAAAAGGCGGCGTTTCTTGTCCGCGGGAGGCGGAAATAAACCATGTTCTCTTTGGCGATGTTCGTGATCATCCTTGGTGTTCTGATCTTCGTGCATGAATTGGGGCATTTCCTGACGGCGAAACGCGCCGGGGTGCGGGTGGAACGTTTTTCTCTCGGGTTCGGCCCGGTTTTATTCAGCAGGACCGTCAACGGCACCTGTTATTCGCTTTGCGCGGTGCCGCTTGGAGGCTTCGTGAAAATGGCAGGCGATGTCGCGGAGGAGTTCAAAGGGAATAAAGACGAATATTACGCGCAGCCCGTGTTCAAGCGCGCGTTGATAGTTTTCTGCGGACCGCTGATGAATTATATCACCGGTATTATTTGCTTTATTCTTGTTTTTTGGATAGGTTATCCTTCTTTCAGCGGTAAGATCGGGCAGGTGCTTGACGGTTACGGCGCCAAGGAAGCCGGTATAGCGGCTGGGGACGTTATCGTTTCTATCGACGGCCAAAAGACCCCTTATTGGGAAGACATCCAGAGGATGATGCGCCTGAGGCAGTCCGCCCAAAGCGTGCGTGTGGCGGTCTTAAGGGGCGGCAGCGAATTACTTCTTGATGTCCCGGTCGGGCGCAGGCCGGCGGACTCACCGGCCGGTAAAGCGGCGGCTTTCCTGGGAGTGAGCCCTTCCGAGGAGACGACGGTATTAAAACGCGGTCTTATCGAATCGATGAGGCTGGGATCGTTGCGTTCCGCGGAGTTGACGGTCTTTACCTACAAGGCGTTCTGGTGGATGATCACCGGCAAGTTGTCGCTGCGTGATTCGGTTACCGGGCCGGTCGGCATATTCGTGATCACTTCAAAAGCGGTCAGCGCCGGCGTCAGCGCCGTGTTGAGTTTAGCCGCGGTGTTAAGTTTAAGCCTGGCAATATTCAATCTGCTTCCTTTTCCGATCCTGGATGGAGGGCACTTGGCTTTTCTGGTGCTGGAGAAGATCCGCGGCAGGCCGCTCTCGAACAGGGCCGAGGCTATTGTCGGCAATATCGGGATGTATTCACTTATCGTAATGGCGGTATTCGTGACTTATAACGATATTTTGAGATTCTTCGGGGACAGGATCAGGCACTTTTTTCATTAATCGCAGCATAGAAATCCCGAATACCGGGATTCGGTTGCTAATCCTTGCCAGCGTTTCAATGGCCGGCGTATCGTCAATTGTCATTCGGATACGGCTTTAAAACGTTACCGTAACCGAGAACCGATACGGGTTGCGTTACCTTAACCATTACCGAAGTTCAGGGCGTAAAGAGGAGAATAGAATGAGCAGACGAAAGACGAGGGTCGTGAAGATCGGCAGGATAGCCGTCGGCGGCGGCAATCCTGTGGCGATACAGTCGATGACTAAAGTAAAGACTTCCGCGGTCGCTAAAGTGGCCGCCCAATTGCGCCTTTTGGAAAAAGAAGGGTGCGAGATAGTCAGGCTTTCGGTAAAGGATAACGAGGATGCGGCCGCGTTGCGCAAAATAAGAAAGCTGACCGCATTACCTTTGGTGGCGGATATACATTTTGACTGGCGCCTGGCCCTGGCGGCGATCGATAGCGGCGTGGATAAGATCAGGATCAATCCCGGCAATATCAGCGACAGAAAAAAGCTGGCGAATGTCGCCGCGGCTGCCGTTGCGCGCGGCACAGCCGTGCGCCTGGGGATCAATTCCGGTTCATTACCGGAGGGCAGGGGAGATATTGTCACGCGGATGGTGAAAGGCGCGTTGAAGTACCTGCGTATTCTGGAGGACGATGGTTTGTCGCGTATGGTGGTTTCTTTGAAGGCCTCTTCCGCGGGGGAGACCGTGGAAGCTTATACCCGGATATCCGGCTTGTGCGATTATCCGTTACACCTTGGCGTTACCGCTACCGGTTTGCCGGAACACGGCCTGGTAAAGTCATCTGTCGCCATCGGGGCATTGCTATTGCGGGGGATCGGTGATACAATAAGGGTGTCGCTGACGGATACCCCGCAACAGGAGGTCAGGTCGGCTAAACTAATTCTGGAGGCCGCCGGCGCGCGCACTTTCGGCCATGAGGTCATAAGCTGCCCGACTTGCGGCAGGTGCGAAGTGAATCTCGCGAAAATAGTCAAAGATCTCGGCCGGGCCATTTCCGGCATGCCGGTTTCGCGAGGCAGGCATCTAAAGATCGCCGTGATGGGGTGCGTGGTCAACGGTCCGGGAGAGGCCGGATCGGCCGATATCGGCATAGCTTTCGGCAGGAATGAGGGATTGCTTTTTAAATCCGGCAAGCCCGTGGGAAAAGTAAAATATGAGAATTGCCTGGCCGTTCTTACTTCGGAGATCGGTAAAATGAGCCGGTCAGGTTGAAGATGCCGGCTTTCCCGGCAGGGTGAGAGGGACATTTTATGTTATGGACCAAGACATTCATACCCACTCTTAAGGAAACTCCGCAGGAAGCGGAATCGGTCAGCCACCAACTGATGCTGAGAGCGGGGCTGATACGCATGCTGATCTCCGGGGTTTATTCTTATTTACCTTTGGGTTTGCGGGTTTTGAACAATATCTGCCGGGTCGTGCGGCGCGAGATGGAATCCGCCGGAGCGGCGGAGTTGTTATTACCGGCTCTGCAGCCGATAGATCTCTGGACGAAGTCCGGGCGCGAAAAGGATATAGCGGATATTATGATCAGGTTCACGGACAGGCGCGGAAGGAATATCTGCCTGGGGCCCACGCACGAAGAAGTGATCACCGATCTGGTGAGGGCCAACGTGAATTCTTACCGCCAGCTTCCCGTAGTGCTTTATCAGATACAGACGAAATACCGCGATGAGATCCGTCCGCGTTTCGGGGTGGTCAGGGCGTGTGAATTCATTATGAAAGACGCCTATAGCTTTGACCGCGACGAAGAAGGGCTGGAGAAGAATTACCGTAATATGTACGACGCCTACCTGCGCATATTTTCCTCTTGCGGGCTGCAGGTTATGGGGGTGGAGGCCGATTCCGGGGTTATGGGCGGCAAGGTTTCCCATGAATTCATGGTCGCCGCGGCCAGCGGAGAGGACAGCGTGTCCTGTTGCCCTGCCTGCGCGAAAGCCTATCCGGCCGCGCGGCAGCAGCAAGATTGCCCGTCGTGCGGTGTGAACACGGAAAAACGCAATACCCTCGAGATCGGGCACATTTTTAAACTGGGGACAAAATACAGCGCCGCGTTGGGGGCGAACTTTACCGACGAAGACGGCAAACAGCGTCCTGTCATAATGGGGTGCTACGGCATAGGCGTTTCGCGCCTGATGGCCGCGGTCATAGAGCAGAATCACGATCAGTCCGGGATCAGCTGGCCTAAGGGAATAAGCCCTTACAAAGTGGTGATCTCAGCGCTGGATATGACAAATCCCGTGATCACCGCCAAGGCTTACGAAGTATATAGTGAATTGTCGGCGAAAGGCGTTGATGTCATCCTTGACGACCGCGATGAGCGCGCCGGGGTGAAATTCAACGACGCGGAACTGTTGGGTTTTCCCCTGCAGATAATTATCGGAAAAGAAGCGGCGAACAGCGGTAAACTGGAGCTTAAGACGCGGGGAAGCAGGGAGAAACAGTTGGGGACTAAAGAGGAAATTTATAAAAGGGTGCTGGATTCTTGAAGGGGTTTCTGGTAAAATGGAAGCACAAAATAGGGAAGCGCGTTTAAGAGTGCTGGTTGAAGAATATTGCAGCGGCCGCGGTCTTGTGATCGTGGAGTTTTCCTGCCGCAGGGAAGGCCGTCTTCTGTCCTTGCGTTTGTTTGCCGACAGGCAGGACGGCGGCATAAATATGGATGATTGCGCCGTGGCGAACAGGGACCTGATCCGGATCATCGACTCCGCTTTCGAAGCCGAGCCGGGATTGGAATATACTTTGGAAGTTTCCTCTCCGGGAGCGGACAGGCTTTTAAGAAAGAGAGAGGATTTCGCCAGATGCAAGGGCGCGATCGTGCATTTTTTCCTGAAGGAACCGGTTGCCGGTAAGGTCGAACCGGAAGGTACCGTCAAACAGGTGAGTGAAGAGTATGTGGAAGCCGATATCGGCGGAGAAGTCGTAAAGGTGTCTTTCGGGATCATTAATATGGCAAAACAGGTGTTACACAGGAATAGGGAGTGATTTCGGTATGAGTCAGGAATTATTGGCTATTATAGAACAGCTTGAGAGGGAAAAGGGGATAAAGAAAGAAGTCCTGCTGGATGCGGTGCAGAGCGCTTTGGTCAGCGCCGCGCGCAAGGTCCTGGATGCGGAACAGGAAGAGGACATCAAGGTGGAGATAGATACCAAGACCGGCAGGATCAGGGCGTTCAGGGAGGGAAAAGAAATAGATTCCATAGATTTCGGCCGTATCGCCGCTTCCACCGCCAGGCAGGTGATAATACAGAAAATACGCGAAGCGGAGAAGGAAGTCATTTACAACGAATTCACCGGCCGGGTTGGAGAGATCGTTTCCGGCACCGTTTACAGGTTTGAGAAGGGCAATATAGTCGTGGATCTGCTCGGTAAGGCGGAAGGGATACTTCCGAAAAGGGAGCAATCCAGCCGTGAAGAATTCAAACAGGGCCAGCGTGTTCGGGCATATGTAGTGGAGGTCAGAAAAGATACCAAGGGGCCTCAGATAATACTTTCCAGGGCCCATCCGAATATGGTCAAGAAATTCTTCGAGCTCGAAGTCCCGGAGATATTCGACGGAATAGTGGAAATAAAATCCATAGCCAGGCAGGCCGGAGAGCGCACTAAAATAGCCGTTTGGTCGAAGAACGACAAGGTCGATTCAGTGGGCGCCTGCGTCGGTATGCGCGGCAACCGGGTGCGCAATATCGTTAACGAGCTCGGAGGCGAGAAGATAGACATAGTCCGGTATAACGAAGATATCCGCGAATACATAAAAGCGGCTCTTTCTCCGGCGAAGATCAGCGAGATAAAACTCGACAAGGAAAACCTGAAGGCGCAGGTTATCGTGGATGATGACCAGCTTTCCTTGTCGATAGGTAAGCACGGACAGAATGTCCGGCTGGCTTCTAAACTTATCGGTTGGGAATTGGATATCAGGACAAAGAGCAGCCTGGCCGGGCCTGTTGAAGCGGCGCCGGGCGGTTTACCGGAGGGAACGGCCGGGGAGCCTGTTGCCGCCGCCTTTGAGTCCGCGGAAGAAAAGTCCGAGGGAGGGCGGTTGGAAGAGCTGCCGGGTGTTGGAGAGAAGACCGTCGCCGGACTGAAAGAAGCCGGGTTTATTTCTCTTAAGGATATTGCCGGGGCTTCCCCGGAAGTTTTGATGAAAGTCAAAGGGATAGGAGAAAAAAAGGCGGAGAAGCTTATAAACGACGCGCGTGATCTGCTGGATAAATAAAAAGAATACGTAAGCGGCTTGCGGGCCGGAGATCTGCCTTTATAACCGATATGACCCTGAAGAAAGATCCGAAAAAAGAAAAGAAAGAAGAACCTAAAGATATGAAAAAAACGGTTATTGCCGCGAAGAAGAGTGCCGATAAAACGGCTGTGAAGCCGGTGAAGCGCAGCGTGAAAAAGAAAGATGCGTTGCCTTCCGATAATGCCGTTGCTGTCCCGGTCGTCAAGATAGACGAGAAACCGGCGCGCAAACGCGCGGTGACCGTGCGCAAGAAGACCCCGGAAAAAGCCGCGGCACCCGTTGCCGCCGTTAAAGATAAAGCAGCCAATCCGCAAAAGCCGGAGCCGAAGCCCGTTCCGGTCCATGCTTCTCAGCCCGTTGCCGTTGAACATAAACCCGCAGCGGCAGAAGTCAAGCATACTCCGTCTCCTCCGGCTAAGCCCGTGGAGCCTGCCGTTAAGGATAGCAAACACGCCAAGCCGGCGGCGATAATCCCGTCTACGGAGAGCCACCCGGCGGTTACTGTCCCTCAGGCGGAAAAACCGGCCGAGAAAGAGTTGCAGCTTGATATCCCCATAACAGTCAAAGATTTGGCGGTAAAGATGCAGGAGAAACCGTCGGCGCTGTTGAAATGCCTGATGGATATGCGGATCATGGCTACCATAAACCAGATGCTCGATGAGCCGACGGTTTGTTTATTGTGCGCCAAGTACGGGCTAAAGTTCGTGCCCGCTCCGGGGCAGGAAGAAATGACGCTGGGGATGCATAACGCCCCGGATAAAAAGGAATAATTGAAGCCGCGGGCCCCGATAGTGACTTTTATGGGGCACGTGGATCA
>JBAZGW010000040.1:0-12707 GCA_041652635.1 Candidatus Omnitrophota bacterium | reverse complement strand
TTCCCTGACATCCTTTAAAGTAAACGTTCCTGCCGTCTCATATTCCGGTACATCTTCGATAGCCGTTCGAAAAGCTATTATTGTATCGCGTATTGTATGCAACAAAGCCGCGTCTTCGGGATAAATTAACTGTGACCGCATATCTTCTAATATCGCTGCCAGGGCCCCCAATAAAGACGGTAAAGAGGGAAAGATTTTCTTATTCAGATTGTAAGCGATGTCCCGCAGCGCTAAAATTATACTTCGCAATGCCGCGTCGTCTCTATTGCGCAGGGCGTCCGATAATTCCCCGGTTAATGAGTTTTCAACTACATAACGCAATGCTTCTTCCGAGACTTCCGCCCAGTCGCTCATTACCAGCACATTTTCAAACGCTTCAAGCGCGAACGCGCTTAATTTTCCGTTTGCCATACGCGAAACGGCGGTTATCGCGGGAATGAATCGCCTAAGCATCCCATCGTTTAAAGCCAATCTCACCGCTCCGCTTCTGCGCAATTCGATAATAGTCTGAAGCATTTCTTCCGCTTTCACCGGATCGATATCAGCCCCGGCCGCCGCGTAATAGGAACTGAACTCTTCTATCGCTTCCTTCAATTGCTCTTCCATGGCATATCCGCCGTCCTTTATTTTATTTACGGCATCGTATACATAGTCATCGATCCGGCGGTAATAATCTACGACACTTTTGAAATTTCTGGACATCTCTTTATTAAGTTCCCCTCTCATTACCGGCACATCTATGGCACGGCTAATTCTCGGTGAATACTGGAGGATACACGGCACTATCTTAACGACCGGAGTAAAAACTCCACGGGGAAGGGAAGATCCAAAAACCCGCGCTATCATATTCACAATATTGTCCCGAGCGCTGTGTATGTCTATAACGATGAGAGCGGCTTTTTGATCAGCATTCGCTTCCTTGAATGAAGCGATAAAACCGACGGCACTAAAGATTTCAACTAAAACAACGGAATATCTGGTTTCAAAACGGGAAACAGCCCTATTTTCGGCAGAGGTCAATTTACCCATATGCAGAAAAACGGCAAGCGGCTTAACGGTCGAACTTTCTCCACCGTCTTTTTCGTGGCTCTTTCCCGCAAAAGTCTCGCCGGCCAAGAAAGCCTCTTCCCTGCCTCCATCTGCGGACTTCTTATCTTTCTCCGCCTGTGAAAGCCGGGCGGTCATTTCGGTTATATACCCCTGTTCAGTCAGTATTTTTCTTTTTTGCGGCCAGCCGAGAGAGGTATCCCTCATTTCCGGCATCTCGATCTTGTCATAGACGTCCTGAGGATCAAAGAACATAACAAGCAGATACGTCCAAGGCAGGACTTCGATCCGGGATCCGTTGCGGACTGCCTGACGCGACAATATTGCCGGGAGTTCCTGGCAAAGCATATTAGAATCAAAAAGTTTGGTATAATTGAAACCTTTATCCCAACCGTGAGCGCCCCTGATTGCATCGGGTACGAAAGAATGATTCTGCAGATCGAACATTTCCACCGCGTAAAAATAATGCGGACACCCCAGAAGCAGAAATCCATGCGCCAGGGCCTGTCCTGCGGTAAAGTTACCTAAGAGCCTTCCGATAGCCCTCATCATTCCTTCCGCACGCAGATCCCGCGAGAGTCGTCCGGTATTTCGCGCAGCGCCGCCCCCGGCCTCATCTCTCCCGCCATCGTGGCCCTCCCGGGAAATGGTGAAACCTCCATTTTGGGAAACTGGCACCCCGGCCCTATTACTCAATGCTTTTTCGGACTCTTGAGCAATCCATAAATACGGGCGCAATTCAATGACTTTCTTATAACATTGCTCTGCTTCCTGCCAACGGGATAAAGCATCTAATACTTTTCCTTTCCCAAAATACGCCTCTGCTACCAATGAATCGTGCAAATTAGACAAAATGACCTGTTCATATATCTTTTCCGCTTCTCCCGGCATACCCATAGAGAAAAGCACTTCCGCTTTCCATAACAAAGCTCCCGGGTAAAAACAGAAACTCAAAGCCTTGTCCAGATTAAGCAATGCCTCCTTCGCATTCCCTAACCGGAAATTGCAGATACCCAAATCCATGTAGACATCCGCGCTGCTTGAATCATACGAAACACCTTTTTTCATGAACATGCGCAGCGCGGACTGATAGTTCCGGCGGGCTTTTGTATATTTCTTGAGCCTGAAAAAGCAATCCGCCTTATCCAAAAACACTCTTTTTCTAATATAGTAAGCGAAAGGAGTTTTTAACACTCGGTTAAACAACCTCAATGCCTCTTTAAAATCGCCCTGTTCTTTACAAAGCAGCGCCTTGTTTGCGAGTAGAAAGCCGTCCCGGGGATTTAAATACAACGCATTATTAAAAACTTGTCCCGCTTCTTTTACCAGGTTTAGATCAAGCAACAAAGTCGCCCTGATGTTAGCGGCATCTTGAGAATCCGGATAAGCCAGCATATCCAAAGCCTTGTTCATAGTTTCTAATGCCTTTTCTCTTGCACCTAATGCATAATAGATATCGGCAATAGTGCCCCAGCCGGACACAAAATGAGGCAACAACGCCATTCCCCGCTGCAGTTCTTCCAATGAAAGTTCAAACTCCGACTGCATATATAAAATTCTACCTCTGCTGATATGAGCCAGCCCTTTTAAACCGATCTGCCCTTCCTCAATAGAAACCTCGTAATGAGCGGCATACTCATCCTTCCAACAAATGCTGTCGCTATTCCTTTTTTGATCAAAAAACACCCGTTCGCTCTCCTCGGGAGATATTTCAATGAGCACAAAAATATGTGAAGTACGATACACCACATACACCTTGAATCCTATTGACGAAAATATAAGCCCGGCTAAAAGTGTATACCCAATACAATTTATTCCCTGGGCCCCCTCACTATTTTCTATTACGAATGGGTTAAAGCCGTCGCTTGCATAAAAATAGCGAAGTCCGACTGCTTCCCACAAGGCATCAATAAGCGCTATTTTCCTCCTGCTTGACTCTTCTTTGTTAATACATTGTGTCTCGTACGACTGTTTCATAGCGCCCAGAGCAGCCCGCGCAATCGCAAAAATACTGCCTTGAGGTGTAACATAATTTATCCATGGTAAAAATACACTCTCTTCAAAACCCCAGTCCGCAAGCGTGTTTTTCATAGAAGAATTTACCTCTCTTGCCGACTCCTGAAGCGCCGCATCCGTAAGCTGAACCTCCGGCACGATCTCATGGATCTTTTTCAGGAAACTTTTCTCATCGTTACAAAGGACAAGAGGAGACTCGCCGATGCTCTCTTCACTCCCGCCGTCAAACTCAGATGACCGGGGCTTACGCACAACTATTCCCGAAAAAGCTTTTTCACGGGTTTCAAAAAAGAAGGATTCTCTCCGGGGGATCTCAACTTCCTTAGCTTCCAGAACCTGGAATCCGGCTTCTTTAAGCAGAGATATCCATTTCTCAAAAAGTGAGACATTTTTAAGACCTCTCTCCAGCACGGTTAAAGCGGCCCCGGCTTCAGGAGACATCTCATCCATCCCGATACATTCCTTCGCCATCAATACCCACTCGGCAACATTTTCCATCGCGAAGCTTCCGGGATAATGGAAGCGTAAAACTGCCACACCCCCTTCTTTGAGGGTTTTGTAAATCTCCGCAAATGCTTTCTCGGGGCTTACCAGATATTCAAACACAAAAGCCGCGGTTATAAGCTCAATCTCTCCGGGCTTTATTTCAGCAGGCAGGAATTTCGTCAATTCCTGGGCGTCGCCGCATACTGAATTAATGCCTAACTTATTCGCCTCATCTACCGCGACTTGGGATATATCTATGTTCAAAGCAGGCCCTTTATGCCCTAATTTTTTCCTTAAAAGATCGAACGGAACGGAAAACCCACCCCCTACATTTAACCAGATATTTTTCGGGGAGATCCGCTCTTCGAAATATTTTATCCCGAAATACCTCAGCTCAGGATAATCCCCGCCCAGGCCTCTTTTCTGCTGCTTCCTGGAATACGGGAAGAATCCTTGTTTCTCTCCCTCGTTACCGACATAGCAGTTATTCCAAAATAAAGCAGAGACATCCGATGACGATATCCCGCCGTCATTTTCTTTGCTCTTGCCTGCGAAAACTTCGCTTGCCAGAATAACCTCTTTCTTCCCTTCCTTAAGAATAGTTACCCGCACATCTTTAACTACCTTTGGGCCGTCTTTTTCACTTTCCACTAATTCCACGCTGACCTGCGGATCTTTTAATTCACGGCAGCATGGACGAATGCCCAGCTTGGGGAACCCGAAAAGGCTTTCCCCGTCTATCCTGGCTTCTTTCCCATCCAATGCCGGCCACCCCATAAGATTGATGAAACTGCGCACAAAAGTCGCGCTCTTCCATCCAGATGGTATTCCCCAGTATCGCCAGGGTTCCTGCCCGGCAGGGACTTGCGCCGGGTCGGGAGAACGCACCTGCGCCGGCAGACCGGTATCCGGGCTGATATCCGAGGCGATTATGATACCGGGGACGCCTTTGGGCACAATCACAGGTTCTTTGACTCCTGCCGCCGTCCGGAACTTGAAGCCGGAAGAAGTCTTTTCGATACCCGGGCGTTCCAGGATATAATACAACTCGCCTTCCCCTGAGTATTCAAATACGGTGTAAAGATACTCCACGAACGCTTCCTTCAGGCTTCTAATCATCTGCTGATCGTTGGTAGTCTCCGCGTCCCGCAGGATTTGCCAATATTCCCGCAGGGTCATCGCGGTGAAACCCAGAGAGTCCAGAAGGCGCATAGCATCATAATAAGTTATGTTGTTCACCCTGCCTTCTTTATCGGAGGAAAGCCTAATGCCCAGCCGCCCGGAGGCGGAGGAGACTTCCGCGTTATCCTTAAGGAAATCCCTCTTTACGAAAAGCTTGGCGGAAGGCGAATAGAAATATTCGTTAAAAACCGCGGCTACAGGCTCAAGGAACGGCGCGATCTTCTTGCGGGAGATCTGTTTGCTTACGCCCCAGAATTCTATGTACCCGTCACCGCCGCGCGATTCGGTGATAGTATAACCGGGATATTTCCGCGAAGGATAAAAATAATCGAGGGTGCGGTGAATAAGAGTAAACATCGCCTCACGAAAAGCTGCAGAGGCCGTTGGGCTGAAAATAAGATATATCCTCTCCCTGTTTACAGTTTCGTTGTCTTGAAGGTAATCTACCACTTTCACCAGCGTCAAAGGCAGGTTCTTCTTTCCGTTATTCTCTTTTGCCGATTTTGTGAGCCGTTCAAGCAGGCCGGGATCATAAGCTTTCCCTTTATCATCAAACAACCCCTTCACCTTGGCCACCGAGAAACCGAATCCCCAGTCCTCCTTATAATCACGGCCAAAAAGGGACAACGCATCTTTAGTACTTAAAAGTTTGCTCATCAATCCCTGATAAAAATCTTTATCATTCTCTATCCCGGATATTTCTTTAAGTATATCCATTATCCAGGCATCCTTGGGGGTCATCTTCGACTGAGAACGATTCTCCGTATCCATAAGTGCCGCGCCGTATAATATCCGGGCCAGGCTCCGGTCAACCCCGGCTCCCAGGCCATACAGTTTCTGACAGACTAAAGCGGTGGTGGAACCCGACAACTCAAAAGTCTTCACCACATCCTGCTTCCGAGCGATATCGGAGACTTTATGATGGTCCACAATATCCACGACGAACTTCTGAACATCCGGCTCTTTATTCTGGTCTACCAGTATCCAACGCGCCCTGCCCTGCGCGGAAACCGCCAGATACAGTTCGTCTCCGGAAAGCAGGATCGTAGCCGCTACGGCATCGCCGGTCAATTCCCGCACCTCATCCGGTATATAATGCCCCTGCACCACCGGCACATAAACGATGTTCGCGCCGTTAATAATGTAATCCCTGTAGGCTTCAAAAAGAGCGCTAATGACCGTGTCGGTATCGGGATTTTTGTGGCCCATCACAAAGACCACCGGCATATTGTTATTCAACGCATCTTCCAAAGCCTGTTTTCGTGTGCTTAAGAACAAACGGAAATCATCCAGGAAAAATCCCCTTGCCTGCGTCCTGAACAGCGCGCGCGCGGTATCATCGATCTCGTCCAGATACGCGCGATCACGGTCCTTCAACGCCAAAATACGCAGAATACCCAGCATATCGGAGAAACGCTCGCGCACTTCATACATCTTCTTTTCCTGTGAACTAAGGAAATCGTCTCCCGTCCCGGGTATGAATTCACGGTTGAGAAAATCCAGAAAGCCGCGCGAACCGCGGTAGAAATCATCATAGCTTATCTTGCCGGAAAAGGCGTCTTGGTATGCGTTCATATAAGAAGCGGCATCTTTAAGGATACCGCTGTGCAAGGGCGGCTGCGGCAGTTGATAACAGCATTCCCTGATGAAAAGCATCGAATAACGCGCGTTCGACGGTATCCCCAGGTCAAGAGAAGTCGTGTCGGAAGAGGTAACATAACCGCGGATGCCGCCCAGCCCCGTCAGA
This sequence comes from Candidatus Omnitrophota bacterium, assembly GCA_041652635.1. Classification (GTDB taxonomy): domain Bacteria; phylum Omnitrophota; class Gorgyraeia; order Gygaellales; family Profunditerraquicolaceae; genus Undivivens. The sequence goes on along the minus strand of JBAZGW010000040.1, from coordinate 6,229 downwards.
AGGTATTCAGTGCGGATATCCCAGAATTTCCAGCCGGTAATACCGGGGATGTAATGCGGGACTACAAGTAAAGGTACCCCCTGGCCGTCGATGTTGCCGGACGGATTGAACCAGCCCGGCCTGGCCGCCGGCATATTCCTTATCCATTTCTTTTCCCCTTCACAACTGAACGTCCCGTCTTCGCTGCGGGCAATCTCCGGATGCTCGATCATAAAATGCCCTCCGTTCTCCTGGAAGAAATGGACATCCAGCCATTCGGGGAGCTCAGACAGCAGATCGGATTCCATATCCTTGTCGCCGGCTTCTTGCGCGTCGCGCAGCAGTTTCCAGTATTCCGCAGGCGTTAACCCAAAGGAACCCATTCTTCTCAAAAGCAGCATCGCCTCATTTCTTGAAAGATCGATGATATAGCCTTCATCATTCCACTTCAACGGGATACGCAGTTCTTCGGCGGCCTTTATCACCCGCATATCAACCTTCAACGGCCTCCTCCCGGCGTAACAACCCAAAGTTTTAGAATAAAAATATTCCCCGGTTGAAGGTTTTATTTCTTTCGGTCCGGCTTTCCGCGCTTCGGTTTTAGCCGGCCGCTCCGCGGCTAAAACCGACGAATTGGGATCGGTATCTGTCAGAAGACGCAGGTCAAAATAACTCTTTTTTATGATCTTCTCACGGGAAACTCCCAATTTCACTAGTAACCTTTCGATTTTAGCGGCATCCGCAGGATCATCCGCCGCGATCTCCAGGAATGTCCCCATGCCTTTGATCTCGTCCAAATGTATTTTCAAACCTTCAAGTTCATACACCGCCCTGCTGGTTTCCAGGACAAACAGGATGGTGAAGAATTTGTCGAAATAACTAATGAATTCCCCCCGGAATTTATCGATCTTGAATATAGACTTGTGCCGCACAAAATCCGGCATACCGGGAACTGTTTCCGTTTCGATAACCGGAGATTTGTAGGTGGCGGTTATTGCGACTTTCTCTCCGCCGCTCCTGCGCGCCAGCCGGATGCGCAGCGCTTCTCCTCTGGCGACCATCTCCCGGTCTTTAGAAGAATAATAAGTATCATAATGCTCTACGCTATGCAGCTTCTTCGCCCCGGAAGCGACAAGCTTACGCTCCCATCCCAGGATGTTATCAACGCTGACCTTGACCTGGGTTTCGAACATCCCGGTCTGGCGCGGCTCTTCCCCTTCTTTATAATCATTAATGATCACCATATCCGCGTTCTTCTTGCCGGGATCGACGAATTCCTGCTGGGAAGGGACAACCTGACCGAAGAACTGTTTGATCGCGTCTCCGATGTCCTGCATAGACCTGCCTTTCAACACGTCCCTGACCAACCTGCGGATAAACTGTCCGAGAATGCTGACTTCGACAAACACGTTATAATCACCTTCCATTGCCACTTCGTCGGTGAGGGTAAAAAGCCCTTCAATGATATATACCCGCGCATACCTTTTTTGCAGCGGCTTACGCCGTTCCGCGGGCTCATCTCCCGGTTCAAGCGGCAAAATAGTGTAATTCGGTATCTCTATACTGCCTCCGGGGCGCAACTCGCGCAGACGCTTGATGTCCGCTTTCAATTCATCCAGACCGACGGCAATCGGATCATCCCAATTCGCATAGCCGTGTTTACGCATAAAACCTGCGCCCTTATAATAGCCGTCCTGGCTGATGATCAACGATTCAATCCCATGCTTCATATAATATTCTTTGAATTTCTCGGAAACCTGGGTGGTCTTGCCGGAAGCCGATTTTCCCGCGACAAGGATAATGAACGGCTCGGCCATATCCGGACGCGCCGCGAAACGTATCACGCTCTCCCTTATCGCCTCATCAACAGTCCCTTCCCTTACGGCGCGAATAGATGAAAACCCGCCGTCTTTAGCCTTCACCGTAATAAGCGGCCTGTCTACACGTTCCCTGCCGCCGCCGTCGTTTCTCTTATCCACGGCAGGCGCGTAATAGCGCGCGTCAAGGCCGTCCGTGATCCTGATCTTGTATAAATGCCCGGACCAGGCCAGCGCCTTTACGGAATTTCTGATACCCACACGATATTCTTTATTAAGGGGGTCACTGCTCAAGCATTGAACTGTGGATGTTTTCTGGATTACCGCTGGAATTGACAGGATCAGATTACTGAATATTTGAATGGCAAGAATGGATAAAAACAACGATATGATACGTTCTGATAAATAGTAAATTCCCGAAAGAACAACCGGGGGACCGGTACGGAAATAAATCCCCGCCAGTATCAATCCCAGCTTAACCGCTTTACGCGCGCCGCCCCAAATCCTGACACCCGCAAGGAAGCCGAAGTTCTCGGTTCCTCCGCCATCTCTGCCGGCATTAGAACCGACTCCGGAAGTAACCTCGCCGGCCTTGCTCAGATTTTTAGTTGAAACGGGAGAGAGAGATGAATCAATGTATATTATTCCGCAGGACAATCCTGTTTCTCTTGACGAAGCTTCAACAGTGTTTTTCATCGGCCGGATATGGATCACTGCCGCCAAGTCAGGCCCGAGCGTAACCTCCACTGCCCGCAGCGATTCCGGAGAAAAGGCATACTCCGAGCCCCTTAAATACTCGCTCATCCTGTAATGAGTGCCCTGGGAATCAAGAAAAAATCCCTTCAAAGATTCCATGTTCACCTGATAGCTCCTTGTATCGGGTCCGAAATTAGCGATCATAATAACCGCCTCTTCGCTATTCCACCGGGCAATGCCGAAGATCCTATCATCCCCGGTGATATACACATACTTGTTTTTCGCGCAGCAAACGGGATGCTCCTGAAAGAATCTTATTGTGCCGTCAAAATAAACCGGATACCTGATCCTAAACTTTTGTTGAAAATCCTGGTGCGCGTAAAATCTCTGTCTGAGCGCCTCTTCAAAATCAGAACAATCAACCCTGTCGGCCATGATAACGTGAACCCTGCCTTCTTCCTGCTCATAACAAACCTGCAAGGCGCCCTCGGAAGTTAAAAGCCAAGTCCACAAAGGCGCTTCAATGCGGCAGGGTCCGAAAACATTCCATCTATCCATATCCGTAGGATAATCGTGCGTCACCAATGTGCTGACCACCTGGGCCCCCTCAGGCAAATCATTATAAAGATAATAAAGATGCCCGTTCAACGCCACCTGTGTCGAATGCCCATGCCGGCTCACATGAACCATCCGATCATGCAATCCCGAATCCATAGAAATAACCCCGGATTTTATAATTTGCTTGTAATCGCTGTAATTTTCTCCAATAAAGATAAAATCCGGATATATTTTGGTTATTTCTGAAACCATATACATCAGGAACGGATTCGCTTCTTCGAGATTACGGTAATTGATTATCTTGAAACCGCCTGTTTCTTTTCTGTCCATTGCAGTGATCCATCCAAACAAGCGTTGTTTATTATTCAGCCGATGTCCGAAATTATCGAAATCCCTGACCGGCAGGACATTACCGAAATGATGAGCCACATCGATACGCACACCTTTAACGCCCATCCGAGCCTGCCATAACAGCAAAGCAATAAATCTATCCATCACTCTCTTATCCCGGAAATTAAGCATTATAGAATCATGCCATTCCACAGGAGAATGATCCCACTCATTATTGCTTCCGTCAGTGGCAAAACGAAGTTCAGCCATGCCGTCCTTATCATTTATAGTTTTTACCAAGGCGAATTCCGGAAGATGGCGCGCGTCACGATTCACATGAGGGATAATATCGGTTATGATATTAATTTTGAACTCCTTCTTTGATTTCGCTATGAGCCTCTTAAATCCCTTTATTCCCCCTAAGTCTTTATTGATCTTCCACCAATTCTTCGGAGAGAATATAGAAGCGGTAGTTGCCTCCGGCGCAAGCCCGAATGCGGTTTCCGGCTCGGGAAGTTCATACACAGGCATCATATAATAAGAATCAAATTCGTATCCGCGTTTTCTTAAACGGCCCATATCGTCCAGGGCTGTCTGAAAATTACCGAGCAAAGCCCGGGGTTTCCCATCCTTACATTTCCTGCCTGAATACCGGATAAGGCCTCTCACATCAAAACCGTTCTCATCATAGGTTTCCGGGGCATGGACTCCCATATACGCCGGCCAGAATTGACGGAAGAGTTTCCCCCTGAGATCTCTTTGGCAGAAAATGATGCTGTTGGCTTCTTTTTCCTCAAGCCATTGCCACGGTCCGCCTTTTGTGATCCGGACATGAACGGCAAAATGCACGATCCCGCGTTCCGCAATAATCGGAACGGAGCTTTTAGGCATAGTCAGGCGGAAATTTCCCTTCCCGATAGATTCAACATTCAAATCATAGTATTTAACATCGGACGTGTAATTATTGCCCACGGCAAGCTGCGCGGAGACTTCTTCTTCAACGGCCTGTTTCAGATATACCACCATATCCCGAAATCCTATAGCTTCCCCCAATTTCGCGATTCGTGTCTTCTTTAGGTAGGGGAAGAAAGACGGTCTTCCGCTAAACAAGTGATTAAGAACCTCCTGCGCCCGCTTCTGCGCGGCGGAATTATCAATGCCAAGCGCCGCAACCAGGAACCAAGTTGAAAACTCCTTAAGATCAAGGTTTTCAAGCATCTTTTCCAGTTTGTTGATCGTGCTAAGGGTCAATTCCATGTCCCCGGAGACCAGATCATCAATGAAACGCTGAAACTCCGGATGGCCGCGGTAGAATTCCAGTTCCCTCCGTATATACCGTATTTCCCTGCGGTCAAATAAAATATCCACCCTCATCCCGTCTCCGAAAAACGACCGCAGCTTCCGGGTATCAGTAAGGTAGTCTATGAAATAATCGCGGGCGATACGCACCATCGCCTGCCTGCCCTGCAGAGGATAACTAAGCCAAACAACATCCGGCTCAAAATACGCGTTCTTGAAACCACTCCTGAAATATTCCTCCGCCTCAACGCTCCCGGCGCTTCTCTTAGCATCTGATCCCCGAATAAACACTCGCGTAAGCTCTGCCTGTTTCTCTTCCGGAGACAAACCCCTGCCGCCTTGTAATAAAGTCTCGAACTCTGCCGGCACGCCGGACTGGGAGAATTCATCCCAACGATTGATAAACCATTTTTGTTCCCTAATACCTGTCTGTTTTTCTTCATCGCCGCCGTCTTTAGCCTTCACCGTAATAAGCGGCCTGTCTACACGGTAACGGCCCAAGGGATCAACCGATGAATATTTCAAACAGAATGCGCAGGCACCGCAAAGCTCGCCTGGATGCGGATACAAACCGAGAATTATAGTTTCGGCTTCAGAGGCCGGTTTATGAAAAATGTTATTCCCGGCTTGCGGGTCGTCTTCAGAAATGTCCTGAGCGTCATCGCGCACGACCATATCCATAGCCCACAGTTTCATAAGCTTGGACGCGCCGGGACAGCGTTTTGCGTAATCGACGTTCGCCACAGCCATTTGAACCAGGTATAACAAGGCGCCCTTCAAATAAGAAACTCTGTTATGAGATCCGGCTACTTCTCTGAAAATACGCGCTTTCTCTTTAGCTAAATCACCTCTGCCGATCAAATAATCCATACTTAATTCCCAAAGGAAAAATACCGGCCCGGAAATAAGGCCTCCCAGTGAGAAAATATTCTCGAACAACTTAACCGGATTTCTTCTGATTTCCCCCATATCAAGTAAAGCATCGACGCCCTTCGCGAAACCGGCAGCCCCCAAATAAACTGCCACGACATTGAACCCTGCTGTCGCTCTCCCCTTCTGTTCAAAGACTCCGGCAAAAAACAAAGGCAGCACAAAAGCGGCCAAAGCATAACTAATTTCCATCACGGGAATATTAAAGAACGGTCTCAACAAAACGCCCGCCAAGATAATATCCCCCAAAATAATACTAAAAACGAACATGAATCGTCTATTTTTAAATATTCCGCTGCCATTTTCACCCGTGAATTCATCATAACGCATAGAATCTGACCGCAGATCTTCTCCCGGTTTCAACTCTCTCCCTAATCCTGCGGCTAAAAAGCCGGGCGGGAATGATAGTCTTTTGTCCACTCTTCCAAGGATAGCCGCAAGAACGGTCGTGAATAGAAACTCGCTTATCAACATGGTCTTTCCTAACCCTGCGAAAGCAAAAACGCCAAAAACAAAAGACTGACACAACAGCATGATCATTATAATTTCCGTGAGTATGCCGCCGGCCTTGCGTAACCCCCCGTCGTTATCCGTCAATTGACTCTTTACAAGACGCCTAA
>JBAZGW010000039.1:0-12750 GCA_041652635.1 Candidatus Omnitrophota bacterium | reverse complement strand
CCGGACTTCGCTTGACGACTGACGAAACGTCCGCCACTAAAGATTGGCGAGACTAAAATACAGGTATCGCACCCCTTACCGAAAGACGATCGTTATCTCGGCTTTCGGGAATTCTGCGCTCCGACTAAATCCTCACGATATCGCCATTATTGTACAGAGAAAGAAAAAGTAAAAGGTAATTCCTTAAATGCGTGGTGAGAAGAAAATTGTTGCGGACATGCTGTCTGCCGTTGGCTCCGAGTTTAGCCGCGTAATCGGGATTGCCGAGCAATTGCTTCAAAGCGAAAGCCGCTCCGTCCACGGAATGACATAATAAGCCGGAATAACGGTGCTTGATCTGCAAAGGTATCCCTCCGACCCCGGAAGCGACCACGGGCTTGCCTTTCCATAAAGCTTCGGTAACGGTCAAACCGAACCCTTCCTTAAGCGACTTTTGCAGAATGACAGTGGAACCACGCTGTAGCGCGTTAACTTCGATATCATTCTGTTTCATTAACAATATATGTATATCCGGATCGTCACGGGCCATTTCTTTTACTTCCGCCAGGACCGTAATTCCTTCCGGATCGTCAGACGCGGTGCCGCCGGCCAGCACAAGACGGCAATCCAGATGTTTACGCACCAGGCGGTAAGCCTCGATCACTCCCAGAGGGTCTTTCAACCGGTCAAAACGGGATATCTGCGTGACTATCGGCTTATTGCGCGGAATGCCGTATTTATCCATTACCTGTCTGACGGCCTCCTCGGACAATTCACGGTTCTTATCGCTCAAGGGATCTATCGAAGGCGATATAAGGAATTGCCGCACCGGCAGACGCCTGGAAAAAGAAGGAGCGGAGAATACCGACGAATCATACTGCGGGATAAAATCCATCAAAAAATCCCAAACCCGCCTCGACGGGTTGGAAACATCTATATGACAGCGCCAAATCCATTTATTTCCTGACTTCTTCTCTACCAACATTATCGGCTGTGGATCATGGATAAAGACGATATCGCTGCCGGTATCCATTTCCCGCGCGTTCTTCCTGCCGGTTTCCCGGAATATCTCAAAATCGGCAGAGGATATCTCCTCCTGCCTGCCGTGCAGCGCGTTATGGAACTTTTTTGTCACCTCAAAGAACTGTTCGCCGCCTTTTATCACGTCCCAACGCGTATCCACTCCTATTTCCTTAAGCAAAGGGACCATCCTGTTCAATATCTCGGCGACCCCCCCGCCGACAGCGGTGGAATTGATATGCTGGATCTTCTTGCCGCGCAGTCTTTCTGCCAATAACTTCAGATCATCGACCACCGCCTGCCCAACTACCGGAATATAATCTTTAAGTTCGGACATAATCAAACGATCCTTTTCTCAAGAATAACCACGATGCTGTTTTTCAATCCTTCCAAGCTTTGCGTGTATGGGTCAAGCCTGGAGATCATTTCCGCCGTCTCACTATCGCCCAATGAGAGCCGTATCCAGCTGGAGAAATCGTTATCGACATGTTCAAGCCTCAGCTTAGCTTCTATAAAATGGAAGTATATGCAATCAACGCTAACCAGCCTCAAAATCTCCAGGAACTCCCGAAGAGTGTAAGCCTGCCGGTTAATGGGATATATGAAACTCACCGATTTAACGAAATGGAATTCTTCCCCCTCTCCGGCAAATCTGAACTTCGCCAGCGGGGATTCTTTCAGATGGGCTTCTATAACGGAAACAATAGCCTCCCGGATCTGATGCAATGAAGAGAACTGAACCGTGTCTATCCCCGAGAGCTTCTCGCCCAGCCTGACGTCTCCCAGAGCGGAAGAGGCCCAATAAGCGAAATCATTCAAAGGTTCGGAAACAAAGGCGTCGTGCTGCTGCAAAAAGCTGTGCGTATGATGGTAAATACACGAGCCTGGGACCTCTTTGATAAGGCCGAGCAACTGCGGGAGAGTAGCCGCTCTCAATCCGGTCAATTCCGGCAAATTCAAACGCGAGAAAAAAGCGAACGGTTCCGCCGCTTTTCCTAATTTCGGCATATCTTCTCCTCTCTAAGCGCGGACAATTCCCGCAAAAAAGAGACCGTCTCCGGCGGAGAACTGAGATAATATTCCGCCTGTGAGCCGCGTTTCCTGCCCACACAAACGGTGATCCCCTTGCCTTTCAACTCGCGAAAAGCGTCTTCATCGGTCTTATCGTCTCCAAAATAGAACACAACCTGTTTCCCGGGTAAATTGCCGGATACGGCGCCGGACAGGAGCCACGCCACGGCCGTTCCTTTATCACGCTTCCCCGCCGGCAGTATCTCCAAGACTTTCTTCCCTTTTTTAACCGCGACCGCCCCTTTTAATACCGCTGAAGTTACCGCTCCGTAAAAAACTTTTACGGCCCGCTTAGCCCCCTCCGCTGTGGCCAGCCGGAAATGAACCGCCAGGGATATTCCTTTATCTTCGAGAACAACGCCTTTTATACGGCCCACTCCGGAAAGAATATCCTTTTTTATCCCGGACAGGACCGGCCGGTAACCCGCGGGAACGTAACTAACGGCCTTCTTGCCGGGAATAGCTATCTCATAACCGTGATTACCGACATAAATAAGTCCGTTCACTCCGACCCTTTTCTTCACATCGGCAAGCGCCCTGCCGCTGACTACCGCGACCCGGCATCCGGGCAGAGAAGAAAGCCGCCGCAATAACAACGCCGTGCCTGCCGGAGTCCGCGTATCCTGCGGGCGCCCGGAAAAAGGAACCAGCGTCCCGTCATAATCCAGAAAAATATAAAGCGGCCCGCCGGCTATCAACGCGCGCAATCCCTGCCGGTGAATATCCAGATGCCTCATTAAATCCCCCCTCAAACCGCCTTTTTCATCCCCACAAGATCACCGATGATGCTTCCCGCCCAGCGGTAAATATTATTTTCCGCCACTATCTTACGCATATTGTTCATCCTGCGGGTCCTTTCCTCGGCAGGCATCTCTACCGCGAGTTTGATAGCGTCCGCGAACTCTTCTATGGAATAAGGATTTATCAACACGGCATCGGTCAATTCCCTCGCCGCGCCGGTAAAACAGCTAAGGATCAGCATACCTTTCCCCTCGGCCTTCGACGACACATACTCCTTAGCCACCAGGTTCATCCCGTCGTGCAGAGAACTGACCACGCACAGATCGGCGAGTTCGTAATAAGGCTGGATTTCCTCCGGAGCGAAATGCCGTTTCAGGTAAACGATCGGTTTCCATTCGCCGCTGGAATATTTCCAGTTCTTTTTTTCCACCAATTCGTCTATTTCCCCCATCAATTCATGATACCTTTTTATATGGGTCCTGCTGGGTGCCGCCAGCTGGATAAAAACGAATTTATTTATATATTGGGGGTTCTTCTCCAGGAACCTGTCTATTGCCAGTATCCTTTCCACTATGCCCTTCGTATAATCTATCCTATCCACGCCCACCGCCACTATTTTCCCCTCCAGGTCCAATTCCCTCTTGATCTTAACGCTTTCTTCCCTGGACTTGCCGCGTTCCGACTCCCTGAACCCGCCCACGCTGATCGGAAAAGCGCGCACCAGCGTTTCTTTACTGCCCCGCACAATGCTGAACTTCTCCGTGTCCACACGGCATTCCATCAAACGATTTGCCGTATCCAGAAAATTATTGCAATGGTATTGAAGATGAAAACCTATTAAATCGCAGGCCAACAGCCCGTTCAATATTTCCTGCTGGAACGGGCAGATGGCGAACACTTCCGGATTCGGCCAGGGTATGTGCCAAAACAAAGCGATGGTGACATCCGGACGCTTTTCTTTTATATAAGCAGGCAGCATCGTGAAATGATAATCCTGGATGAACACGAAGGCTTCCTTGGACGGCAGCTCTTCAAGCACGGAATCGGCGAATTTACGGTTAACGTTACAGTATTCTTTCCAATCATTCTCCCTGAATATAGGCCGGGTATGCGTAATATGACAAAGAGGCCAGAGCCCCTCATTCGAAAAACCGTAATAATACCCTTCTTCCTCTTCTTTGGAAAGCCAGACCCTCTTAAGTATATACCGGTTATCTTCCGGGGGGACGCCGAGTTTATCGCGCGAATTAACGAACTGCCTGTCGGCATTACCGCTGCCGTGGGCTATCCACGTTCCGCCGCAGGCCCTCAATATGGGATCGATCGCGGTAACCACGCCGCTGGCCGGACGCAGGCAGCGCACCACGCCCTTATCCCCTTCGCCGACATGCATAAACGGCTCCCTGTTGGAAACCACGAACAAGGCATTCTCTCCCAGTTTAGCCTGGACGAGATCATGGAGTTTCTTCTCTGTCCAAAGTTCATCGTTCCTCACCCGCACCTGGGCCTCCTCGGAGACCACCTTCCTGGCTACGCGCAAGCTCAAAGCCACCTGTTCAACCTCGCTGACCAGCCTGCCGAATTCACCTTTTTCTTCGAAAGGACGCAGTTTATCTATATCCCCCCGCTGAAAATGATGGAACCAACGCGTCAACCGCCTCACGGGAATTATGTAAATCTGCCTCTGGATAAGGAACGCGGAGAAAGCGATCAGCGAAAGCAGAATGATCAAGGTTAAACTTACTCTCCGCCACATCTCCGCCAAAGTAGTCAAAAGATAAGAAGTATCGTAAACCACTTCCACAAGGCCCAAAGGCTGGCCGTTTTCCGCGAATACAGGCTGGACATAACTGTATGCCGTATATTCCCCGTAAGTCCGCAGACTGCCGCGCGCCGAACCGGCGGCGAGTATACCTTTAAGATTGTCTCTCTCCCTGCCCGGCCATTCCCTGATCCTCTTTGTGACCGCCAGCACTTCCCCTTCGCTGTCGTAGAGAACGCATCCCTGCAGACGGTCCCTCTTCTGAAAGCTCTCCACCAACCTGCCGGCGAGCATCATATCCTTGTTCTGAAGGATGAATTTTGCCGAGAGTTCAACACTTTCGGCCACTGTCCTGGCTTTTCTCTGCAGGTCATCCATCAGTTTATCCTCGGTAAAACGTATCTGCATTATCCCGAAGATAGTAAAGACCAGGGAGGCGATGATCAAAAGCGGAATAATAAAAAGTAGAATTCGTTTCATAACACTCTCCTGTCAATTGCACAGAAAACCGATGGAACGCGGTGACTGACAAACAAAAAACCGCCTTCCCGGAAATCAGGAATGGCGGCCCGACCATTCATAACACCCTCCGGCGATAATAACACGCCGGACCCCGTTAGGATCAAAGTTCCTCTGGAGTTCACGTTTTTAGTATAACATCGAACTACGAACGGGCAAAGAGATTATTCAGACAAACAAAACATTCAGGAACAGCTTCCGAGTTAGAAAATCAAGAGGATAAACTGATCAAGAGAGAAAAACCTCGCTTAATAGCGCATCTTTTGATCCACTAATTATCATTACAGGTATATCGAATGAATACTCCACGGGCTAATCCTTCGGCGAAGTTTATCCTGAGCGTATTCGACTTTGCTCTCCATTAAAACTTGTCGAAGGGCGGGGTTTCTTTCCTGGATTATTACCCGCCGTAAAATACCGGCAACGGCTATGGTAACGCAGCCCGTATCGGCATTGGGTCACGGTAACGTTTCAAAGCCGTAACCTTCCGTCACTGGGACTTTGCCGGACTTCGCTTGACGACTGACGAAACGTCCGCCACTAAAGATTGGCGAGACTAAAATACAGGTATCGCACCCCTTACCGAAAGACGAACATTATCTCTGCTTTCGGGAATTCTGCGCTCCGATTAATTGCGGACTCTTTTTACAGTTTAACCGCGTCCCTCGCCCTTCGCGCCTCATGCTTCGTTTCTTTTCTCAGGGCCCACCTTTTATACTGCCTCCGCCTTAACATGTATAAACGGCAGGTTCTTCTTATCTAAAATGAGAAATACCGCGAAGAGGAACTCGTTCAAATCCAACTTTTTTCCGGGGATAAGCGACAACTGAGTCTGAACGTTACCGGATGTCACTTTATAAAAGAGTTCCCTGACCACATCTTTCTTGCGGGAATCGCCCTGCAGAAAAATCCTGTATGCGCCCTCCGCTTCCTTACGCATCTCGTATTTCACCCCGTGTTCTTTAAAATACTCCAACGGCTGGAACTCAAAAGGCGATTCAATCGATAAACTAAATTCTTTCTCCGGCCCGGCAGGCAGCACGCCGCGAAAAACACCCCAATTGCCTAATTCCGCGTTCACCCGCGCGATCAAATCCGAAGAACATTTGCCTTCCCGCCAATACTGATCCGCTTGCTTACCCCAGCCCAAACTAACAATATCCGCTCCGGTAACCCAGCATAAGCCTTCGCTCTCCGGCCAAAGAGAAGAAATATACCTTCTAAAATAAGGCGCCAGCCTCGGCTCAGCCTTCATCAAGGCTCTCGCCAAAACCAGGCCGCGGTAATGCGCCGGGACTCCCCGCGCGCGCTCCGCAAAATCCACCCGGAAAACGACGGCTTTCTCGGCGGAACGCTGTTCCTTTATAAGGTCCAGATAATCGTCCAAACCGCCTTCAGGGGGCTTCAAACGTAATTGCCCCGGACAGCCGCCTGCCCTTGGAACGCGCTTTCCCGCCCCAAGAGATCCGCCCCTTAAACATTCACGGTAAATGTCCCAAAGCAATTCCCTTTTTACCCCCGTATCCAATCCCGCCCAGGATTTTAACCGGCTCTGCTCCAAGTCAAAACCGCTCAATAGAACTCCTTCTTCCAGTCCGGATTCGCGTAAAGCCGAAATAAATGCCGGAATGAATTCCGTGCCTGTGCCGTGATGATACACAAAACCCGTATTATCCGCGGCCGTAAGCAACGCCACGCTTACCCTGGCGTCCGGCGCCCTGGCAAGCACCTGCGACAGGAGCCATTCCTGCGCGGACATCGACTGCCTGAATTCAAAATGCTGCTCTTCGGCCAGTTCGGCGATACGCGCGCTTATCGCCCGGCAATTCCCGTGCAGGCCTAGCGCGCTGTCGAATTCCAACGGCGTCCAGGGAAACCTTACCAGGGGAGTAAGCGAAAGCACCACGCGCGTGCAGGAAGAAAAACGCTTCATCTGCTGTTTCAAACCGGCAAGAAATATCCCGAATTCTTTAAAATCCTCTTCCTCTTCCAGCCCTGTGGCCAACAGGAATATCTTCAACTGCCTGGCCTTGGAACCTAAGATCAACTCGAACCCGGAACGAAGATGCTTTTCATCCAGGTCTTTATTCAAGAAATGCCTTAGACGGGAAGATATCCCTTCCAGCCCACAGCTGTAAACGCTCTTACCGGCGGCAGACTCATACTCGATAAGCAACGGTTCCCTTCCCAGCACATCGAAACGCTGGCTCTTTATGCTCACACTGCGAAAGATCTCAGACAGCCCGCTTAAAATACCGTAAAACCCCAGATGGTCGCTGACGTTAAAACCGAACAGATCGATCTTTTCCAGCCCCATCTCGGTTTTCATCCGCAGCGCCGAACGTATGAGTATCGATACCGGATATTGCTGAAAAGGTTTACGCAGCCAGCTTTCCGCGCAAAAAGAACACATACTTCTGCACCCGCGGCTCAACGGCAGATAACCGGTGCCTATCTCCTCCTCACAATAAGAAACCACTCCTTTCTCCGGCAACAGAACTTCTTCCCGGACTCGGGGCCGCGCGCTACCGGCCGAAGGAAGGGCGTCCGAAAGAAAAAAACCGTTCACCAGCGACATTTCGCGCAATATCTCCGGTTTGTTTTTTCCGGCGGCATATCCCGCGCGGCAACATTCCAACAGCGCCTTGACATCCTGAGGATTATCCCCGACGAATATACCGTCCACCCAGGAATCCTGCCCCAAGAGCGCCGAGGTAAACGCGGCGCTGGCGCCGCCCAGAATAATCAAAGGTATTTCCGGTTTCTTCAGGCGCTCCCCGCGGCTCAAAGGAATACCGCTGTTGCGCAGGAATTGCGGCAGATTGACCAACTCCTGGATAATCGAATTAGAAAAACCTATCAGCTGGAATTTATCCGGCCCGTATTTAGTTTGCGTGCCGATAAGCCAGGGGACTTCGTCCCGAAAAAATATCCGCGCGTCCTGCGCGGGCGGCAGATAAGCCAAATCGGGGAAGACTTCGGGGATGGATGCGGCTATTTCGTAAAGAAAAGAATGCGTAAAAGACGCGGCCGTATCCGCGTAAGTGGAAAGGCGGCAGAAAAGCGCGCGAAAAGGCCGGCGCGAAGATTCTTCTTGGGGCAGGGTATTGATCTCGCCCCCCCGCAGCCATAACCCTCTGCCGGTCAATTCCGGATAAACACCCGCGTACCACTTTGAATAATCACGTTCTTCCAAGATCACCCCCCGCGGGCATTTTAACCACGCCGAGAAAACCGGCTGTTCTCATCGCGCACTCGCAAATGAACTTCGACAATTTTTCAACATCACCGCTGAGGACGCGTTCGACTATATCCGAAAACGTCTCTTTCTCCTCCAAGGGAACCATCACCGGAGGCAGTCCGCAGGACAACAAACGCGTATCCATAAGCAGCCGCGCCACTCTGGCATTACCGCCGCAAAACGGCCTTACGGCAATAAATTCCGCGTAACAACGCGCGGCCTCCCTAACCGGGTCGACAGAAACCGCGCTTAACATTCTCAAAAGGCGGTTCAAGCGCAGCTGGAACTCGGGCTCGAAGGCACCGGGGGCCCTGAATTTGCCGGGCATCCGATTCGTGAAATTATACATTACAATCTCATTAAGTTTCAAGACATATCCGCGCCCTGCCCTAAAACCCGGACGCGAATTCTCCAGCATAAAACGCGCGGCATTCAACAAATTCAGGCTTTCCAGTATCTCCTTCAACTCCCTGGCGCGCGGTTTACTGCCGGCAAAAATACAACGCAGATCTTCCCTGGTCATCCTGCTTCCGGATAACGCCCCGGAATGATACGCGGCCTCAATAATGAACTTTTCTTTCAATGCCGCATTGCCCCTGACCTCCCGCAAAAGGGGAATGAATTCTTTCCTGCGGGCATAAAGCTCACCCGGCAGATCCACGAACTCACGAAAAATACGTTCCAGTTCCCTGCGCTGCGCCGGATGCGGTTTAACGCCCCTGTCCAGCCAGCGATAAACAGTCTTATAGCTGACGCCGAGCCGCCTGGCCAGTTCCGAACGAGAAATCCCCGCCGCGCGCATTATTTTCGTTATCCTGTCATTGTCGTCGCCGAGCCGGACCATACTCCCTCCTCATAGGACATCTGTCCTAAAGTTACAATAGAACCGATTATACTAAATGTCCTACTAAAAAGCAATAAAAAAGGCGTTTGCTCAAGGCAAGGATCGCTTATGGCTGATAAACAAACCGCCGGATAGCGCAAACGCCTCTTTTTTAACTAATTCAACACTACCGCCGTCTTTGACTTTTAAACACCTGATTCCAACGCCCCTAAGAGTTCCAATAAACCCTGCTCGCATGGCACGGCGCATTCCTCCTCCATACGCATTATTTCCATAACGCAGCGCAGCACTCTCTCTTTTTCTCCGGAGCCGTTACCGCCGGCAGATATCCAATAATCCCTTATTTTTTTTGCCGCCGGGATATTCCCGGAGCTGATCAGATCCCTGATAACGTTCCACTCCTTAACGAGTTCCGCCTCCGGGATAACCGCCGCAGGCCGCGAAGGCAATATCATTTTCACTGAAACATCGGCGTTTTGTGCCGTTACCGGCAGACTTCGAAAATCAATCCCGCCTTTCGCATCCTGATTTAAAAGGTGCCCGGCCGGCTCATTTATGCCGGACGTTGCCGGAACTATGGATAGATCAGCGTCTCCTCCGTCTTTATCCTTGATTACCGCCCCCCGGGTCAATCCCGCGAATTGTTCCCTCACGTCATCTCCGGCGTATTTCAAGAATCCGGCTAATTCCGATGAAAACAATTCTATGCCCGGCAATATATCCTCAGCCATAAAATACGTGTCTATCACGACAACGTGTCCGTTAGGAGTAATGTAATATTGAAAATCATCCGTGATCCAACCCGCTTTTTCAAGCCTTTCGTTTATTTCAATGAATTCTTCTATGCTCCAAGCCTTAATGAATTCACCGGCTCCCGGAGGAAAATCTCCCGGCACAATATCCATCACCATCCAGAGTGTGCCGATATCGTCCTCAAAGAGACCGTGCATACACGGCCCTATCCCCAGGTCATCGGCTATCTGCCCAACTCTATAACTTTCCAGCAATCTATCCATCGATTCCTTAACGCTTATATCCCCGGAAAAATATGCTTTTAAGGCGACCGGCTCTCCAGTCGCAAGGACGCCTAATTTCACGCACCCCTGGGAGCCGTTATAAGCGTTACTGGTAAGAAATATGTCCTTATCCGGCAGAAACAGCTCTACTCTCGGGACTTCCGAGAGATGGGACGGCAGATGCCGCGTAGTGATACGCGGCTTACGCAACCCGGATACCGTCGCATATCCGGCAGGCAGGTCTCTCCGGTGGTCTATATCTTTAGTCATCAGATACAAAGGGTTACTGTTCCTCCTGAGCTTGTTATAGTTTTCCCCCCCGATACCCAACAACCCTGAATTCGGCAGTTGAGGCACTGATTTTGCCGCCAAAGCGAGGAAATACGGATTATTCCGTAAAAACTTATTGCCCGTCACGTCCGTTATCCTTCCCGTCCAGGGCTGAGTGCCGGCCAAATCCGTATTTTTGCCGCCGTCCATATTCAAAAACGGTTTGTTTTCCGGGACCCGGCGCATGCGCATATCCCAGCCATAACTCCAGGCCACGGGATCGCTTATATATAAAGATGAACTCTCTTTATGTATTTCCAGGATGGAATCCCTTACCATCCGATTGACCTCTACCGGGACTGTGGGGAACGGCAAAGGGAATTCACTCGATAGATCCGCTATCTTTACTTTCTGGGCGTAATCATCGGTAATGAACCAGCTTCCGGGCACCATATGTTCGTATATCTTCAGTAAAAAACTCGGACGGCCCGGGAACGAACGATAACCGTACGGAATCTCCATGCCCGCTTTCTGATAATACACATCGTAGGTTCCATACAAAACCTCCGTATTTTCCACTTCGCTCTTATCGATAAAAGATACTCTGTATTCTCTCTCCATTTCTCCGGGATAGGCCCAATAAAAACGTATTTCCGGGCAGTCTCTTGAATCTTTCCCTGCGGACACCCGTGAAAGGTCAACCCCCAGCATTTTCAATTCCAAGGCCAGATTAGCCGCGATATCCTCTTTCTTCTCCAGCCTTTTGCCTGCTCCGAAGCCCAGCCTGGATTTCCACTTCAGATAATCATTCTGTTTTTCCGATTGATCTTCAGAACGGCCGTTCATATCGTAATGACGGATATTCTCCAATTCCTGGACAGTCAGGGCGCTGTTGTAATAAGCTATAAAATCGCCGTGCGCGGCGTTGGTGGAAAGAAGAAAATTCGAAACGTCTACTCCGGCGCCGTAATATATTCCATTTGTCCTGCGGCTGGAAGGATTTATCTGCCGTTTTACCGCCATGTCATAGGCGACATACAACGGGTGCAGTAAACGGTAGACGTCTTCGGAAAACGGCGCTATAACTATTCCCAGTGTCCCGGCGATCACCGCCTGTTTACGATAGTCCCTCTCAACGGCAAGCCCTTTATATAACCTTGCCTCCTCAAAAGGCATGCCTTTATCTTCAATCCTCGCGTATCCCGCCTCCGCCGCAGCCGCACCTCCATCATTGGTAAAGTAACTCCGGAATATGGCGGCGGACTTACCGCCGGCAGCACCGCTGCCGTTATTCGTCAACAACCGCAGCGGCTCCGGGGATTTTTCCCGGATCGCTTTTATTATCAAAAACCTTGAACCATCGTTATCGGCAAAATGCTCCCGGAAGAGACCGCTTTGCGCGTCGGCGCGCTGATTTTCATCAGAAAGCACAATGAATGCCGAGAGTATCCTGCCGTTCACCTCATAAGGCAGTTCCGCTGAGATCATGCCGATAAGCGCCGGCGGGGTTTTTGAGGCCTCTCGCAGGAATAAACTCCATACCCGCTCCGCGCTCTCTTCATTTGCCGATCGCAGCGACAGAATATAAATATTCAACAGGGCTTCCGGCAATCCCAGGAATATCGCCGCGCTCTCTTTCGCCCGCAGATAACCTTTATCCAGCGCCCGTTCAAGGAACGTCTGAAAAACACTATTTCCTTCATTTTTAGCCAAAAAAATCAAATAGCCGGCCGCTTTCTGCGGCAACCTCACGGATATCCGGTCGAACAACGCGAACGCTTCCTCTTTCCGGCCGGCGGCATAAAGGTACCCGCTGAGCGCATAATAAAATTCCTGAGAAAGCACGGTCTGCTTCGGCATATCGTATTTTTCCAGGAAACCTTCGGGAAAGAATAAATCCGGCAGAAAACCTTTGGCTACGAGGAACTCCACGTCCTCCCAGCTCACCGGAGCCCTGATCGCGTTATAACCGCTCAATGACAACACCGCTTCCAGCGTATAGGCGAACGCTTCCGATACCGCAAGATTCAAATACTCCGGTCTTATATTACCCCGCGCGTCGTAATAATCTTTATAGAGCGGATCCTGCCGCAGATATGCGTGCACAGGCGAATTCTTGAAATAGTTAACCACGTCATCCCCGGATACCTTCCTTTCAGCTGCGTGTTTGTCCGTCTTCCGGGAAACGCCCAGATTTACGGCACCTCCAGATACACATTTCAAATAAAAGAATATCGCATGGGCGGCTTCATGAAAAAAGGTATTTGCCAGGAAGACCTTGTCGTTG
>JBAZGW010000038.1:0-13079 GCA_041652635.1 Candidatus Omnitrophota bacterium | reverse complement strand
ATAAAACGAGAATGGGAAAAGAAGGGTGAATTGTAACTCTAAGTGCGACAAAATCAAGCTTTAGACCATATTGTTACTTTGCAAGCAATCCTTCGCCGCTTGGTTTGCTGTCTTGTATCCCAGGATTTTTCGTGGATAATTATTCATCCAATCCTGTATTATTGTAATCTCTTTTCCACTAACATCCGCAATATCGGTCCCCTTAGGAATAAAACGCCTGATCATACGGTTCTGATTCTCATTCGTTCCCCGTTCCCATGAACTATACGAATGCGCAAAATATATCGTCGTCCTTCGTTCTTCCTCTCCCGACACACTTACTTCCAAGGTTCTCCAGTCCAAGAACTCAACTCCATTATCAAACGTTATCGACTTGAACTTTATCTTAAACCAACCGCCGTATTCCTTCTCCAGCCCGTCGATAGCCTCTTTTATGGCCTCCTGCGTCGCCTGTTCCACCTTGATTATGATTTCTTCCCTGGTCTTTCTCTCGGTCAGCGTAAACAAGCTCGTTTTAGTCCCCAGCCGCCCTTTTACGCTGTCTCCTTCCCAATGCCCATACCCTACGCGGTTATTGATTGCCTGAGGCCGTTCTTCAATACTACGGCATAATCTATTCCGGGAACTTATCCGCCCAAGCTTTTTATATCTTCGTCTCTTCTTTTTCCTTTTTTCCCACAAATCTTTGTTGCTTATTCCTGAAAAAATTCCCGCATCTATATAGTTATATAACGTCTTCGTACATATAATACCTTCAAATTTTAATCCGCGAACCTTTATTTCTCCAAGAATCGCATCCGGCGAATACTGTTCTTCTATCAGTTTTACCCTAAGATACTCTTCTAACCGTTTATCTTTACCGATCTTTAATGAACGCTCTTTATTCCGGCACTGTCTTTCGTAATCTGCCTGCGCTACATTCGCCCGATATTGCTCTTTCTCGCTCAAATCACTTTGCAGCCGCCTGATCCTGCCTCGTTTAATCTCTCGATAAATCGTTGATCGATCACGTCTCAGAAGCCCGGCTATCTCTTCCGCTTTTTTCTTCCCCTCCAACAACACTTCGATCTTATATCGATCTCTTTCTTTTAAATGTGTATATTCTTTCCTCTTCGTGATACAATCTTTTGGCTTCATAGATCTCCTGTTCTTTGTTTGTTCGTCACTTACAAAGTAACAGTTTTTTTCGATCTATGAAGCTTTTTTATTTATTTCTTGTCGCACTTACGATTACAATTCTCAACTTGTCACCGGCAGGCCGTCGCTGCCTAAAAGCACCTCGGTCCGGCTTACGTTGCCGCTGCTGTCGGTGGTATAGATATAGGTGTAGGTATTGCCGTCAGACCCGGTATGCGCGAAGAGTTTAGCCATAAATTCTACTTTTTCCAGCAGAATGGTCGAGCCGGACGCAGCCTGGCTCTCGGCCCTGGCGATCAGGGTTTCGGAATCCGTGCACCAAGCCTCGTACATCGTGGCGAAATCCTCGTAACCTGGATCGCTCGAACTGTACTCGGTCATCCCGTAACTGCTGGCGTAATTCTCAACGTCCGTCCCGGAAGCCTCGTGCAAGGCAGTGAACGCAGCCGAATCCGTAGCGGATAACGAATACTGCACCCTGTGGCCGATCTCATGGGAAAGAGTGCCGGCAAAAGTCTGCAGTCCGTCAGACGCCGTGGAGATGTAAGAGCTTGAAGTATTTATGACCACCGTGCCGTTATCGGTATCGGTATAAGTGAACCCAAGCAAAGAGTCGCTCGAACCCTCGGAAGCCGTGGTCGTAGTTACAACGCTGATCAAAGCCACGTCCTCGGAAGGCAGCGAAGCCAAAACCTCCGCTATTTCGCTTAACTGCGTTTGCGTAAAATCGGTGCCGCTTTCGGAATTGGTTACCAGCACATTATATGTATCCCATATCTCCAGCGCCGTGCCGGTGAGATTGAAATAATCTATGAAAGCCTCTTCAAGTGAGGAGTCTGATTTTACCAGTTCCACGATATCGCTTAAAGCCGCCCTGGCGGTTTCCTGATCGGTAGCGCTCGTGTACTTTTCTATCAAAGTATTCAACTCAGCGGATTCGGTGGGTTCCGCGGTAGTGGTGTCATCTCCACCTGTAGTATCGCCGCCGGTAGGTTCCTGGGTAGTAGTGCTGTCGCCTCCGCCTGTACCCGGCTGCCGGTTAGAACCGCCGCCATATCCGCCCATACCGCCGCCGGGGAAGAACATTCCTCCGCGCATCCCGCGGCCGCCGCCCATTCCCATCCCGCCCATACTCATGCCGCCGCCCATACCCATACTCTGGCCGCCGGACATCGCCATCCCGTTCCCGCGCGTTCCCCCGCCGTTATTATGCTGTCCGGCGGAATTGTCTTGCTTATCCTGCTGATCTTTTTGTTTAGAAGACTCCTGGGTCTTCCCTACTTTATCCGCGGCTTCCTGGCTGGCAGCGGTATTAGGATCTATTGCCGCACTTGCTTTCTTCCAAGCCTTTTTCAGGCCATCGGAGGACTGGTCCATAACCTCTTTGGTCGGGTCACCGTTCTCTCCCGGGTCTCCAGCGTAACTCATAGAGAAACCGAGACTGACCAACACCAACGCTGACAGCAACCATAAAGTTCTTTTTTTCATATTCACCTCGCCGTTTGTGTCTTTACGCGACCCTGGGATGGTTAACTTTATAAAACTGCTTAAAAAGCTGTTAAAATAAAAGCTTCTCTGTTTTACACAGAAAAGTTAACTAACTTTTGATTAACTTTACAAAAGAGCTAAAATACATCTTTGCTGCCCGACTTCCATAGAATAAGCTTGTAATTTCTTATCCCCGTTTGATAATTAGACAAAGCTAAGCGCAGGAAAGTTACTCTAAAAACAAAAATGCCGCTGATCAATGGAGTAATTATGACTTAACTGTCTATTCCACCGCGTTTTACAATAAAGCAGCTTTTGATTTCATTTACCGTCTGTTCCGGCTAAAACGCCGGGATAGCCCCACCCTGCAAAGAAAACGCCGATTAAAGTAATTCCAACCTAACCGGCTACAGAATCATATATATATAGGTAAGACTTACAATATCCGGATTTAATCTTATTCTCCTACGCAGAAGACCGCACGGGTTTTTAAGGTGGTTGCACCCTGGCCAATCGGAAGGCCGGGTATTCGCTTGTGCGAAGATAAATACGCAGGGTGAACGGAAAGGTATAAAAAGAGAAGGACTGCTTCGGAGAAATTTCGCTCAAATAGCAGAGAAACCCCGGGCACTTATCATGAGCCCTTCGACAAGTTTTAATGGTGAGCGAAGTCGAATCCGCTCAGAATAAATTCCGTCGAAGGATTAGCCAAGAGAGCTTCATTTGGAAACGGGAATTTTAAGAGAAAGGTTATAAATACGGGAGACGCGCACTTTGCCGCCGCTAAAGGAAAGCTCCAAGACGTGACCGCCGGAATGTTTGTCGCCGGAAAGAAAATGAAAATGATATCCCGGTTTATTCACCCCACGGCAGGATTCAGGGAAACGAAACCCCACCATACTGCCGGTGACGTCCTTAAGAAGAAAAACGGATTGGCCCCGCAGGGCTTCTTCAAGCGCCGGATACGGTTTTGACTGCGCGCGCGGACTGCGCGTCTTCATTAGCAGGAAATCCCCATCCACGCGTATCGCATACAGCGCCTCTTTATCGGGAAGGATGCCGTCTAAAAAAGCGGCTAACCCGGCGTAATCGCTGAATTGACCGGCCGTAAAATCCCTATCCGGCTTAAAAAAGGTTACGGTGGCAAAAGGCGAAAGTGTGCCCGGCGAGATAACGTTTACGCTCCCGTCGGATTTGATCCGGTAGAAACGCCCGTCCAGCGCGATCATCTCCCCGTCCAGACGGTCTACCGTGCCGATGCCAAAATCCCCGGATTTAGCTATACTCCCGTATTTCACCCACCCTTGATAAGCTCCGGATTGAAATGCGTCCATTGAAGAGAACTGACAAACGGTTTTGTCAGCCTGACGAAGAGAAATACAACCCGCCTGCAGAAGCAGCAAGAACGACAGAAGTAAAATGAAGCTCCCCGGGCTAATCCTTCGACTTTGCTCAGGACAGGCGCCCGGGGTTTCTCTGCTATTTGAGCGAAATTCCTCCGAAGCAGTCCCACCCCTTTGTGCAGTGATACCTTTCCATTCACCTGCACATTCAACCATAGGCTTAAGCCTGTGGTTTTCTGCGTAGGAGAATAAGAAATCCTTTTTAATCTTATACATTTTCATCTCATTATTTTTTCCGGTTCTCACGGGTTTTAAGGCCCCGGCCGTTCTTTAAGTACACGGCAAGCCAGACCGTCTCTTTCGCGGGACGCGTCCATTCCACCCGGTGCCGCAGATCCGCGGGAATAAAAAGATAATCGCCTCTTTTAACGCGCAGGATGTCATCGCCGATCTTCAGGCGCGCCGCCCCTTTCAATAACAATACCCATTCGTCCCTGCTCTGTTTCAACCATTTACCGGGCGCGGTAGTCTGGCCTAAAGAAATAATCCGCTCTATCTTTACCCCGGAAGAAACAAAAAGGGCGTCGAATATTTCCCCGTCCTTGCGGCCTTTAGCCGTTTTAAACAGATTACCGCCAATAAAGCTACCCGGGCTGATCCTTCGACCTTGCTCAGGACAGGCGCCCGGGGTTTCTCTGCTATTTGAGCGAAATTCCTCCGAAGCAGTCCCGCTCTTTATGTAGTAATCCTTTCCGTTCATCACGCGTATTCATCCCGTGGTCTTCTGCGTAGGAGAATAAAGAATTTCTTCATATACACAATAAAATCGGTAACGGCAACGGTAACGAAGCCCGATCGGTTTTCGGTCACGGTTACGTCTTTCAAACCGTTAAACGCAAGACGATTGACGATACGGTATCGTAACCGACAAACGACAACCGGGTTTTAAGATCGGTAACGGACTAAATCCAACCTTATGATATTTCGGCAAGACTAAAATAAGAGTATCTTAACCGCATCCGAATATCAAAAGACTTAACAGTCTGCTGAAAAAGTCTCAATTGCGTCATTCTGAGGCCGAAGGCCGAAGAATCTCCGACGGAGATGAGATCCTTCGCTTCGCTCAGGATGACGAGAATAGGGTTTTTCAGCAGACTGTTAATTCTTGGCGCTTTCCCCAGAACCAAAAACCCGGCACCCGCTTTTAATCAAGTATTCTGTCCCCGTGATCCCAGGGCTGAATACCGAAGCACGAGGCATGAAACATGAAGGATAACGCATCCCGCACATCATTTCTTATCTTTCGTGTCTTGTTCTTCATTACGTCCTTCATCCCGCGTGCTTCATCCTTCGTTTTTCTTTCGTCCCTCCGTATTTCTCGTCCTTCATGCCTCGTCCATCGTGCCTCGTGTTTCTCGTCCTTCTTGCCTCCTGCTTCGTGCTTCATAACAATAATTTATCTCAATCATGCCCGAACTTCTTTATAAACCAGGTTTTGACCACTTGAACCAGCAATAGATAAGTCAGCACCATAACAAACAATACAGCGAAGTATGCCGGCGGCGGAGCCGTGAAACCGAACGGTCCTGCCAGAGGGGTAAAGGGGATGATTATCCCGGCGGTGATAATAACTATGGAGGTCAAGACCAGGAGAGCGCTGGGCCTGCTCTCCACAAAAGGTATCTTTCCGGTCCTGATCACATAAATAACAAGCGTTTGCGTGCAGAGCGATTCAATGAACCAGCCGGTATGGAATAACCTGGCGTCGGCGTGAAAAATAAAAAGCATTACCCCGTAAGTGAGGAAATCGTATATGGAACTTATCGGACCGATGATGAGCATGAATTTCTTTATATAATCCACTCTCCAGGGACGCGGCTGACGCAGGTATTCTTTATCCACTTCATCGGTCGGGATAGCCACCTGGGAAAGGTCGTAAAGAAAATTGTTCAGCAATATCTGAATAGGCAGCATCGGCAGAAAAGGCAGAAAAAGACTGCCGCCGGTCATACTGAGCATATTGCCGAAGTTGGAACTGGAGCCCATCTTGATGTATTTTACGATATTCCCGAAAGTCCGTCTGCCCTCGATGACGCCGTCCTCCAGGACCATCAGGCTTTTCTTAAGCAGGATAATATCCGCGGATTCTTTGGCGATGTCCACCGCGTTATTCACCGATATCCCGACATCGGAAGCCTTCAGGGCCGGGGCATCGTTGATGCCGTCGCCGAGATAACCCACGATATGTTTATTCTTGTGCAGCGCGGTGATGATGCGCTCTTTTTGCAGAGGAGAAAGCCTGGCAAAGACGTTGGTTGTCTTTACCAGCGACTGCAGCTGCGTATCGTCGGCCTTGTCGACCTGGTCGCCGGTCACCAGGCCGTGAACGTCCAGGCCCACTTCACTGCATATCTTCTTAGTTACCATTTCGTTATCGCCGGTCAACACCTTGAAATCTACGCCCAGTTTCTTCAAGGCGATGATCGCCCGCCTGGCGCTCGGCTTTGGCGGATCGAGAAAAGCGACGTAACCGGCAAGTATCATATCTTTCTCGTCGTCACGGGAATAAGCCTCTTTTCTCTCCGCGATATCTTTATGCGCTATAGCCAGCACCCTAAAACCGTCGGCGCTTAAGTTATCATATTCCTCTTTAAGGTCGGAAAGTATCAACGGGTCCATTTCCATAAGTTCGCCGTCCAGTTCATACCGCGAACAACGCTTGAATATCTCTTCCGGCGCCCCTTTGGAGATCAACCTGTGTATGCCGTCGATCTCCACGACCACCGACATTATCCTGCGGGAGAAATCGAATGGGACCTCGTCCACTTTCCTGTATTGACGCACAAGCAGTTTCCCGTGTTTCAGTATCGCCCGGTCCAGCAAATTCTTCAATCCGGTCTGATAATAGCTATTGATATAGGCGAAACGCAGGACACCATCATCCTCTTTCCTGACCACATCGCAATGCTTTTCCAGGACGATCTTATCCATAGTCAGAGTGCCGGTCTTATCCGTGCAGATAATATCCATCGCCCCGAAGTTCTGGATGGAATTGAGGCGTTTTACGATCACGTCCTTCTTGGACATAGCGATCGCGCCCTTGGAAAGGTTTATCGCCACGATCATCGGGAGCATTTCCGGGGTCAACCCTACCGCCACCCCCAGGGAAAAAAGCAATGATTCGATGAAACTGCCGCGCCGCAGGGCGTTAACGGCAAAAATGAACATCACCATAAAGAACATCGCGCGGATCATCAGCCAGGTAAAACTGTGCACGCCTTTATCAAAGCTCGTCTCAACCCTCATCGTTGCCAGCCTGCGCGACATTTCTCCGAACTTGGTGGAGATACCGGTCTTGAAGACCACGCCCAACGCGGTGCCGCTGACTACGCTGGAGCCCATAAAAACGATATTATTCAATTCGGACGCCGAATTCCCCTTGCCGGCGGCAACGCCGGAGGTCTTTTCTATGGGGAATGACTCCCCGGTCAAAGAAGCCTGGTTAATGAACAGGTCTTTGCAGGAAATGATCCGCAGGTCCGCGGGGATCATATCGCCGGCGAAAAGATCCACGAGGTCTCCCGGGACCAGTTCCCTGATCTTGATCTCTTTCGGCCTGCCGTTCCTGTAAACGGTGGCCGTGGCGCGAACCATTTCGCTGAGCCTGTCGGCCTCTTTCCCGGCGCGGTATTCCTGTATAAAAGAAAGCAGAACGCTCATTACGGCCATCAAAGCCACCAGCAACGCGCTGATCTTCTCCCCGAAAAAGAGGGAGAAAGCGCCGATGATCAACAGCACGATAACCAGAGGATTGATGAACTTGGAAAGTATTTGTATCAGGACGGTACGTTTCTTTTTTCGGGCGGGCTCATTGAGCCCGTATTCCTGGAGGCGGTCGAGAACCTGCTGTTCGGAAAGTCCTTTCTCCGACGTATGCAGTTTCTCAAAAAGGACTTCTTTGGGACAGTTTACGAAATCAAAATCTAAGACTTGCGGTTTTTGCTGAGTATAACCGTGATTTTTCTTTTTATCTATCTTAAGCAGCCCCATAGAAAATCCCGGTTAGACTGTTTATACAAAATAAA
Source organism: Candidatus Omnitrophota bacterium (assembly GCA_041652635.1). Taxonomy (GTDB): domain Bacteria; phylum Omnitrophota; class Gorgyraeia; order Gygaellales; family Profunditerraquicolaceae; genus Undivivens. The sequence continues at coordinate 5,026 of JBAZGW010000038.1, read as the reverse complement.
AAGGCTTTATCTCCCCCCAACCCGGGCTTTTAAGCGCGCTCCGGCCGACTGGATGGGAATGAAAGCCTTTAAACTTTCAACTTTGAGTATATTTTTGTTTTGCTTCTTTGTCAACCGTTAATTGAAGAAACAGTCCATGGTGATAGTCCATACTAAGGACGCATGACGAAAGTGGTCTATTGTGACTGTTTCTCGGTGGGAGAGTAGGATCGAGTAGGAGGCGGGATTGCCCCCGCCGTCCTTTCACACCACCGTACGTACGGTTCCGTATACGGCGGTTCGTAAAAAGTGTTGTTACGAGTTCCCTGTTACAAGGTCTACTAACCCAAGAGTTCGGAAGTATTTCACCGGATACGCTTCATTCATATGCGAAGATCCGGCGTTCCACCAAGGCCCACGTCCGTTATACGCCGACATCCAGGCGCGCTTTCCGTTTAAGCCATACAACATCAGCCTTTTCGCCCGTGTCCTACCACGTTTCATTTGACGCCAAAGGATAACTCGAAGCTTACGCCGTATCCATCCACCGAGTTCTTCAAATATCCACTTAACTTGCGATAATCGGAAATAATTCTTCCATCCCCGTATCACAGGGTTTAGCTTCTCTTTGATAACTCTGCTGATGTTACATCCCCGCCCGCCGCGGAAAATATCCCTTAGTTTGTCCTTAAACCGCTTAATTGAACGCTCTGATACTCTCAGCCGCGTCACTTTATCCATTGTCACGGTATAACCAAGGAACTTCCTTTTCCACGGCCGGTCTACGGCGCTCTTCTTTTCGTTCACCTTTAGATTAAGCGTCTCCATCAGGTATCTTGTCACGGATTCCCTAACCCGTTCTCCCGCTCTTTGCGAATGCACATAAATATTACAGTCATCCGCATACCGGCAAAACGCGCTTCCCCTTCTTTCCAACTCTTTATCTAAATCGTCAAGAAGGATGTTCGATAACATCGGCGATAACGGCCCGCCTTGCGGCGTTCCTTCCGTACTCGCAATTGTTAATCCATTTTTCATGATTCCTGCTTGTAGGTAGCGTCGAATAAGTTTGGTTATTCGTTTGTCCTTAACCTTGCTCTCGACTCTATCCATCAAGATGTCGTGGTTCACACTGTCGAAGAACTTCTCAAGGTCGATGTCTACTACCCACCGCCGGCCGGAGGCAACATACTTCCGCGCTTGTTCCACGGCTTGCTGCGCATTTCTTCCCGGACGGTAACCATAACTCGACTCCGAAAAACTCTTCTCAAATATCGGACTTATAACCTGATGTAGTGCCTGCTGAATAAGCCGGTCAATAACCGTAGGTATTCCCAACGATCGTTGGCCTCCGTCAGGCTTTGGGATATTTACCCGCAACACCGACTGAGGTTTGTACCGTCCTTCCAGCAGTTCCTTGCGTATACGCGGCCACTCCTGTTTCAGATACGATTCAAGGTCAACTACGGACATCTCATCAACTCCTGATGCCCCGTTGTTCTCCTTGACCCGTTTCAGTGCCCGCGCCATGTTCTCTCTACTCAGTACATCCTCCATTAACAGGTCGCCCCATAGTTCAATGTCCTGTTTCCCCGGCAAGTTTGACACGCCTTCTACAGTACCTCCGGGGTTCCGCCCCGTGCTTCCTGTTAAGGCCGATGAGTTTTCCTCATTCATTGTCTGCGTCCGTTTTCTCACCAAAGTCTCAATCCTTTTGAACTCTTGTTTCTTTTTACGTTCAGCCCTTCGTCCCCGCCGTCAGCGGGACTTACTATGGCTTCTGCTGACTTCTACCCGTTGTTCTGGGCAGACCTCCCCGGGTAATGCGCACTTACCTTCCCGCTTATACCCGCCATATCTACGCCCATGCCTTCCGGATAGATTTTGGGCTTTAGAGATATTGGCCTCCTTACCCGGCATGTTCGCCTCTATATGGTTCCTGTTCGTCGGGCCAGCGTTTTGCCTGCGGCTTCCTTCAGATTCTACCTCGCGATAGACACCCTTGCCGTCAGGCTAACAGTTCCTTCTATCAGGCCTGTAAAGGACTTTCACCTTCAAGTAAATGCGCCCTGCCGGGCGCACCAAAAAAAAACCCCGCGTTCTCACGCGGGGTTTTTGGGTTTATTACTATCCGTTAAGCTACGCTGATAGCGCTCACAGGGCACTGCTCCGCTATTTCATTCATATTGTGAGTATCGCAGGTATCCGCTTTAGTGTGGGCAACGCCGTCAGCCTGAACTTCAAACACTTCCGGACATAACTGTTCGCACAAACCACAGCCGACGCACACAGAAGCATTAATACTTACCTTTGCCATTTTCGTCCTCCTGATTAAATTACCCCGGCCTCATTCCCGGGGCCGGGTCTTATTCTTAACGTTCCATAAGGTTCTCGAACATCTCTTCGTGTTCTACTTCCTCAGCGAGGATATGCGTAACCAATTGATAAGTCACGTGATCCTTACCGAACGTCTTTTTCGCTATCTTATTGTAAACATCTATCGCCGAGGCCTCCGCTTCCGTGACTATCCGGATCATACGGTTGATATCCGCGCCGTTCTTGGGCGGGATAATATAAGGAGCATTGGCGTTCTTTTCCAGTTCCATAGGGTTGGCTATCGGAACCCCGCCGAGTTTTATGATCAGGTCTGCCAGCTCGGCCGCGTGCTCTTTCTCGTCTTTGGATATCTTTTCAAGGGCCTCTTTCATATCCTCGTAGGCCTTACCGCAGACGATCTGCGCCATATACCACTAAAGATAATGCGCCAGCAATTCGTCGGCATACGCTTTTGTCAGGTCCTTAACGAGATCCTTCAACGGGACTTCAACTATCGCCCTTGCCTGTTTTCCCATAACCTTCCCCCTTCCGCTAATTCCCGGAGATCTGGTCCCTAAGGCCGTACTTCTTGATATTGCCGTCGGCAATCTCCTGGACCTTCTTTATCTCTTCGGCGGCGCCCATAAGGTGCTTAAACCTACCCTGCATCTTCAGGTATTCTTCCACAGGTTTAGCCTGTGAGAGTTTACGCACAGCGGAGAGCTGACCGTTCTCATATTCAAACAGCGGATAAAGGCCTGTGTCGACAGCGGCCTTGGCCACGCTTAAAGTGAGGGCTGATTCGTGCCTCCACCCGAGCGGGCAGGGAACATGGATCTGCATATACTTAGGCCCTTTTATGGAAAAGGCCTTCTTTACTTTTCTCTGAATGTCCTGCGGGAACGCCACGGAAGCGGTCGCGACATACGGTATCCCGTGCGCCACGGCTATCTCCGGCATCGCCTTTTTCGGCCTGAGATTTCCGAAAGACTTGCTGCCCGCCGGGCTGGTGGTGGTATTGGAATTGAAAGGCGTCAACCCGCTGCGCTGCACGCCGGTATTCATATAAGCCTCGTTATCGTAACAGACAAAAAGGATATCGTGCCCGCGTTCCAGCATCCCGGAAAGGGCCTGCAGCCCGATATCGGCGGTCCCGCCGTCCCCCGCCTGAGCGATAACGTTAATGCCTTCCTTCTTATTCAGGAATTTAAGCGCCGACTCCACCCCGGAAGCCACAGCCGAACAATTCTCGAAAAGAGAATGTATGAACGGCACTTCCCAGGCCGATTCCGGATATTTCGTGGAAAACACTTCCAGACAGCCGGTATTATTGACGATTATAGTGTTCGGCCCGCTGGCGTCTATGACAAGTCTCGCCGCCATGGACTGGCCGCATCCCGCGCAGGCGGTATGACCCGAGACAAAAAGGTTCTTATTCATAACTCTCCTTTAGAAGTTCCGGCTTCAGGTCTATGAACTCGCCGTTTCTTTCCCTGCCGTTGAGTAATTTAACGACTTCCCTGATCGAATCCTTGGTGATATCCCTGCCGCCCAAGCCGACGACAAAACTGCTGATGACCGACGGCGCCTTCTTCTTGCCGAAGAAAGCGGCCTTGACCTCGGACGCCAGCGGCGCGGTCGACCCCACGGACAACGCCCTGTCTATCACCGCCACCTTGGCAACGCCCTTAAGCGCGTCGTATATCTGCTGAGCCGGAAAAGGACGCAAACAGGAAACTTTCAACAAACCTATTTTCTTCCCCTTGGCCCTGAATTCGTCTATGACTTCCTTGATCGTGCCGCAGACCGAGCCGATGGCGACGATCACGCGCTCCGCGTCCTCGATATGGTATCCTTCCACCAGGCCGTTATACTGCCTGCCGAAGGTTTTCGCGAACTCCGCGGTGATCCCGGGGATCAAATCCAATACCTGCTTATGGGTTTCCTGCATAGCGTAACGGGTTTCCATATAAGAATCGGGATCCACCAGCGGGCCCATGGTTATCGGAGCGGCCGGGTCGAGCTTATAGGGCGCCGCATACGGAGGAAGAAAACTGTCGACCAGCGCCTGCTCCGGGATATCCACCGTTTCGATACCGTGAGTAAGGATGAAACCGTCCATACAGACCATTACCGGCAGCATCACCGATTTATTCTCGGCGAGTTTATAAGCTATCAAATGCATATCCACCGCTTCCTGGATATCCTCGGCGTGCAGCTGTATCCAGCCGCTGTCGCGCAGGGAAACCGCGTCCTGGTGGTCGTTCCAGATATTGATCGGCGCCGAAATTGCCCTGGCAGCGCAGGTCATCACCACCGGCAGCCTCATCCCGGAGATGTTAAAAAGCACTTCGAACATATAAAACAACCCCTGGGAACTGGTCGCCGTGTAAGAACGAACCCCGGTGGCGGAAGCCCCCAGGACCACCGACGCGGCGGAATGTTCCGATTCCACGTTGACTGCTTGCGCGGCGAGTTTACCGTCGGAAACGAACTGGGCCAGATCCTCTACGATGTGCGTCTGCGGGGTTATCGGATAAGCGGATACCACGCCCGGCTTGCAAAGACGGACGATCTCCGCGACTGCGTGTGAACCTTCAACAAACTCTTTCATAGCTATTCCTTTTCAGTTTAAGGGATGCCGCGGTTAATTTTCTTCTTTGACCATTTCGATATCCTGCTTGGGGCAAACGGCGGCGCAATTACCGCACCCCTTGCAAAAATCCGGGTC